>NZ_PNOT02000098.1 GCF_002879535.1 Mesorhizobium intechi
GGAAGAGGATTTGCTGCGTTAGCGACCGCAAAAATGCAGATCTTGTGCGGCATCACTGGCCGGGCAGCACAACCCCGGCGTCCAAGGCGTGCTAGCTTGTGAAGAACACAATAGGACGCAAAAGCAACAGCCCGATGCTGGGAGCCCGCGATGAGCCACACGATCAACCACCTGAAGAAACTACGGCTGCAGCGCAGCGAGTTGGCCGTTCCCGGCTCCAGTCCGGAGATGATCGACAAGGCGGCGAACAGCGCCGCCGACTTCGTCTTCCTCGACATCGAAGATGCCGTCGCGCCGCCCGACAAGGAACGCGCCCGCAAGAACATCATCCAGGCGCTCAACGACATCGACTGGCGCGCCAAGGGCAAGACCGTCTCGGTGCGCATCAACGGCCTCGACACGCACTACATGTACCGCGACGTGGTCGACGTGATGGAACAGGCCGGCGACCGGCTGGATACGATTCTGGTGCCGAAGGTCGGCGTTCCGGCTGACCTCTATATGGTCGAGGCGATGGTCAACCAGATCGAGATGGCCAAGGGCTACAAGACCCGCGTCGGCCTCGAAGCGCTGATCGAGACCGCGCTCGGCATGGCCAATGTCGAGGCGATCGCCGCGACGCCCGGCCGGTTGGAAGCGATGCATTTCGGCGTCGCCGACTATGCGGCCAGCAACAAGGCACGCACCGTCAACATTGGCGGCCTCAACCCCGACTATCCCGGCGACCAGTGGCATTTTGCGCTATCGCGGATGACCGTCGCCTGCCGCGCCTACGGCCTGCGCGCCATCGACGGGCCGTTCGGCGATTTCTCCGATCCGGAGGGTTATATCGCCGGTGCCAAGCGCGCCGCGGCACTCGGCATCGAAGGCAAATGGGCGATCCACCCCTCGCAGATCGCACTCGCCAACGACGTCTTCTCGCCACCTGAAAAGGAGGTCGCGCGGGCCAGGCGCATCCTTGAGGTGCTCAAGGAAGCCGAGGCTCTGGGAAAGGGCGCTGCGGCGCTCGACGGCAAGATGATCGACGCGGCTTCCGAACGCATGGCGCGCAACGTGCTGGCGGTTAACGAGGCGATCGGGCGCGCCGGCCAGGCGCATATGGCGGCGCAGTAGACATACCGGGAGGACATGATGGACATCCACGAATACCAGGCCAAGGAACTGCTTGCCCGTCACGGCGTGCATGTGCCGCGCGGCGGTCTGGCCTACAGTCCGGAGCAGGCGACATACCGTGCCAGCGAGATCGGCGGTGGCAAATGGGTGGTCAAGGCGCAGATCCATTCCGGTGCGCGCGGCAAGGCGGGCGGCATCCGCATTTGCTCGTCCGACCAAGAAGTGTCCGATGCGGCCGAGGCGATGCTCGGAAGGAAGCTGGTGACGCATCAGACGGGGCCGCGGGGCAAGCTGGTGTCGCGGCTCTATGTCGAAGAGACCGTCGACATAGGCCAGGAAATCTATCTCGCCTTTGTTCTCGACCGTAAAGCCGAGCGGGTGATGATCGTCGCGTCTGCGGCCGGCGGCATGGAGATCGAAGAGATTGCCGAAAAGCAGCCGGATTCAATCATTCGCGCGACTGTCGACCCTGGCGCGGGGATGCAGCACTATCAGGCGCGCGAGATCGCCTTCGGGCTTGGTCTCGAAAACAACCTGATTGGCAAGGCGACCGAAACGCTACTTGGTTGCTACCGCGTGTTTCGCGACTACGACGCTTCGATGCTGGAGATCAACCCGCTGGTCGTCACGCGTGATGGCAATCTGATGGCACTGGATGCCAAGATGTCGTTCGATGAGAACGCGCTGTTTCGTCGTCCCCAAATATCCGAATTGCGCGACAAGTCGCAGGAGGATCCGCGCGAAACCTTTGCCAGTGACCGTTGCCTCTCCTATGTCGGCCTCGACGGTGACATCGGCTGCATCATCAACGGCGCCGGCCTCGCCATGGCGACGATGGACATGATCAAGATCGCCGGCGGCGAGCCGGCGAACTTTCTCGACATCGGCGGCGGCGCCTCGCCCGAGCGGGTTGCGAAATCGTTCCGCGCCGTCCTTGGTGACAAGAATGTCAAGACCATCCTCGTCAACATCTTCGCCGGCATCAATCGCTGCGACTGGGTCGCCGAGGGTGTTGTCAAGGCAATCCGCGAAGTCGGCGTCAACGTCCCGTTGGTGGTGCGGTTGGCCGGCACCAAGGTCGAGGAAGGGCGCCGCATCCTGGCCGATTCCGGCGAGGCGGTGATCGTCGCCGAAACACTGGCCGAAGCCGCCGACAAAGCCGTCGCCGCCTGGCTGTCTGCCACGATGAAAAAGCAGGCTGAGGGGAAGAAAGAATGGCAATTCTGATTAACCGTGGCACCCGCGCAATCGTGCAGGGATTTACCGGCAAGATCGGCAGTTTTCACGCCGAAGACATGCAGCGTTACGGCACCAATGTGGTCGGCGGCGTCACACCCGGCAAGGGCGGCCAGACACATCTCGGCCTGCCGGTGTTCAACACCGTCAAGGGCGCGGTACGCGAAACTCGCGCCGAAGCCAGCATCGTCTTCGTGCCGCCGCCCTTCGCCGCCGATTCGATCATGGAGGCGGCGGATGCCGGCATCAAGTTCTGCGTCTGCATCACCGACGGCATTCCCTCGCAGGACATGATGCGGGTCAAGCGCTACATGCGCCGCTACCGCTTCGAGGACCGCATGCGGCTGATCGGGCCGAACTGCGCCGGCATCATCACGCCCGGCCAGGCGCTGATGGGCATCATGCCCGGCAGCATCTATCTTCCCGGCCGCGTCGGCATCGTCGGCCGCTCCGGCACGCTCGGCTACGAGGCCGCATCACAGATGAAGGCGCTGGGCATCGGCGTGTCGACCAGCGTCGGGATCGGCGGCGACCCGATCAACGGCTCGTCCTTCAAAGACATCCTGGAACTGTTCGAGCAGGACGACGATACCGACGCCGTGGTGATGATCGGCGAGATCGGCGGCCCGCAGGAAGCCGAAGCCGCGCTCTGGGCGCGCGATAATATGCGCAAGCCCTTGATCGCCTACATTGCCGGTCTTTCCGCGCCGAAGGGCCGCCGCATGGGCCATGCCGGCGCCATCATATCCGCCTTCGGCGAGTCTGCTCAAGAGAAGGTCGAGATCTTGAAGGAGGCCGGCGTCACCATCGTGCCGACGCCAGCTTCCTTCGGCGAGATCGTTGCCGGCGTGATGGCGGATCGGACGAACGCAGCATAGCGCAACATTCCGGTCAATTTTGAGGACCGGGTAAAAAGCCGCTTCGTCGCTTTGTGTCCAAGACGACGAAGCTTGCAAAGTAGCGCGCCTTTCGGCGGCGCTTCGGACAAATGATGTCGCGGCCCGCGTCTTGCGAGCGCCAAGTTGCGGGGCGTCTTTAGCAGATTGAACAGTGCATAAATGAAACCAGGTAGTTGTGGGTCAGCACGTCACCGCTACCAGTATGCCAGGCGGGCTCTGGCATGGGGGAGGCGTATTAGCTCGGTATTGGAATGCTAAAATCGGGGATTGTCTCCGCCGCCAATGCCCTACAGGGGGCCATGCGCAACGCCGCTTTGCCTAGGCGGTTTCACGACGGCCTTCGGGCAGGATATTTGCACGGGCGTGGTCCGTCCCAGGTGGTCCATCTGATCTGGATGACGCCAGCTTGCCTGTACTGCAGCGTTCTCCAGAAGAGCCCCGCCCTCGGCGTCGCTCTTCCGTGGATCAAGCGGCGGGTCACATTTCCACCGTTGTCCGGCTATTTCAAAAGGCCGCAGCCCTGCGGACATGCGCCGAGCCCCTTTCCCAAGGGGAGGTGAAGCTGCGCACGGAGCCCAAATAACGCAGGTTTTCTGCGATTGGACGAAGAGGTCCGCGCGAAGCAGGCCTCTGAAGCATGCTAGGTTTGGAACCAGCACGGATTGGGCATGAATGCTTGGTCCGGTCAGCCAACCTAGGTTTAGAGGACGACTACAAATGGACTTTGAGAAACCCTTTCAGCCGGCGGAGTATGGACGTCGTATCCAAGACGTGAAGAGACGGATGGAGGAAGCAGGATTTGACCTGCTAATCTGCCAAGACCCCGCAAATATGTGCTGGCTGACCGGCTATGACGCCTGGTCCTTCTACACGCCTCAAGTGGTTCTATTGCATCTGAAGTCGGACTCGCCGGTGTGGATCGGACGGCTGGTTGACGTAAACGGCGCTCGTGCAACGACGAACCTGGCTGCTGAGGATATCATCAACTTCTCCGATGACCGGCTCCATCACGTGGAACTGCATCCCTACGACGAAGTCAGCGAAATCATAAAATCCC
Organism: Mesorhizobium intechi; assembly: GCF_002879535.1. GTDB lineage: Bacteria > Pseudomonadota > Alphaproteobacteria > Rhizobiales > Rhizobiaceae > Mesorhizobium > Mesorhizobium intechi. Next base: position 4,306 of record NZ_PNOT02000098.1, read on the forward strand.
GCGGTTGGGGATCCGATCGCATAGGGGTCGAGCTCGATGCGCATTTTTATACAGCGCGGGCGCATCAGCACCTTGTCAACGGCCTTCCAAATGCAAAGTTCTCTGACAGCCGCGGCCTCGTTAATTGGGCCCGACTGGTTAAATCCGACGCCGAACTCGTCTACATGAGGGAAGCGGGTCGGATTGTCAGCCACACCATGCGCCAGGCGATCAATAATCTGAAGCCAGGAGTTCCTGAATACGAAATCGTCGCTCAGATTTATGCCGATCAGACAAGAGGTGTTGATGGGAAGTACGGTGACTATACAAGCCTCTGTCCATTGATCCAAGTTGACGAGAAGACGAACGCTCCACACCTCACATGGTCGGACAAGCCCCTGCCCAGGTCGGGGCTGGTTCTCCTGGAGATTGGAGCGGCCAGGCGCCACTATCACGCGCCTCTGACGCGTACGGTCTATATGGGAAGGCCACCTAAGGAGGCCCAGCACCTCGCCAATGCCATCATCGAAGGTGGCGACGCTGTTCTAGAAATGGCAAAGCCGGGTGTAATCGTCGACGAACTGAACACCGTTTGGCTGAGCGTTCTAAACCGCCACGGGTACGTCAAAAAAGGCCGTTCCGGCTACTCAATCGGCATGAATTTCCCGCCTGACTGGGGCGAGCGTACTGTGAGCATTCGCGCTGGCGAAAAGACCGTGCTCCAGGCTGGCATGTGCTTCCATTTCCAATCAGGAGTGAGGCCTCCTGCCTTCGGAGCCGCAATCTCGGAGTCGTTTGTTGTTACCGAAAAGGGTGGCGAGCGGCTAGCCGACGTCGCACGAGAGTTGATAATCGTAGACTAAGAAAGCTTTTAGGCAGCCGGATTGGGAAGGTGGCGGAAGTCGCTTCCCAATCCGTTAACTTTTCATCTCACCCGGGAAGAGCGCTGAATTTACCTGTTTGGCAACTATCAATATTCCGGTCACTCATAACCCGTCAATGCCACAGATCTTTCTCAATCGATGCGAGATAGTGCCCACGGAAGGGTGTAGCTGGGGACTTGGTCGCCGCGCGCTCTGGCATGCAGCCGGCGTATCAGCCCAATGCCGGCAGGCCCAGAAGCGGATCATGGCTCATCTGGCCTAACAAGCTCCTTCATCGCCATGAGCAGGAGCAGCGCACCTGCGAGGCGGACTATGGCATCTTGGAGAAGAAGCCGCCGACCATTGTCTTCCACTTGATCTAGCCGTTGAGCCGATCGCTTGGATTGGTACCATGCAGCTTCGCGGCAACCGTGGTGGCGACGAGCTGAGGACTTCACCGGATCTGGTCAGCAGCGGCCGCTATTGGTCGTTCACGCCAACCTCCCGCACGACTGCGGTCAGCGTCGTTTAACCGGGAAGCAGAGCCCTCCGCAGCTTGGGATGCGCGAGCTCGAGGGTGCCGACGCGCGTCTCACAGTCGCGCGCGGGACAGCCGTGGCACTGGGCAAAGCGCTGGTTCTATTCGCTGGGGGGCGGACGGTGAGGGGGGCGCCCGCCCTTCAGCTTCCTTGGCCGTCCGACGGCAAAGGCGACCACGCCGCAGAGGATATCGGGGGTGGGGTCTTCTCTGGGTATGCCCCAGGTTCATCATTGTGTTGGCTGTCGATGGTTTCCTCAAGCAGTTTGTGTCGGCAACCTATATGATGCCGTGTCGGAGCGCCCAGATGGCAAACTGCGCCATCTCTCACATAGCGGCCCTTCACCGCCCTCGATAGCGCTGTGACTAGCGAGCGGATTGCGGCGCGCTTTGCAAGGCGATCAGATTGACCTTGCTTCATCAGCGCCGCCCGCTCTCCGCGCGCAATAAATCAGCGCCCAACCGAAGAATACGCAGAACGACACCGCTTTTGCGGCCCAATTAGCGCGATCTACGCGAGCCTCGCCCCTTAGTCTGCTGGAAAGTGACTGACTCATGATCATAAAGCCGGAAATGCGCGGTAGCGGCCTGCATAAGCTCAACATGGCCGAACTCGTCGAAACACCTTGCCGCTCCAGCTCCGAGTGAAACCGAACAAGGATACATATGATTACGAATCCGCCTTTCCGTCCTCGTGAAACAGCGACTCGCCACCACGAGATCCTCATAGTTGGTGGAGGGATCGCGGGAGCAAGTGTTGCCTTTCACCTTGCAAAGAACGGTAAGAAGGACGTCGCACTCTTGGAGCGCAACAGTCTTACCTCCGGTACAACTTGGCACGCCGCGGGTTTGATCATGCAGACGCGTGGGACCCACGCACTGACGGAGATCGCAAAATACAATGCTGAACTTTACTCCGCGCTGGAGGCCGAGACTGGCCAAGCCACCGGATTTAAGCGAAATGGCACGCTTGGGGTCGCCAGAACCAAGGAACGCCTATACGAAACTGCACGCAACGCCTCGATCGCCAAAAGTTTTGGCCTTGAGGCCAACATGATCTCGCCGAGCGAGGCGAAAAAACTCTATCCAGCGCTCAACGCGTCAATCATCGAAGGCGCAGTCTTTATCCCTGGTGACGGCCAGACCAATCCTGTCGACACATGCATGGCGTTAGCTCTTGGCGCCAAAAAGAACGGCGTAAAGATTTCCGAAAACGCAGAAGTCACAGACCTCTGGCGCACAGCAGACGGGCACTACCAGGTTCGAACTAATGACGGAGTTGTTGAAACTGAAATTCTCGTACTTGCGTGTGGGCTTTGGACCAGAGAACTTGCGTCGAAGTTAGGTGCACGAATTCCGATATACGCGGCAGAGCACTTTTATGTAGTGACCGAAGCCATGGATTTCGTGACGCCCACCTTGCCAGTGCTACGCGACACCGACGGGCATGTGTATCTCAAGGAAGATACAGGAAAGCTCTTGGTTGGTGCCTTCGAGCCTTGGGGAAAACCTTTGCCGATGGGGAAGCTTCCGAAGGAAACGGCGTACATCGAGCTTCCTGAAGATTGGGACCACTTTGAGCTACCGATGACCAAAGCGATAGAGATTGTTCCTGATCTTGCGAACTGCGGCATTGCAAAGTTTTTCAATGGTCCTGAAAGTTTCACCCCTGACCTTCTGTTCATGATTGGTGAAGTCCCTGGATCGAAAAATCTTTTTGTTTCGACAGGTTATAATTCAGAGGGCATTGAATACGGCGCGGGAGCAGGACGAGCTCTGGCAGAGTGGATCATTGCCGGTGAGCCTCAGATGGACATCAGCTTCGTGGATGTCGCCCGGTTCCATCCCTTCCAGATCAATAAACGATATTTGCACGATCGCACAGCCGAAGTGTTGGGTCTTCACTATAAGATGCACTGGCCGGCTTACCAGCCTGAAACGTCCCGAGGTGTCCGCAAAAGCGCTCTTCACGATCGGTGGGCGAGGCTTGGAGCTAGCTTTGGCGAAGGAATGGGATGGGAGCGTCCCATGTGGTTCGCGGGGGAGGGGGAATCGACTAAAAACGTCTACTCCTACGACGAGCCGAGTTGGTTCAAATATACCAGTCAGGAGTGCAAGGCTGCCCGTAACAATGCCATCTTGTTGGACCAAAGCTCTTTCGGCAAGCACTTGGTTCAGGGTCGCGATGCCTGCCGTTTCCTTCAGTGGCTTTGCGCCGGCAACGTGGATGTACCTGTAGGAAAGCTGGTATACACCCACATGCTCAATGGAAAGGGCGGGATAGAGACAGATATCACTGTAAACCGCTTGTCGCAGACAGAGTTCCTAATCATCTCGTCAGCGACCGTCCATCCCCGGGATAAGGCCTGGATCACAAAACACATTACAGACGAATGGAATGTCACGGTCAGTGATCTCACGTCTGGGTACGCGGTCCTCTCATTGCAAGGCCCGCGATCGCGCGAGATCCTATCGCAGGTAACCGACACAGATCTGGCGAATTCGGCGTTCCCATTCGCTACCAGTCAGGAAATCGATATCGGATATGCTCGTGTGATAGCCAACAGGCTAACTTATGTCGGAGAACTTGGCTGGGAGCTTCATATTCCAACCGAGATGGCACAGCACGTGTTCGATGTTGTTTGGGAGGCCGGCCAGGCGTATGGCCTCAAGGCTGCAGGGTACCACGCGCTTGAACATCTGCGGTCCGAGCGCGCTTACCGAGAATACCAGCTCGATCTAACGCCAGTTGATACGTTGCTTGAAGCGGGGTTGGGATTTACGGTGGACTGGAATAAAGAGGGCGGATTTATAGGAAAAGAGGCATTGACGTCCCAGAAAAATGCCGGGCCACTTAAAAAACGACTGGTATCATTCAAGCTTCGCGATCCGAAGCCAGTCCTATTTCACGAAGAGCTTATCCGCTGCGACGGGAGGATTGTCGGATATATTTCCTCCGGCGTGAAGAGCTTTACCATCGGAACGTCAATCGGAATGGGATATGTAAACCACCCCGCTGGTGTCACGAAGGACTTGATCGAAAACAGTAGATGGGAAATCGAGATCGCCGGCAAACTCTACGAATGCGACGCTTCGCTCCGGGCGTTTTTCGATCCAAACGGCGATCGGGCTAAACAATAGGTCGTGCGCCACCTGGAGGCGGAGCGAGCTGGTTCTCTTCTGTCCCCCGGCCGGATCCGCGCCGCAACTACTTCGAAGCCCGGAGGCTACTTTCCTTGTGGCCTATGGACCGCTCGGCCCGCGGAGCTATGACGAGGCTTCGATGAGCTCCGAGTTGGAGGCGTCCAACTGACATGCGCCTCCGAGCCAACTGCGCCAGCGCAATGACTGAGGTAATCGTGGTGAAGAAGGCTCCACAAATAGAGCGCATCGAGAAAGATCCGCTTGGCCCTGTAAGCATCCCGGTCGATGCCTATTATGGCCCGCAGACGGCTCGGGGCATCGCTAACTTCCCGATTTCGGGTATCCGGATCAGCCATTTTCCGAACTTCATTAAGTCGCTTGCCTACGTGAAAATGGCAGCGGCACGCGCCAACGCCGCGCTCGGCGATCTGGACAAGCAAAAGGCCGATGTCATCTGCCAAGTCTGTGCAGAAATCGCGGCGGGCAGACATCGTGCCGAGTTCCCGCTCGATGTGTTTCAGGGCGGCGCCGGCACTTCGACCAACATGAACATCAATGAGGTGATCGCCAACCGCGGCTTGGAGATCATGGGACTGCCACGCGGACAATACGACCAACTGCATCCCAATAACGAGGTCAACTTCGCTCAATCGACAAACGATGTTTATCCGACAGCGATCCGTCTTGCGATCCTTCTGTCGCGGGGAACGCTGCAGCGAGCTTTGGAGCAGCTCGCGGGCGAGTTGGAGGCCAAGGCGGAGAACTTTTCGGACGTGATCAAGCTTGGCCGAACGCAGTTGCAGGACGCTGTTCCGATGACGCTTGGCCAGGAGTTTCAGGCTTTCGCGACGACACTACGCGAAGATGTAGCCCGTCTCGGTGAGATTTCCGCCTTCTTCCATGAAATCAATCTCGGTGGCACGGCGATTGGCACCGGCATCAATACGAACCCCGGCTATCAGGCGGCAGCTGTCGCCGAGTTGCGCGCGATTTCCGGCCTGCCCGTCGTCCCGGCCGGAAATCTGATCGAAGCCTGCTGGGATACCGGTGCCTTCGTGCTCTTCTCGGGAATGCTGAAGCGGACGGCCACGAAACTCTCGAAGATATGCAACGATCTGCGGCTGCTTTCCAGCGGCCCGCGTGGCGGCTTCAACGAAATCAATTTGCCAGCGCTTCAGCCCGGCTCCTCGATCATGCCCGGAAAGGTCAATCCTGTAGTGCCGGAGGTGGTCAATCAGGTCGCCTTCCAGATCATCGGTTACGATCTCACGATTACACTCGCCTCCGAAGCGGGACAGCTGCAGCTGAACGTCATGGAGCCGGTGATCGCCTACAACATACTGCACTCGCTTGAGCTTCTGACCAATGCCGTCGATGTTCTGCGCACGAAGTGCGTAGTGGGCATTACCGCCAATGCAGAGACTTGCCGCAGACATCTCGAAGCCAGCACCGCCGTGGCAACAGCTCTGACGCCCGCGATCGGGTATGATCGGGCGGCGGAGCTTGCAAAGCTTGTCCTGTCCTCCGGTAAAACGATCCGCGAAGTCCTGGCCGAGCAGCCGGACCTTTCTGAGGATCTAATCGCGCAAACCGCCGATCCGCACCTTTTGACCCGCCCGACGCGATCGCGACCTGCTTCACAACAGCAGGCCGAAGATTGATCGACTGATCTGCGCAGCGGCGCTGTGCCCGGACACCGACGCTGCATCTGTCGGCGAGCCGTGTTCGAACATACACGGACCAGGGATCGCTCAGAGGTGGTGCGTACTTCGGGCTTAAGCTGGATCGAATCCTTCCGCAGTAAGCTCGCAGACTGGTTCCCGTCCGAGTTCAACGTTACCAGGCCAGGTTTGCCCTTTGGCTGACTGCGCATTTCGCAAAAAGGCGGACAGGGGTTCCGCTAATTCCCGGACAGTGGTTTCGCTAATGTCGGGACAGTCTGGCGGCGTCGGTCCTCGGGTGCCTTGTTGCGTTCATGGATGATTGATTTCGCCGTTTTCGGTGCCGGTCAAGAGGGGCGCAGCCTTTTGCTTTCGCATGCTGTCGCCCTGAAGCACGATGCGGTGGGCGTTGTGCACGATCCGGTCGAGAATGGCGTCGGCGACGGTGGGGTCTGCGATCAGGTCATGCCATCTGGCCACCGGGACCTGGGCGGTGATCAGGGTGGATTTGCGGCGATAGCGTTCCTCGACGATTTCGAACAGATGGAAGCGCTGTTGGTCGGTGAGGGAGTGGGTTCCGAAGTCATCGAGGATGAGCAGTTGTGCGCGGGTGAGTTTGTCGATGAGGCGTGGGAAGCGGCCATCGAGACGGGCGAGCGCCAAATCCTCGAACAGGCGCGGCACGCGCACATAGAGCACGGAATGATCAAGCCGTGCTGCTTGCCGGCCGAAGGCGCAGGCTAGCCACGACTTGCCGGTTCCGGTCTGGCCGGTGACGATCAGGTTCTCATGCGCTTTCAGCCATTCGCCCTGGGCGAGCGCCATGGTGCTGCGCCGGTCGAGCCCGCGTGGCGCGGCAAAGTCGATGTCCTCGATGCAGGCTTCGGGAAAGCGCAGCCTGGCTGAGGCGAGCCGGTTCCGGACGCGCTTGTCGGCCCGTATAGCGACCTCGCGGTCGAGCATCAGGCCGAGCCACTCGTCACGGCTGAGCTCGTTGGCGTTGTTCCGTTCGGCCAGTTCGCGCCAGGCGGCAGCCATGCCGGCCAGACCGAGGGTTTGCATCTGGTCGAGGGTGGGGTTCGTCAGCATTCTTTCTTCCTTTCCTTCACTGGTAATAGGTGGAGCCGCGGATGTTGGCGTGCTGGGGTGTCGGCTTTGCCGGTTCTGCAGAGCTGGCTCGGTCGAGACCGGCTTTGAGGATGGCGGTGACGGAGGAGTAGGCGATCGCGTTGATCAGCAGCGCCCGCTCGCAGGCGGCATCGAGACGCTCCGGCCCATAGCGCGGCGCCAGCGACAGGATGCCCATGGCCGAGCGGTATCCCTGTTCCGGATGCGGTCGGTCGCGCATCATGCGCTCGACCAGGATGGCGGCGTTGGAGCCAATCCTGGCCGCCCGGCTGATCAGGCTGGCCGGCGTGGTGTTAGCGTAGCGCTGGTGCGCCTTGGGCATGTGTTCGTTGACGGTGACATGGCCGGAACGCTGCGAGCGACGCACATGGCTGGCGACACGCTGGTGATCGTGGAAGATCTCGACCACTCGATGCGTGAGCCGCACCTCGACGGTGCGCCCGATCAGCCGGTGCGGCACCGAGTAGAAGGTCTTGTCGACCTCGACATGGTAATCAGGATGGACCTTCGCCGACTTCCACTCGGCGTATTCGAACGGTGCCGCCGGCAGCGGCTTCAAGGCAGCCCGCTCGATCTCCTCGAACAGTTCGCGGCGGCTTTGGCCGATATGGCGCATCGGCCGGTTGTTCAACTCCTCGAGCAGTTCGGCGATCGCCGCGTTGAGCTCGGCGATCGAGAAGAAGGATCGATTCCTCAGCCGCGCCAGAATCCAGCGCTCGACAATCAGCACCGCGCCTTCGACCTTTGCCTTGTCGCGCGGCTTGCGGCTGCGGGTCGGCAGGACGGTGGTGTCGTAGTGCTCGGCCATGGCGGCAAAGGTCGCGTTCAGCGTCGGCTCGAACCACAGCGCCTTGACGACACCGGCCTTCAGGTTGTCGCACACGATCGCTCTGGTGACGCCGCCGAAGAAGGCGAGCGCTCGTACCTGGCCCTCGATCCAGTCCGGCAGCTTTTGACTGGAGCTGGCAAAGGCGAAGGTCAGATTGGATGCGCCCAGCACCGCGACAAAAATCTGCGCCGGGTAAATGACGCCGGTCGCCGGATCGATCACCGGCACCGTCTGCCCGGCATAGTCCGTCTGCATCACCGCGCCCGCCGCATGCCGATTGCGGAATGTCGCGCTCGTCCGGCGCTCGAAAGCGGCGAAGTGCTCGCAGAACCAGGTGTAGCCGTAGCCGTCGGGATGGGCGGCGCGATACTCCTGCCACAACAGCGTCAGCGTCACCCCCTTGCGCTTCAGCTCCCTGGCGATCAGCGCAAAGTCCGGTTCGCTCAGGTCTTGCGGCGGACGCCCGGCACGGCCAAACAGCAGCCGCTCAAGTGTCGCGTCGTCGTGGCCCGGCGGCAGAGGCCAGCATGACAGCCCGGCCTCCCGCGCCCGTAGCAAATAGGTCGATACTGTCGTCTTGCTGATCTTCAGCCGTTCCGACACTTCACGCACCGAAAGACCCTGCTCATGGGTCAGGCGCAAGATCGCTTGGATGTCCCTCACACTCGTTCGTCTCGCTTGCTTCCGTCTCGGCATGGCCCCTCTCAACATCATCGTGAGAGGCCAAACTGCCAGAACGGCGCAGCCAAGAACCGACCGCTAAATCCGCTCCCGAAAACTGTCCGGGATTTAGCGGAATCGCTGTCCGCGAATTACTGAAATCACTGTCCGGGATTTAGCGAAAAGGGTGTCCGGGAATTACCGAAACACGCAGGCTGACCACCCTTCAACCTTCCGAGCAGGCAGTCCTTCGGGGTTCATACCGACCACGAAGCCGCTCCAACTGGCTAGCCAGATTCATTGTCCGCCTGCGGCGAAAGCCGACAGAGCCCGGACGTTCAGCGCCTTTTGGTCGAGCAGGCGGGTCGGATACTCGGCAGTGAAGCAGGCGTCGCAGAATTGAGGCTGTTTGTTCTCACGGGCCGTTTCGCCGAGAGCTCGATAAAGCCCGTCGATCGACAGGAAGCCGAGCGAATCGACACGGATAAATTTGGCCATTTCCTCGATCGACATGCGCGACGCTAAGAGTTTCGCCGTCTCGGGCGTGTCGACGCCATAGAAGCATGAGGAGCGTGTCGGCGGCGATGCGACGCGCATATGCACTTCCTTCGCGCCTGCATCACGCAGCAGCTGTACGATCTTCTGGCTGGTTGTGCCTCGCACTACGGAATCGTCGACCAGTACGATCCGCTTATCCTCGACCATCCGGCGGTTGGCATTGTGCTTCAGCTTGACGCCCATGTGGCGGATGGATTCGGTCGGCTGGATGAAGGTGCGGCCGACATAGTGGTTGCGGATGATGCCGAGCTCGAAGGGCAGGCCGGCGGCTTGGGCGAAGCCGATCGCGGCCGGCGTGCCGCCGTCAGGCACAGGCACTACGATATCGGCATCGACCGGGTTCTCGCTGGCGAGCTCGGCGCCAATTTTCTTTCGCACTTCATAGACGTTGCGGCCCTCGACCGACGATCCGGACGAGAGAAATAGACATACTCGAAAATGCAGAACCGCGGTTTCTGTTTTTCGAACGGGAACAGGCTCTCCACTCCCTCAGCGGTGACGATGACCATCTCGCCAGGCTTCAGGTCTCGAACAAAGCGCGCACCGATGATGTCGAGCGCGCAGGTCTCTGAGGCCAGGATCCAGGCGCCGTCAAGTTCGCCCAGTACCAGCGGCCGGATCCCGAGCGCGTCGCGGCAGCCGATCATTTTTGTGGACGACAGCGCTACCAGTGAGAACGCGCCCTCCAGTTGGCGAACCGCATCTATGAAGCGCGAATTGACGTCCTTCCCGCTGCTGGTTGCGATGAGATGCAGGATCGTTTCGGTGTCCGACGTCGACGAGAAGATCGAACCCTGCTTCTGCAGCGTACGCTGCAGTAGCATCGCATTGGTGATGTTGCCGGTGTGCGTGATGGCAAAGCCGCCGTCGGCCAACTCGGCGAAGAAGGGCTGTACGTTGCTCAGCCCGGGTCCGCCGGCGGTGGCGTAGCGGGTGTGGCCGATGGCGCGCGTGCCCTTCAGCCGCTCGAGGATCGGCTTCTTGGTAAAGGTGTCGCCGATCAGGCCGACATGACGTTCGACGTGGAACTGCGTGCCGTCATAGGAGACGATGCCCGCCGCCTCCTGGCCCCGGTGCTGCAGGGCATGCAGGCCGAGGGTGACGACAGTGGCCGCATCCCAAGGGCCGAAGATTCCGAATATGCCGCATTCATCATGAAAATGATCATCGGCCTCCGCCGAGAAGAGTTTATCTACCTCAACCATCGGTCACGATGACAAGCCGGAAAATAAGGCGGCCGGTCTCTTCGCCTGAATCTGACCATGAGGCCGCCGATGTCGGACGCGAAGGACCCCGCAGCCAATTAGATCCGTTCCAATGCGCCAGACTCTTGTCGCATCGGAGCTCAGTCATGATTATCCGGCATCAGCGACATCATGTGAGTGGCTTCATACGGCTTGAAAATCGATCTTGGGGGTAAATAGGCCCGCGAAGCCGACGGCATCGCGGGACCTATTCCTGTGTGATTGCGCCAGATGGGCCCTAGTAGCTAAGCATAATCTTTTGGTAGATTTCGACAGCTTTAGTCAGCTGATCAATTTCGACATACTCGTTGGCAGTATGAGCCTGATCAATACTTCCAGGTCCAAGAATAACGCAGGAAATACCTCCCAACGAGAGCTGACTCGCATCCGTCCCATATGGAACTCCGCGGTGCTGGCCCGTTCCGGCAACTTCAGCACATGCCTTTGCCGCTACTGCGGCGATCTTTGTTGCTTCCGCGCTCGGGGGGGCTGGATCTTCCAGAGCGGGTAGCAGCGAGCGCACCTTGATCCCATCGGGACCCTGGCGCAGGCCTTCCAGTATGTTCTCTACCTCCTGTAGCGCGTCTGCCGGTCGTTCTCCCGGTATAAGCCGCCGGTCGATCCACACGCGGCAGGATGGCGGTACCGTCGCCAATTCCGTACCCCCTTCGATGAGTGTAATCGTGAGAGTCGGGGGGCTAACCAGCGGGTGCGCGCGTTTGGACAGAGTTGCATTGATCTTGTCGAGTGCCAAGATAACCTTGGCCATTCCTGTGATCGCGTTCACCCCAAGATGGGGCTTGGAGCTGTGAGCGGGTACACCCTCCACTTCAACCTGCCAGCGGACCGAGCCCTTATGTGCAACGACAAGCTCCAAGTCAGTAGGCTCACCGACCACTGCGGCCTCGTAGGACACACCTGATTCAGCGATTTTTCGCGCTCCTTTCTTCCGGTACTCTTCGTCGACGCTTGCACCCAAAACAATCGTGCATCGTGGCTTACGTTCCCCTAGGGTGCTAAGAGCCATGAGCATTGCCGCGAGCGGGCCCTTATCGTCACAACTTCCTCGCCCATAAATCCGACCGTCCCTCTCGTCTGGCGAAAAAGGATCTGCCTCCCAATTGTCAACCGGCACCGTGTCCATATGCGATATGAACAGGACACGCCTATCGGGCTCCTGCCCAGGAACCCAGGTGAAGAAGTTGGCGCGGCCGTCGGTGACCTCCTGATACTCAAAGGGCAGATTTCGCTCTCGGCAAAAGGCCTCGAGGAACTCAGCGATCTTTTGTTCACCGCTCCCCTTCGCCGACGCTGAAGGGTTGATGCTCTCAATTTTTATAAGTTGTTTGAGAAGCTCTACCGTTTGTGCGCTGATGGACGACATGAATACTCCGATCCCTCCTTGAGAATGCAAGCGTGCGGCTATGCCAGCCAGTTCTTTGCCAGGCCGACAACTCGGTCAGCCTCGTCTGCTGTGTTGTATAAATGTAGCGAGAAGCGAAGCATTCCCCGGCGAACCGAGACGATCACCTGGTTCTTCAGCAAATGCTCGTGAAGCGACTGAATGCGGCTATCTGCTTCGCGCGAACCAGGTGCTGGATCCCCAAGCGCAACAATACTCCCGGTATGATCGCCTGGTGCTCCGCCGCAGACGGGCAGTCCGAGATCTAGGAGGCCCGATGCCAGTCGCCTTGCAACCGATGTAACACTTTGTTCAATGGCGGGCGTGCCAATTTCGATCAGCTGTCCGATGGACGCGTAGACCGCAATAACGCCGGGAAAGTTGTAATGGCCAATTTCAAAACGGGGCGCGCCGGCGCGCAATCTTACCGAGTCGAATATTGGAGCCGACTCTGGCGCGTCGCCCAAATCGACACTGAAGCGAGCGAGGTAGGCAGGGCTTAGGCGATCGGCCCATTCCCGGCGGCAATACAGAAATCCCAACCCATAGAGGCCCATTAACCCCTTGTAAGATGATGCCACCAAACCGTCGACGCCAAGCTGAGTGACATCGGTGTGTAGTATACCAACTGATTGGGAGGCATCGGCCAAAAGAAAGGTACCGAGGCGCTTGCAAGCCGCAGCTATCGGCTCCATCACTGTCTTGAAGCCCGGGACCATTGTAACGGTCGAAACTGTGACGATACGGGTACGAGAATCGGTCTGATCGATAATAGCGTCGCACGGGATTGCACCGTTTTCAGTTTCTACCACCCGCAGCTCAATTCCGTGCTTGTCCCTGAGTTGCAGCCAAGGGAGGATATTGTTTGCGTGCTCCAACTGGCGGCACAGGACAACGTTGTCTCCCGGCTTCCAAACAATCGCGTTTCCGATTATGTTAATGCCTTCTGATGCATTCTTCGTAACGGCGATTTCGTCTTTTTCGGCCCCCACGAATTCAGCGAATCTCGAACGTGTTCGCTCGACAAGCTGCATCATTCCTTCTTCGTCATTCAGGCCATTTAGCCGATTATCAAGATGTTGATCCATAGACGTGCGGGTGGTTCTGGATATGAGCCCCTGATTTGCAACATCCATATAAATGGCGTTTTTGGTGGCTGGAAATTCCTGCCGGAGGACGTCCAAAGGAAGAAAATGGCTTGTCATGATCGTCATCAGATCCGTGTTCGTGGGTAAAGAGCGCAAAACTTACTCAGGACGCCCATTTCTGCAGTTGTGAGCAACGAAAATGCCTTGATTGAGAAGCCATCGAGCTACCTTGCGGGCGATCATACCATTCGGCCGAACTTATAAGGACAAGAGGTTCACCACCGGGAGGCAAATGCCTTTCGCTGATCGGATCATTTTATGGCTTGATCCTTGTGGAACTCAGGCTAATATCGTGTGAGCCAAGCAGTTTTTCTGCGCAAATCTTTCCTTTTTTGCAGTGATCGTGAAATGGACCTGGATCGAGTTGATCGCAAGCTTCTCAACGCAGTGCAGCGCGACAATCGCCTGACGACGGCTGAATTGGGCGAACTTGCGGGCCTTTCTGCGACAGCTTGTCAGCGGCGACTGAAGCGACTGCGTGATGAAGGTGTGATCGAGGCTGATGTTGCCATAGTCTCGCCACAAGCCGTGGGTCGTCCCATGCTCATGCTGGCGTCGATCAGTCTCGAGCGTGAGCGGGTAGATATCATTGATCGGTTCAAGCAGGCGGTTCGGCGCACGCCTGAGATCATGAGTGCGTACTATGTAACGGGTGAAGCCGATTTTGTTCTCTTGATCTCTGTCCAGGACATGGCCGAGTATGAGGCATTTACCCGCCGATTTTTTCATGAGTCCGATATCAAAGCAGTCAAGACGATGGTCGTGATGGATCGGATCAAAGCGTCATTGGCTCTGCCTATTGAAGAATAAGGGCAGTACTCGCTCAAATCAAGTGTCGCGCTTGGACTTTGCTGTCTCAAGTCGACCTCATAACGATCGTGGTTCGTCAGATAGTAATACACATTCGGACTGCTGAAAACTGCGCCGACGTCATTCTTATCTTAACATGGCCGTCGGCGCCAGTATCTGACGTCGCTTTCGATCGGCTTCACTTGTGACTTCACGAACTGCGCGGGGAGGACTGCCACGCACCTGCAAAACGTCTTCCGATGGTGTAGGCCCGGCGATCGGAGGTCTCCGCTGCCGATCAGCACTCGCAAAACCTAGCAGGTGCCATAGTTCCTCCTCCTTGTCTGGGTCGCTGTCGTCGGCACGGTAACGCGTGGTGGACATGGTGCATTGCCCCCGCTTTCGACCGGACACTATTTGAAGGCCGATGACGTTGAACTGCTTCCTGCCATTCGCAGGCTGGTCGATGCGCAGCCGACTTATGGCTGATCGGCGGATCGCCGCCCTTCTCCTTGGGAAAGGCGAGCCGCCGATCAGCCACCCGTCAATCGCAAGCGTCTCCGTCGGATCACGGCGAACCATACCATGCTGCTGGAAAGCAACGGCCGAGTCCACGATGGCAAGGTTATGATGATGCGATCGAACCTGCGCTTGTGCGCCGATGGTCTGGAGTTCACCTGCTGAGAATGGTGCGGTCGTCCGCGTCGAATTCGTCATCGATGCGTTCGACGGGAAGATCATCGCCTGGGCCAGTCGCCAATGCCGGAATATCCGGCTCCGATGTCCGCGACATGATGCTGCCCGGCGTGGAAAAACGCCTCGGTGCAAACAAGAGCGCCAAGCGCGATTGAAAATCTGTCCGACAGGGACAGCGCCTACACCGCGGGAAACACCAGACTGTTTGCCCAGGCCTTCAACCCGATCCAATGATTCACCCCGGTCGCCAACGATTCAATCGAAGGGCATATATCGTCGAAACTCTGAAGTGATATTACATCCGCATATCACCGATAAAGTTTACTAATAGGTCAGTGGGATGCGCTATCGCGCCAGCAAGCTGGAACCACAAGCCTCCCACACAATAATTTCGGGCTGCCCCGGCACCTAGTGGGCTGAGTGGATGTGACAACGCAACTCATTAGGCACGTTCTCAATTCCAGCCTGGAGACGATGCCTGATAACGCAATAGAACGTGCGAAGCTCTCAATTCTAGATACTATTGCGTGCGCGATTCGGAGGATTGCGCGTCGACGTCGATGAAGGTCTTCTGCGGGTTATCGAGCCGGGAGCGATTACCGTACTGGTCGAGGCCGAAGCATAAGCGGCCAGCCGCCGCGATCAGGTTCGTGATGCACCGGTGCGCGGTCTCGAGGCGGCACGCTATAGCGTGATCGGGGTGTTCCGGCAGTACCACGCGATCGATCCGCAGAACGGGCTGGTCGCGGCGGAACTGGAGTTGCGATGGAACGGAGCGCTATACGTGTCGGCGAGATAGAGGGATTGCCGCGCATGATGGCTCGACATTGGGGCCATCACTTCTGTCGCTGTATCTGCGGGGCGCTCGGTCGAATGCGTTATAGACTGACTGGGACCGCTACCCCGCTGCGTTCCAGAAGCACTTGGCGAAAAGTCAAAGCGAGCTTTGATGCAGATCGCGCTCTCGAAAATGTCAGATCGCCTTGGCGAGTCGCTCAACGTACCGGTCCCCCGCTTGCTCTGCATCCGCGATGTCATTGAAGCGGGATGCCCGGTAGGCAGACCAGAAAAGCTCACCAAACCATCGATTGGCGGCGCCGTCAGCATCAATCCCGGCAATCACGTCGCGGAGAGACGCAGGTAGCTGTTGCGCGCCCACAGCTGATCGTTGGGCTTCGGTCATAGCGGCCGGATCGTGGTCAACGTTCACTGGCGCGGCCAGTTTGTCCCTTAGCCCATCAAGGCCTGCACGGATTAGGGCGGCGAGTGCAAGATAAGGGTTGCTGGTTGCGTCGGCCACTCGAAATTCCAAGGACGCCCCGCGATGCCATCCTTCTGCATCGCTGCCCCGTGGGCAAAAGCGAATGGCCGCTTCGCGATTGCGCTCACCGAAGCACGAATAGATTCCCACCCAGCTAGAAGGTCGGAAGCGGGCAAATGAGTTCACCGAGGGGGCTGCAAAGCCTACGACCGCTGACAAGTTTCGAAGGATTCCGGCGGCGAAGGAAGCCGCTTCCGGAACAAGGCGACCATGCCGCGCAGTCGCTGGCGACCCATCTTTCCGCCATAGGCTGAAATGGATGTGTACCCCGCTGCCGGCTGAAGCCGGATCCGGCTTGGGTATGAAAGTCGCCCTCAGGCCGCGTAGGCAGGCTTCATCGCGGACTACTTCACGAGCAAACACCGCTTGGTCTGCGGCTGCGAGAACATTTGCGGGCGGACTGGCCAGTTCGAACTGATGTGCGCCGTATTCGGCCGCAAACTGCTCAAGTGAAATGCCCCCGGTGGCAAGGGTAGCGTAGACGTCCTCTGCCAATGCCGACACAGCGCGATTGCCTTGAAGAGAGAATGCCGGGGTGGCTTCGTCCTGTAAGCCGTAGATATACAATTCGTGCTCGAAACCGGCGACCATCGTCAGCCCGAACTCTAACTCGAGATCAGCAATAGCGCGCTTGAGCTGGCCACGCGGACACACGGGCCAGCTCTCGCCATCTGTCGTCTCTATGTCTGCCAAGTAAACTGTTGCCGACGGCCTCTGGCCCACTTGAGGCAGCACCACGACGGCCGATAGATCCGCTTTCAATCGAGTTTCGCCGACCGGGCCAAACGGGTTTTCCAACGGCAGCGTGTTGAGCGGCGATATAAGGACATTGACTGGTACCCAGGGAAGGCCGGCCTTCAGCACATCAGAAACTCGCTCCACCGGAACCGAGCGGCCGCGCATTACACCCGACAAGTCCTGATTGCCAATCATCACCATGCGGGGATTTTCATACCTAGTTTGCTGGCTCATGCCGTGCGTTCCTTTCAGACGAATTCAGGAGCGATGCTTTTAAGCGCAGCTCTGAGTGCTTCCGCCAACCGATCACCCCATTCGATCTGATCGGCCGATTCCGTGATCATATCCTGCCTAATCTCGAACTCGATTCCGAGCAGACCTCGATGTTCTGCGTAGACGGGTACCGTATAATCCGATTCATCTTCCAGCGCGTAAGGCTGGTTGAGGCCGATAACGAGATCCCCCGCCTTCTTGAATTCTTCGGCAAGCGCATCTGCGAGGCGGCGATCTTTGTTGAAAAGAAGGCCTAGGTGCCAAGGGCGCGGCGTCGGGTAGTCCGTGTGCCAAGGGGTGAAGCTGTGGACGGCCAATATCACCGTTGGACGCTTTGCGGCAAGACGGGTCCGAACCACGTGCTCGATCCTGGCTTGATAGGGATGAAAGATCTCGGATAGGCGCATGGCGGCAGCCGGCACAGTTAGATGTACATTCCCAGCAATAGTCGTTCCGTCCGTTAAGGTGACAAACGCTGTCGGGTTATGTGGCGGGCGATTGCAGTCAACAACAAGCCGGGAGTAGCGCTGGTAGATCAACTCGGCGTCGAGTCGTTCGGACAAGCGTTCACTAACGCCGAGAGCACCGATGTCATAAGCAATATGGCGTGCGAGATCGGTTGGAGAG
>NZ_PNOT02000036.1 GCF_002879535.1 Mesorhizobium intechi
GACATGAACCGGGCCTGGTGCGCAATGTCGGCAAGGCCGCGCTTGCGGGCGATCGAAAGCGCCAGCGTCTGCTGGTAGTTGTTGGAGAGCACCAGCCCGCCGACCTCGCCGGTCATCTCGGCCAGCAGCTTGTTGCGGGCCGGGCGCGTCAGCGATCCCTTGCGCATGGCCGACGCCAGCGCGATCTTGATGTTGACCTCGACGTCGGAGCAGTTGACGCCGCCCGAATTGTCGATGGCATCGGAATTGCAGCGGCCGCCATTCATGCCGAACTCGATGCGGGCGCGCTGCGTGACGCCGAGATTGGCGCCCTCGCCGATCACTCTGGCGCGCACGTCGAGCGCGGTGATGCGAATGGCATCATTGGCGCGGTCGCCGACCTCGGCATTGGTTTCCGTGGAGGCCCTGAGATAGGTGCCGATGCCGCCGAACCACAGGAGGTCGACCGGCGCCTTGAGGATGGCGGTCATGATCTCGACCGGCGTGGCGGTCGTCTTGGTCAGGCCGATCGCCGCCGCGGCCGCCGCCGGCAAGGTAATCGACTTCTGGCTGCGCGAAACGATGATGCCGCCTTCCGACAGCTTCGTCTTGTCATAATCCTGCCAGCTCGAACGCGGCAGCGCGAACATGCGCTCGCGCTCGGCCATCGAGGCCGCCATGTCGGGATCGGGATCGATGAAGATGTCGCGATGGTCGAAGGCGGCGATCAGCCTTGTCTGCGGCGACAACAGCATGCCATTGCCGAACACGTCGCCCGACATGTCGCCGACGCCGACGACGGTGAAAGGCGAGGTCTGGATGTCGCGGTTGATCTCGCGGAAATGCCGCTTTACCGCTTCCCAGGCGCCCTTGGCGGTGATGCCCATCTTCTTGTGGTCATAGCCGGCCGAGCCGCCGCTGGCGAAGGCATCGTCGAGCCAGAAGCCATGCTTCTCGGAGATGGCGTTGGCGGTGTCGGAGAAGGTCGCCGTGCCCTTGTCGGCGGCAACGACGAAATAGGGATCGTCCTGGTCGCGGCGCACCACCCCGGCCGGCGGAATAACACCGTCCAGCCCGATATTGTCGGTGATCGACAAAAGGCTTGAGACGAAATTCTTGTAGGCCGAGGTGCCGGCCTCGAAAATCGCGTCCCGGCCGCCGCCCGCCGGCAGGCGTTTGGGGAAGAAGCCCCCCTTGGCGCCGACCGGCACGATGACGGCGTTCTTGACCTGCTGCGCCTTGACCAGGCCGAGCACCTCGGTGCGGTAGTCCTGGGCGCGGTCCGACCAGCGCAGGCCGCCGCGCGCCACCGGGCCGAACCGCAGATGCACGCCCTCGACCTCGGAACCATAGACGAAGATCTCTCGCCATGGCCGTGGCGCCGGCAATCCCTCGATCGCCTGCGAGTCGAGCTTGATCGCCAGCGACTGGCCCTTTTCGTTCGTATCGGCAACGAAATGATTGGTGCGCAGCGAGGCCTCGATCAGATTGAGGTAGCGGCGGATGATGGTGTCGTCGTCGATGTTCGGCACATCTTCCAGCGCATCCCTGATCTTGGCCTTCAGGTGCCTTGCCGCCACCACGCCCTCGGTTTCCGCCGTCGGGCCGAGCCTGGCGATGAACAGCGCGTGCAGGCCGCGCGCGATCTCCGGATAGCGATTGAGGGCGGCGGCGATGAAATCCTGGCTTTGCGGAATGCCTACCTGCTGCAGATAGCGGCCATAGGCGCGCAGGATGGTAATTTCGCCGGACCACAGGCCGGCGGTCTGGGCGAGGCCATTATAGCCGTCATTGTCGACGTCACCGCGCCACACCGACAGGAAGGCGTCCTCGAACAGCGCGCCGCCATCGGTCAGGTCGATCGGCTTGCCGTAGCTGTTCTCCAGTTCCATGTCGTGGATGAAGACCATGCCGGGCCGATCACCGTTGATCATGCCGGACTGGTCGTCGCCGACCTCGAAGGTGCGCTCGCTGATGACGCGGAAGCCGATGTTTTCCAGCACCGGCACACGCCGCGACAGCGCCACCGGGCTGCCGTGGTGATAGATCTTCAGCGCCGCCTGGTGCGGCTTCTGCTCGGCATGGCGGTAATAGTCGATGGCGATCGGATTGGCGACGCTGATCCTGGCGATACGCCCGGCATCGGCCAGCGCCACGGCCGGCGAGAAACTATCGCGATAGCTTTCGGAAAACCGTGCGGCGATCGCCGTCCGTACGGGATCGGCTCCAGTCTCGGCCGCTGTTTCCCGAAGCGCGTCCTCCCAGGTGCGGACGATGTCGCGGATCGCTTCCTCGATCGTCACCTGCTCGATTTTCGGCGTCTTGCCGCCGGAGCGGCCGATGATGAAATGCACCCGCGCCAGCCCGCCTTCCGGAAAGGCCGGATAGTAGGCTGACAACCGCCCCTCGAACGCCGTTTTCAGATAGGCGCCGATCTTCTCGCGCACCACGCTGTCGTAACGGTCGCGCGGCACGAAGACGAGGATCGAGACAAAGCGGTCGAACTGGTCGGCACGCACCAGCGCCCTGACGCGGGGACGCTCCACCAGGCCCAGAATAGCTTCGGCGTGCTTGCGCAGGATCGGCACCGGGACCTGGAACAGTTCATCGCGCGGATAGCTCTCCAGCACGTTGATCAGCGCCTTGCCCGAATGATCACCCGGATTGAAACCGGATTTGGCAATGATGGTTTCGGCCTTCGACCGCAGATACGGTATCTTCATCACCGAGCGCGTGTAGGCGGTCGAGGTGAACAGGCCGACGATCCGCAGTTCGCCCGACAGCACGCCCTTGGCGGTGTAGGTCTTGACGCCGATGTAGTCGAGATAGATGCGGCGGTGCACGGAAGACTTGGCATTGGCCTTGGTGACGATCAGCGGCTCCGGCCCATGCAGGAAGGCGCGAATCTCGGGCGTGGTGGTGACTGCTTCGGTGCCGCGCCGCAGCACCAGCACATCGGGATCGGACAGGATGCCGAGGCCGGGCTTGTCAGCGCGGTCCAGCATGCCGCTCTTTTCGCTGCCGGTGTATTTGAACTCGCGCATGCCGAGGAAGGTGAAGTTGTCGTCCCGCAACCATTCGAGGAAGGCTATCGCCTCGGTGACGCTGGTCTTGTCGAGTGGCACCGGCGAGTAGCGGAATTCGGAGATCGCCTGGTCGAGGCGGGCCAGCATCGGCTTCCAGTCCGTCACGGCGGCGCGCACCTGGCCGAGCAGCTTCTTCAGTCGACCGGCCAAGGCTTCAGCCTGGTCGGGCGGCAGGCGGCCGATATGGACATGAATCACGCTCAGTCGGTCAGTGCCGGTGTCGCCCTTCGCGTGGCCGCCGTCACCGAGGATTTCCTCGACGCCGCCCTTGCCGTGCCTGACGACGATGACCGGATGGGTAACCAGCAAAGGCTCGCCGGCGCCGTCGGTGATCTCGCCAAGGACGGAATCGAACAGGAACGGCATGTTGTCGTTGACGACGGTGATCACCGTCACCGGGCGGCCTTGGCGAACGACCCCGGAATCGACATCTATGGCGACGACGCAATCGCCCTTTTTATGTCTGGCGACAGCGCGCCCGGCGAGATCGGCGGCACGCACGAGATCGGCGACGTCATAGGCGGCAATGTCTTCGGCAGGAGCTCGAGCCAGCAGATAGTCGGCGAGCTTGCCGGACCTGTCTTCCGCCTTTGTCGCCCTCTTTCCCGCGCTCTTTCTTGGCGGATTTGCGGTTTTTGGACTGGCCATGACGCTATTCCCTCCCGTCGAATGCTTTTACGGCTATCGTAGCAGATGACCGCTGTTTGGCGACAAAGGTTTGACGGCTTGCCGCGAATTATCGGAATTCGGCGGCAAGCCATCATCCAACGAGGAGAAACGACATATGACCGGCAAAATTTCAGCGCTTGATCTGGCGTCGGGAGAGCCGAGCGAGCCGACAAAGGCCTATTTCGCCAAATGCGAGGAAAAGCTCGGCCTGGTTCCCAACGTGCTCAAGGCCTATGCCTTCGATGACAGGAAACTGCGCGCCTTCACCGACATGTACAACGACCTGATGCTGGGCGAGTCCGGCTTGTCGAAGCTGGAGCGGGAGATGATCGCCGTTGCAGTCTCCTCCATCAACCATTGCTACTACTGCCTGACCGCGCACGGCGCCGCGGTGCGCCAGCTGTCGGGCGACCCGGCGCTCGGTGAGATGATGGTGATGAATTTCCGCGCCGCCACGCTTTCGCCGAGGCAGAGCTCGATGCTGGAATTCGCCGCCAAGCTGACCGAGGAGCCGGCCAAGATCGTCGAGGCCGACCGGGCGGCATTGCGCAAGGCCGGCTTCAGCGACCGCGACATCTGGGACATCGCCTCGACCGCGGCCTTCTTCAACATGTCGAACCGGGTGGCCGCGGCCATCGACATGCGGCCGAACGAAGAATACCACGCCATGGCGCGCTGAGGCTCGGCAGAAGGCCAACCGCCTAATATTAGTCATCTCTCATTTCCGTTGCGTGTTTGCCGGTTTGGTCCGATGATCGGCGGGCGGCATGACCGCATGCCGGTTCCGTGCCGCTTATCATGGGAGGAGAACATGGCGAAGTTTCTCTATGTCTATCACGGCTCCGGCAAGATGCCGACGACCGAAACCGAGCGAAAGGCGATGACCGACGCCTGGACAGGCTGGTTTGGAAAGCTCGGCTCGGCCGTTGTCGATCCAGGCAATCCAGTCGGCATGTCGAAGACCGTCCTGCCTGGCGGCAAGATAGAAAACAACGGCGGCAGCAACCCGACCGGCGGCTACTCGATCATCGAGGCCAGGGACATCGACGATGCCGCCGAGAAGGCCAAAGGCTGCCCGATGCTGGCCATGCCGAACTGCAACGTCGAGATCGCGCCGATCATCAATATGATGGCCTGACGCCTCGCCCCACGATCATGCTCAAGACCGCGCCGCGATCGCCGCGGCGGCGCCGGCCATCGTGGTGGCGCTGAGGCGGTTGGCGATCTTCATGGCGCGCTTGCTCTTCAGCAGCTTGCGCGCCTGTGAGGCGGCGAGCACCCAGGCGAGATCGATGGCGATCAAAACCACCGCCATGGTCGCCGTCAGCTCGACCCAGCCGACGATGCTGACCGAGGCCAGGTCGATGATGGTCGGCAGCAGCGCCAGGTAGAACATCATGATCTTGGGGTTGCCAAGCGTCACCGCCATGCCGGCTAAGAACAGCTTCGCCGGCGAATCCTCACGTGGCATCTCGCCTTCCTTGGCATCCACAGGCGCCGTCCACATTCTCCAGGCGAGGTAAGCGAGATAGGCGACGCCGATCCACTTCACGACAACAAAGGCGAAGTGAAAAGTCTGCGCCACCACGGCCAGGCCGAACACTGCCAGCGACAGCCAGATCCCCTCGCCGATCCACATGGCAAGCAGGAACGGGAACACGTCGCGAAAGCCCTTGGCGATGACGCGCGCCACCAGTGCCGCGATCGACGGACCGGGCGAGCCGGCGGCAACGCACAAGGCGGCGGCGAAGATCAGCAGCGAGGTGAGCTGCATGGCAGTGCCCTCCAACGGTTGAAGGGGCGGACGATATCCGATCGACATCGCCGCTTGCAACCTCTGCGGCAGCGGATCTCGGACTGGCTCCGCGTTTGGCCATGCCCTTGACTGCCATGCCCGACATGCGGTCAGGTTGATCTTGCCGAGCAGGCGGGAGGAGGCGTTTTCGTGATTGTGCAAAGGCGCGCGGTCGTTCGACGGTTCTCCATGCTGGCTGTCCTGGTGGCCATCATCGCGCTTGGCGGAGTGCCCCAGGCGGACGCATCGCCGAGAAGGCCGCCGAAATATGATCACGTGGTTGTCGTGATAATGGAGAATCACAGCTTCGAACAGATTTCCCTGGCGAGGCGAAGCGCCCCCTACCTGAACAGGCTGGCAAGAGGCGGCGCGCTGTTCGAGCAATCCTATGGGGTTGCTCACCCCAGCCAACCCAATTACCTCGCGCTGTTCAGCGGCTTGACACAAGACGTCCATGACGATGGCTTGCACAGCTTGGCCGGGCCGAACCTCGCCGCTCGTCTTCGGGCTCACGGCAAGACGTTTGCGGGCTATGTCGACGCCGGATCGCCGCGGAAGCACAATCCATGGGAGTCGTTTGCGGATACGAAGGGATTTGAGAGGTCTTTGGCCCAATTCCCTCGCGACTATGCAAAGCTACCATCCGTTAGCTTCGTAATCCCCAATCTCGAGAATGACATGCATGATGGCACGGTAAAGGCGGCTGACACCTGGCTGAAAAACCGACTTGGAGGTTATGCCGTCTGGTCGAAGAAAAACCGCAGCCTTCTGATCGTGACGTTCGACGAGGACGACTTCCATACAGCGAACCACATCTTCACCGTATTCTACGGATTTGGAATTGAACGAGGGCGTTACGCTGAAAAGATCGATCACTATTCGGTCCTGCGAACCATTGAAGACATAGAGAGCGTACCGCCGCTGGGCACCAGCGCCATCAGATCGGTGATCGCGAGCGGTTGGAACCGACGCTAGTTTCCCGCCGGACGTCTCCAAATGCTCGTCCCCGAGTAAAGTCGGAAGCCATCATTCGTTCGAGGTTATGCCTCCCTTGCGGTCCTCATTGCCTGCGGCTAGAAGACCCGCCGCGAAACATTTTCGAGCTTCACTTTGCCTCAGTAACCGCCGGTCTCGTCAACGCCCCCGACACACTCGCATGGCGCCGCATCCGCGGTGCCCGTTTTCATGTTATCGTGTTCCTCTGGGCGGCGGTTCGAGACCGGTTTGGCACTGCTGAACCGCTGTCGCGCGCTTCCCGCCAGCGACACCTGACCATCTCCGCAGCCTACCGCCACGCCGCGCCCGCATGGGCAGCTCGATCGTGCCGACCTGATGAACTTCCCGACGGGAAGGGCTTATCGGCATGTCCGGCACTTTGCGCCTCCACTGGGCGATCGCGCCCGAAATCGCACCTCAACCGCTGATCAACTGCAATCGCTGCGGCAGCGTGAAGGCCTATCGCTGCAGCGGAAAATTCCGCGTCAACGCCAATGGCAAGCGCATCGACGTGTGGCTCATCTATCGCTGCATCGACTGCGACAACTCCTGGAATTTCGGCATTTTCGAACGCCGCAACCGCCGCGACATCGAACCGGCATTGCTGCAGGCGCTCGAAAGCAACGACCCGGGACTGGCGCGGCGCCATGCCTTCGACGTCGTTGCCCTGCGCAACCAGGTCGGACGTGTCGAGGAGTTTCCCGATGTCGTCGTGCACAAGCGGTTGCTAGGCGGCGCCAGGGACAGCGCGGCGGCGCTGGAACTCCGGCTTGGGCTGGAAATGCCGACATCGCTGCGGCTTGATCGTCTGCTTGCCAATGAACTCGGCATCTCGCGCTCGCGGCTCCAGGCGCTGGAGGAACAGCGCCTGCTGGTCGTCGATCCGGACGGCGCCAAAGCCTTGCGCAAGCCGGCCCGCACGGGAACCGCGATCCGGATCGACCTATCCGGCGAGCCGGATCAAGAAGCCATCATCAGAGCTGCCGGCGGGTAAACGAGAGAGGGGCGAAGCATCTGGTGCTTCGCCCCTCTCGGAAATCGTCGAAAGAAAAAACTATGCCGCGCCGACTGCCTTGGACGACTTCTCGAAACGCTTGCGTTCGTTGGGGTCGAGATAGAGCTTGCGCAGCCGAATGGTCTTCGGCGTTACTTCGACCAGTTCGTCGTCCTGGATCCAGGCCAGCGCGCGTTCCAGCGTCATGCGGATCGGCGGAGTGAGCTTGACCGCCTCGTCCTTGCCGGCGGCGCGGATGTTGGTCAGCTTCTTTCCCTTCAGCACGTTCACTTCGAGGTCGTTGTCGCGGGAGTGGATGCCGATGATCATGCCCTGATAGACCTTGACGCCCGGGTCGATGACCATCGGGCCGCGGTCTTCCAGGTTCCACATGGCGTAGGCAACCGATTCGCCCTGCTCGTTGGAGATCAGCACGCCGTTGGTGCGCCCGGGCAATTCCCCCTTGTAGGGCTCGTAGGCATGGAACAGCCGGTTCATCACGGCGGTGCCGCGCGTGTCGGTCAGCAGTTCCGACTGGTAGCCGATCAGGCCGCGCGTCGGCGCGTGGAAGACGATGCGCTGGCGGTTGCCGCCGGAGGGGCGCAGTTCGACCATCTCGGCCTTGCGCTCTGACATCTTCTGCACGACCACGCCGGCATGTTCCTCATCGACGTCGATGACGACTTCCTCGACCGGCTCCAGCAATTCGCCGTTCTCGCCCCTCTGCATGACGACGCGCGGCCGCGACACGGCGATTTCAAAGCCTTCGCGGCGCATCGTCTCGATCAGCACGGCCAGCTGCAATTCGCCACGGCCGGAAACGAAGAACGAATCCTTGTCGGGCGATTCCTCGATCTTCAGCGCGACATTGCCTTCGGCTTCGCGCAGCAGGCGGTCGCGGATGACACGGCTGGTCACCTTGTCGCCCTCGGTGCCGGCGAGCGGGCTGTCATTGACCAGGAAGGACATGGTCACGGTCGGCGGATCGATCGGCTGCGCATGCAGCGCCTCGGTCACCGCCGGGTCGCAGAACGTGTCGGCGACGGTACCCTTGGACAGGCCGGCGATGGCGACAATGTCGCCCGCCTGGGCTTCTTCGATCGGCTGGCGTTCGAGGCCGCGGAAGGCCAGGATCTTCGAGATGCGGCCGGTTTCGATCTGGGTGCCGTCATGGTGCAGGACCTTGACCGCCTGGTTGGCTTTCAGCGTGCCGGATTCGATACGGCCGGTGATGATGCGGCCGAGGAAGGGGTTGGCTTCCAGGATGGTGCCGATCATGCGGAACGGACCGGGATGGACGGTCGGCGCCGGCACATGCTTGATGACGAGATCGAACAACGGCGCAAGCTGCTGGTCCTTGGGACCTTCCGGATTTTCCGAAACCCAGCCATCGCGGCCCGAACCGTAGAGGATCGGGAAGTCGAGCTGCTCGTCGGTGGCGTCGAGTGCTGCGAACAGGTCGAAAACCTCGTTGACCACCTCGACATGGCGGGCGTCCGGGCGGTCGATCTTGTTGATGACGACGATCGGCTTCAGGCCGACCTTGAGCGCCTTGCCGACGACGAATTTGGTCTGCGGCATCGGGCCCTCGGCGGCGTCGACCAGCACGATGGCCGAATCCACCATCGACAGGATGCGCTCGACCTCGCCGCCGAAATCGGCGTGGCCGGGGGTGTCGACGATGTTGATGCGGGTGTCCTTCCAGTCGACCGAGGTCGCCTTGGCCAGGATGGTGATGCCGCGCTCCTTTTCCAGGTCGTTGGAATCCATGGCGCGCTCGGCGACGCGCTGATTGTCGCGGAAGGAGCCGGACTGCTTCAAAAGCTGGTCGACAAGGGTGGTCTTTCCATGGTCGACGTGCGCGATGATCGCGATATTGCGGAGTTTCATGTTTGGGTCTCGGAAGCGTTGCAGGCAGCAGGCCAAAGGCGCTGCCTCTTTCGGTTGCGCGGCTCATACAGGGTTTTTCGCAGTTGCGAAAGGGGAAGCGCGACACCAAATACTCATCAAATCTTAAGCATCTGCGTGTGAGATGATTTTGTTAACCAAGGCGGGAACCTTTCGGGGCCCGGGCAGTTCGACCGACATGACCGATAAACTCAACCGATTTTGGCCGCTCATCGCTTCGGTGGCCTTTGCCTTGCTGCTGGCGGCCAACGCCGCGCAGTCGGCTGCCGCGACCCAGAAGGGCGCGCGCGCCGTTGCGCAGTTAGACACACAGACCGCCCAGCAGGCCTTTTCCGATGCGCCCGACGGCGTTGACCCGATGGTGACGGGACCGGTCAGCGCCGCCTTCAAGCAGCGCCAGGACGCCGCCAACTGCGACAGGGCCGTGTGGCCGAACATTCCGATGGTCTGCTACCCGGATTGAGACGCCTGGCATCTGTCCTAGCACACTGAGGTGTGTCGAGATTGAGGTCAGGCCGAGCCGCAGTCGAAGACGGTCGCAAAGCGATTAAACAAGGTGGGCTTGCGAGAACCGGAGCGGAGCGAACTTTTCGTACGTGAGCACCGGAAGCGCAGGAAGACGCTATTCGCAAGCCGGCCTCACCTGAATATCGAAACACCTCAAGCCGGCTGTGGCTCCGGGTCGAAAGCCGGCCGGCTGGTGTTGATCAGCAGCGAAATGCAGGCCGCCGCGATGGCCGTCATGCCGGCGATGAGGAAGGCCAGTTCGTAATTTCCCTGCAGCTCGCGCATCGTGCCGCCGAACGCGGCCGCTGCCGCGGCGCCCACCTGATGACCGGCGACGATCCAGCCGAACACGATCGGGCCGCTGCGGTCGCCAAACGCCTCGTTGGCGAGCCGCAGCGTCGGCGGCACGGTGGCGATCCAGTCGAGGCCGTAGAGCACGGCGAAGATGATCAGGCTGGTCGCCGAAAAGCCGGAATAGGGCAGGTAGATCAGCGACAGGCCTCGGATGGCATAGTAGACGCCGAGCAGCTTGCGCGGATCGAAACGGTCGGTGAGCCAGCCCGAGAGCGTCGTGCCGATCAGGTCGAAAATGCCCATCATCGACAACAGGCCGGCGGCCTGCACTTCGCCGATGCCCATGTCGCCGCAGAAGGCGATCAGATGCGTGCCGACCAGCCCGTTGGTGGTGAAGCCGCAGACGAAGAAGGTGGCGAACAGGTACCAGAACACCCGAGTGCCGGCGGCGCGGCGCAGCGTGTTCAGCGTATGCGCCAGGAAATTGCCCTGTGATGCCGGTGGCACTGGCGGCACGTCGTCGGCTTCGGCGCCATAGCGCACCATGCCGATCGAGGCCGGACGCTCCGGCACCAGCAGCCAGACCAGCGGCAGCAGACAGGCCGTGGCGACCGCGACGGCGATGGCGACCGGCTTCCAGCCGCCCGATTGCGCCAGCGAGGCGAGCAGCGGCAGGAACACCAGCAGGCCGGTGGCGCTGGACGCCGACATCAATCCCATGACCAGGCCGCGATTGGTCTTGAACCACCGATTGACGATGGTGGCTCCAAGCACGCTGGCGACAGCGCCGGAGCCGATGCCCGAGAAGACGCCCCAGGTGATGAAGAGATGCCAGGGCTTGGTCATCAGCAGGCTGAGAGCGGTCGAACCCGACATCACCACCAGTGATGCGATCAGCGTGCGGCGCAGCCCGATCCGTTCCATCAACGCGGCGGCGAACGGACCCGTCAGACCATAGAGCAGAATGCCGACGCCGGCCGCCAGCGAGATGACATCGCGCCGCCAGCCGAAGCTGTTTTCCAGCGGCAGCATCATGACGGCGGGCGCCGAACGCAACCCGGCGGCGATCAGAAGGCAAAGGAAGATCACAGCGACCACCACGAAGGCGTAGCGCTGGCCAAACGGACGGGATTGAGCTATCATGTTACTGACCGGTACGTTGCAAGATAGGAGCATGTATACGTACCGATCGGTAACATTGTCAATCGAGTCCCATGATGCCAGCCGACAAAAATATTGAACTGTCCATCAACGACGATCATGCATCGGCGCCGCCGAAGGCGGCCAAGAAGATCCTCGACGTGGCGTATGACCTTTTCTACCGGCGCGGCATCAGGGCGATCGGCGTCGACGAGATCGTCAAACGCGCCGGCGTCACCAAGCCCAGTCTCTACCGCAGCTTCCCTTCCAAGGACGAGTTGGCCGCTTCCTATCTTCGGCAATACGATCTTGAATATTGGGAGCGTTTCGACGAGGCGGTCAAAGCCCATCCGGGCGACCCGCGCGCGCAGATCAAGGCTTTCCTGACCCGCATCGGCAAGCGCACGCAAGTGGCGGACTATCGCGGCTGCGGCATGACCAACGCGGCAGTCGAGTATCCCGATCACAGCCATCCGGCCCGCGTGGTGAGCGAAGCCAACAAGCAGGAACTGCGCCGCCGGCTGCGCGCCATGGCCGGCGCGATGGGCGCGCAAGACGCCGACACGCTGGGTGACGGGCTGCTGCTTTTGATCGAAGGCGCCTATATCAGCGGCCAGCTGTTCGGCCTCGGCGGCCCCGCGCAGTCGGTGGCGACGAACGCCGATTTGCTGATCGAAGCGAGCTTGAAGAAATAGCGTTTGGCGATACGTTGCTCCGGCCTAGCTGGAGATTGTCGTCATGCGTGCCATTCTGATCCCGCTTGCGCTTGCCGGCCTGTGTCAGATGGCTCGTGCCGGCGACATATCGAGCGCCTATACCGATCTCGACTCAGACAAGGATTGCGTGACCTATGCGCAGGCCGCAGAAGGCGATGGCGACTGGGCCGATCTCGCCTGTTCGGGCTATCGCGGCTATCCAGTGCTCATCGCCTATGACGACGCCCGTGAATCGCTGTTCTACGGTTTTCCGCCCGCCGGCGACATGACGTCCGTCTGGGAGAGTTTTTCAGGCTTCAATTCGTCCGCGGCCAAGGTTGAATGGCGCATCGAAACCACTGGCGACAAGGCCGTGCCCTTCGCGGTCATCCACCGCCGCACGGTCAGCAATGCCGAGGATCAGAACAAATCGACCGACGTGCTGCTTGTCGCCAAGGTCGGCCAGATGGACGCCCGACAAAGCTGCACGGTCGGCCTCGTGCTGGCCACCGGCAATCCGCAAGCCAACGACCAGGCGCGAAAACTCGCCGACGAGAAGGCGCGAACCTTCGCCTGCGGCAAGGACCGGCACACCGTCATCGGCAACGTCCCGGCTTTCGGCCGGGTGGATAACTGACCGGTCAGAGCAATTCCCTGAAAAGTGCGAAGCGGTTTTTCGTCCGCAATTGCGTCAAACAGAAACTCAGACCGGTTTGCCGTTTCTGTGAAACGGCGGACCGCTCTCAGCTACTTGCTCTTCTTCGCCCGTTCGATCGCGTCGACGATCATCTTCTTGGCATATTTGGAATCGTGCCAGCCTTCGATCTTGACCCATTTGCCGGGCTCGAGATCCTTGTAGTGCTCGAAGAAGTGCTGCACCTGCTGCAGCGTGATGTCGGGCAGCTGCGTATACTCGGTAACGCTCTCGTAACGCAGCGTCAGCTTGGGCGACGGCACGGCAATGACCTTCTCGTCCTGGCCGGCATTGTCTTCCATGATCAAGACGCCGATCGGCCTGACATTGATGACGCAGCCCGGCACCAGCGCGCGCGTGTTGCAGACCAGCACGTCGATCGGATCACCGTCGCCCGACAGCGTGTGCGGCACGAAGCCGTAATTGCCGGGATAGCGCATCGAGGTGTGCAGGAAGCGGTCGACGAACAGCGTGCCCGCCTCCTTGTCCATCTCATACTTGATCGGCTCGCCGCCGATCGGCACTTCGATGATGACGTTGACGTCTTCTGGCGGATTCTTTCCGGTGGCTATGGCTTCAATGCGCATGGACTTGTCCCTCTCTCGGTTGGCAGGAGATAGCGGGCGGCACACAATGGCGCAATGCGGCGAATGGTGCTGGGGAACGTCTGGCGGGACGTGGTGGCGTCACACGTGTTCAATCATCGGCACAAGATGTTTCAGCGTCGTGATTTCACGGGGGATCGCACCACGTGCCGGCCTTGCTTTGCGCGGTCATCCCTCGGCGGTTATTCCCAGACGAAGGCGACCTTCTTCAGCGCTTTCTGCTCGAAGATCTCGACACCCTCGGCGACATCGCGCCCGCCGGCGCCGGCATAGAAGGCCAGCGCGTTCTGGTTGTCTTCCAGCGCCCACACCACCATTCCCTTCAGGCCATGGTCGGCAAGACGCGCCCGGGCCGCCGAAAACAGCCGCCGGCCAAGACCGATGCCCTGATATTCCGGGCGCAGGTACAATTCGTAGATCTCGCCCTGCTGCTTGAGTTCGCGGGCGCGATTCTTGCCGATCGTCGCATAGCCGGCGATGGTGCCGCCGATCTCGACGACCAGCACGGTGGCGGCGCGGCGAATCGCATTCGCCCACCAGTCCGCGCCGCGGCGGTTGATCATCGAGGTCAGGGTGCGGTGTGGAATGATGCCGGAATAGGCGCCGCGCCAGGCTTCCAGATGCACTTCGGCAATAGCGCCTGCATCGCGCGGGTCGGCTTTCCGTATGTCGATCGTCAGCGTATTCATGATTTGTTAACCATAAACCCGCATCGCCCGATTGCAAGAGTCCGGGCGACCCGCCGGCTGCTTTCTCACAGCCGATCCTGACATCGCCGAGGTTGCAAAAGCCCGCCTGAAAACGCACTCAGCCGAAGCGGATAGGGTGGCTTTCCGAGAACCAGGGCGCAGCGGACTTTTTGTGCCCGGGAGCTTCGCAAGCACCGAAAGCCGCGTCAGGCGGCGGCTGAGCAGCGTTTGCAGGCGGGCTCTTCAGATTTCGACCAGATGGTCGTCGAGCTCGTTGGTATCGCCAGACGTGACCGGGAAATGCTCGGCCAGCACCGCCCCCACCTGCTCGATCGCCTTGACGAAACCGTCGGCAAGCCGGTCGTCGCCGGCATGCGCCGTCAGATCACGCACCACGCCGTCCCAGACATGCTGGCCGACCTTGGCGTCGATGCCCGAATCGGCGGCCACCTCGGCATAGCGCTCTGCGATCGAGACGAAGACCAGCACGCCGGTGCGCGCCGTGGTGCGATGGACGTTGCGGGCGAGAAACTGCTTGGTCGCATTGGCGTGCGCCGCCTGATAGCGCATCCGCCGCGGCACCATATGGATGCGCAGGCCGGGAACAGCCCATAACAGGGCCAGCACGCAGGCCAGCGCCAGCAATTGGGCAATGACGAAATGCGGCAGGCGCATGCTGAGCCACCATGCCTCCAGCCCGTAGGCGACGGCGAGGCTGACGATCAGCATGCCTAGCGTCGCCATCAACGCGGCGGGAGCGAAATAGCCGTCGCTGGCACGCGCGACGACGCAGTAGATCTCGCCGTCGGTCTTGGCTTCGGCGGCGCGGATCGCGTCGGCGATGCGCTCATGATCCTGCGGGCTGATCGGTCGTGTTGCCATTGTCTCACCAGCTTCCTGAAGAACCGCCACCACCGGACGAGCCGCCGCCGCCCGAAAATCCGCCGCCGCTTGACCCGGACGACCAGCCGCTGGAACTGCCCGACGACCAGCCACCACCCGAGGACCCCGTCGTCCAGCCGCTGCTGCCGGCCGATCCGCCTGGGCCTCGGCCGTAGCGAAACGTCATGCCCAGCCATCTATACACGCCCGGCGACAGCTTGGTGCCGAACATCGGCGGCAGGAACGCCATCGCCAGGCCGCCGAAGAACAACGTCGCCCACAGGATCAGGAACACCGCGACGATCGGGTCTATTGGGGTGCTGCCGTCGGCGGGATTGCGCTGGCCGCGCGCTTCCAGCTCCTCCGGATGACCTTCGAGCACCATGATCATGTCGTCGACGGCCTTTGAGATGCCGCCGGAGAAATCGCCGGCGCGGAACGCCGGCACCATGTCGTTTTCGATGATCAGCTTGGTGTGCAGGTCGGTCAGCGTGCCTTCCAGCCCGTAGCCGACCTCGATGCGCATCTTTCGGTCGTTCTTGGCGACCAGCAGAAGCACGCCGTTGTTCTCCTTGGCCTGGCCGAGCTTCCAGAAGCGGAACAACCGGTTGGCGTAAGGCTCGATCTCCTCGCCGCCGAGGCTGGGGATGGTGGCGACGACGATCTGGTCGGAGCCCTTTGTCTCGAAATCGGCGAGCTTCTGCGTCAGCGCCGCTCTGGTGCCGGCATCGATGATGCCAGCATTGTCCACGACGCGGCCGGTGAGGGCCGGCAGTTCCGCAGCGAAAACCGCGAAGCAGGACAGCAGCAGCGCCAGAACGGCCAGGACAACGTGGAACGTCGGGTTGGAAGGGTCGGGCCTCGGCAGGCGGCGTGTCGTCATGCCGTCACCAGCTTCCCGAGGAGCCGCCGCCGCCGGACGAACCGCCGCCGCCGGAAAAGCCACCGCCGCCCGACGACCAACCGCCGCCGGAACTGCCGGAGGACCAGCCGCCACCTGAGGAGCGCCGGCCGGGCTCGAAGGTCATGCCGAGCCAGCGATAGCGGCCGGGTCCAAGCTTCTTGCCGAAGATCGGCGGCAGGATGGAGGCGGCGATGCTGCCGAAGAAGATGATCGCCCAGATGCCGATGAAAATGGCGAAGAACAGGTTGTCGGAATTGAAGGGCGCCTGCTGGTTGCGCTGGCCGCGCGCTTCCAGTTCCTCCGGATGACCTTCGAGCACCATGATCATGTCGTCGACGGCCTTTGAGATGCCGCCGGAGAAATCGCCGGCGCGGAACGCCGGTACCATGTCGTTTTCGATGATCAGCTTGGTGTGCAGGTCGGTCAGCGTGCCTTCCAGCCCGTAGCCGACCTCGATGCGCATCTTTCGGTCGTTCTTGGCGACCAGCAGAAGCACGCCGTTGTTCTCCTTGGCCTGGCCGAGCTTCCAGAAGCGGAACAACCGGTTGGCGTAAGGCTCGATCTCCTCGCCGCCGAGGCTGGGGATGGTGGCGACGACGATCTGGTCGGAGCCCTTTGTCTCGAAATCGGCGAGCTTCTGCGTCAGCGCCGCTCTGGTGCCGGCATCGATGATGCCGGCATTGTCGACGACGCGGCCGGTGAGCGCCGGCAGTTCCGCGGCGACGGCCACGAACGGAAGCGCCAGGACGAAGAGCGCAACAGCGACAAGGCGACCCAGATGTCGTCCCTCATCGATCTGCAAGATCACGGCGCTTGACTCCGGCTTTCACCCGCCCTGCTTCGTGCCGAAATCGACCTTCGGCGGCTGCATCTTGTCTTCGTCGACGGTGAAGTTGGCGAAGGGTTCGTTGCTGCGGAACCAGAACGTGGCCCACAGTACCGACGGGAAGGTCTTCAGCGTCAGATTATAGTCCCTGACCGCCTGGATGTAGTCGCGCCGCGCCACGGCGATGCGGTTTTCCGTTCCCTCGAGTTGCGCCTGCAACGCGAGAAAATTCTGGTTGGCCTTGAGGTCGGGATAGGCCTCCGACACCGCGATCAGCCGCGACAGCGCACTGGTCAGCCCGGCCTGGGCATCCTGGAACTTCTTGAGGGCTTCGGGATCCTTCAGCGTTTCCGGCGTCACCGTGATCTGCGTGGCCTTGGCGCGCGCCTCGACCACCGCATCCAGCGTGTCCTTTTCATGCGAGGCATAGCCTTTGACCGTCTCGACCAGATTGGGGATGAGGTCGGCGCGGCGCTGGTACTGGTTCAGCACCTCGCTCCAAGCCGCCCTGGCGTTTTCCTCCGCTGTCGGGATGGTGTTGTAGCCGCAGCCGGCAAGCAGCGGCAGCACGATTGCCATCATCAGGAAGGCGGGCAGCGTGCGGAATGGCAATGATCGAGCAAGGCGCTGGGCGAGCATGATGGGGTCCCTCGATAGAAGTTGCATGCGAAGCATTACCACAATCAGCGCGCAAGAAAACGGCCTCGGTCCGCGGACCAGCGACGGCATCCATTGTGCTGCCGCAAGGCCCTGTGATTGGCGCCGCGAACGCGATAAGGTCCGGTCGAAACGGGATATCATCATGGCGCAACGCCAGGACAGCGATAGGGAATCGCGCCGCATCCTCGAGCGTGTCGCGCGGGAGACCGATCCGGCCGGCACCTCCTTCGTGGCGCGGACGAAGAAAGGCGTGCGCGACCATGTCTCCGCCGCCGACGCCGACCGCACCGACCCGATCGAGGTATGGGGCACGCGCATTGGCAGGATACTCGGCCTGCTTCTGGCGCTGGGCCTGATGGTCTGGCTCGTGCTTTTCCTCACCCGGGGCAGCTAGGAATCAAAAAAAGCAATGAGTGCCGATAAACCCGACGCGCCGCGTGCGGTCATCGTCATTTCCAGCCATGTCGCCCGTGGCTCGGTCGGCAATCGCGCCGCCGTCTTTGCTTTGGAAACCCTGGGCTTTCCCGTCTGGGCGGTGCCGACGGTCATCCTGCCCTGGCATCCCGGCCATGGGCGGGCAACGCGCATCGTGCCGCCGCTCGACCAGTTCCAGGCGCTGATGGCCGATCTCGAGCGCGCGCCATGGCTCGGCGAGGTCGGCGCGGTGCTGTCGGGCTATCTCGGCGAGGCCGGCCAGGCCGAGGCCGTCGCCTCGCTGGTCGCCGCCGTCAAGGCCAGGACGTCCGACGCCGTCTATATCTGCGATCCGGTGATGGGCGATTCCGGCGGCCTCTATGTGCCCGAGCCAACGGCCGCCGCCATGCGCGACCGGCTGATGCCGATCGCCGACATCGCCACGCCCAACCGCTACGAGCTGGAGTGGATGGCCGGCGCGCCGCTGCCCGATCTGAAATCGGTGATCGCGGCCGCGCTCCACGCCGGGCCGTCGACGATGCTGGTCACCTCGGCGCAGTCGATGATGATTGGCGGCACCGGCAATCTGCTGCTGGACGGCACCCAGGCGCTGCTGGCCGAACATCGCCTGATCGACAGGCCGCCGAACGGCCTGGGTGATCTGACGGCGGCCGTCTACCTCGCCCGCATCCTTTCCGGCCAACCGCCGATCAAGGCGCTACAATCGACCACCGCGGCGGTCTACGAGATCCTGGCGCGCACGGCAAAGCGCGGCGGCGACGAGCTCCAGCTCGAAACCGACGCCCAGAGCCTGTCGCACCCGATGGCCATGGTGCAGCTGCGCCATCTCACGCATCCGGGGCGGGACCGCCGGGCGTGACTCCGGCCGGGGTCATGGTGGTCGGCGCCGATGGCTGCAAGGCCGGCTGGATCACCGTGCGGTGCGAGCCCGGCTCAGTGCCCTCGGCTGAAATCTTCGCCAGTTTCGCGGCGCTGCTCGCGGCAACTCCCGGCGATGCGATTGTCACCGTCGACATGCCGATCGGCCTGCCCGAATTCTCCAGCAAGGGCGGCCGCGGACCGGAGACGCTCGTCAGGCCGCTGCTTGGCGCGCGCCAGTCCAGCGTCTTTTCGATCCCGTCCCGCGCCGCGCTCTACGCC
Organism: Mesorhizobium intechi; assembly: GCF_002879535.1. Lineage (GTDB taxonomy): Bacteria > Pseudomonadota > Alphaproteobacteria > Rhizobiales > Rhizobiaceae > Mesorhizobium > Mesorhizobium intechi. The sequence goes on from NZ_PNOT02000036.1 coordinate 18,899, forward strand.
GACACGAGCGACTTCACCACCGCCGACGCCTGGTACGCCGCGCATCGCAGGGCAAGCGAGGTGGCAAGGGCCACATCCGACCCGCCGCGCGGCGTCTCCATCCAGGCCTTCGGCATCTTTTCGAAGATCCGCGAGATCGACGCGCTCCTGATCGCGCGGCCCGACCTGCGCGGCCGCGTCTTCGAATCGCATCCCGAAGTCGCCTTCTGTCGGCTGAATGGTGACCGGGCAATGCTGCTGCCGAAGAAGATCAAGGGT
>NZ_PNOT02000168.1 GCF_002879535.1 Mesorhizobium intechi
GAGCAGAACAGCGGTACGGTCGACGAGACCGAGGAACTGGTCAGGCAAAAACGCATCGCCGACGCCGCCATCTATGCCAAACGCGCCGACGCCGCCGCACTGGTCTTCGACTACAAATCCGCCGCCAACGACTATGCCAAGGCCTTCTCGCTGGTCGAGAAATGGGACGACAAGCTGCGCTGGAACTACAAGAACCAGGAAGCCGAGGCACTCAACGCCCACGGTTACGCCACCGGCGATCTCGATGCATTGCAGCACGCGATCGACGCCTATCATGTCATTCTGGACTTCATTCCCAATGGCGAGCAGAACAGGGACTGGGCCATCACCCGCAACAACATGGCGGTGGTGCTGCAGACCATCGGCGAGCGCGAGACCGAGACCGCGCATTTGGAGGAAGCCGCGCAGATCTTCCGCGCTTCACTCGTCGTCTTCGAGCGCGAGAAGGACGATCGCAACTGGGCCGCCGCGCAGAATAACCTTGCCAATGTCCTCTTGAAGATCGGCGAGCGCGAGAGCGATCCGAAGCGCCTCAACGAGGCGGTGGCGGCGATGCGCGCCACGCTGGACAAGCGCCCGCGCGACAAGCTGCCGCTCGACTGGGCGGCTTCGCAGAACAATCTCGGCCTCGTGCTCTATGCGCTTTCGCAGCGCGAACCCGCCGGCGCGCATTTGAAGGACGCGGAAGCCGCCTACCGGCTGGCGCTCGAGGAATACACGCGCGAGAAAGCCCCCGTGGAATGGGCGATGGTCGAGAACAATCTCGGCAACACATTGGTGACGCTCGGCATCCAGCTCAACGACAAGGCCAAGATCAACGAAGCGGCCGATGCCTTCCGCGCCGCGCTGAAGGTGCGAACCCGCGAGACCTTCCCGGTCTCCTGGGCAACCAGCCGGCTGAACCTCGGCAACGCATTGAGCGGCGTTGCCCGCTTCGACATGGGCACGGCCACGCTCGAAGAGGCAGCCGCAGCCTATGACGATGCGCTGACGGTGTTTACCCGCCAGCGCTTCCCGATGGACTGGGCATCCGCCCAGAACAATCTCGGCTCGATCTACCAGACGCTTGGCCAGCGGACCCGCGACGCGGCCAGGCTCGAACAGTCCGTGGCAGCATTCCAGGCAGCCCGGCAGGTCTATGTCAGGCGGAAATTCCCGCAGGATTGGGCCATGAGCTACTACAATCTCGGCAACACGCTGCAACTGCTTGGCGGCGTGACGGACAAGCCGGAGCACTACAGCGAGGCGGTCGACGCCTACAGCAATGCGTTGCGGGAGTACAAGCGCCAGACCAACCCGCGGCAATGGGCGCTGGCCCAGGCCGGCCTCGGGTCGACGCTGCACTGGCTGAGCATGAGCAAGGGCGATCCCAAAACCCTGCGGGATTCGATCGCCGCCCGGCGGGCGGCCCTCGAAGTGCTGACCTTCGAGACGGCGCCGGTCGACTGGGCCAACGCCCAGAACGGCATCGGCATGAGCCTGCTCAATCTCGGCAATATCGAACGGACCGGAAAATATCTCGACGAGGCCGAGGCGGCCTTCACGGCGGCGCTGAAGGTCTTCACCAGGGAAAGCCAGCCCATGCAGTGGGCCTTTGAGCAGAACAATCTCGGCGACATCCACTGGAACCGCGCCAGCTATGGCGGCGGCAAGGCCGAGTATCTCAGGGCCATCGCGTTCTTCGAGAATGCCAAGCAGGGTTTTACCGAAGCCGGCTACACCATCCCCATCCCGCTGACCGACCAGAAGATCGACTTGGTGAAAAAGCAAATCGCCAAAGAGTGAGGCCGGGACGCCTGCATGCCTCCTTGTCTTTGTGCTGGCATTCCGATCCCTATATGCGAATAACCGGAACCCGATGTCGGGCTCCTGGAAGGACTGCGATGATCCGATTTGCCCTGGTTCTGTTGCTGCTCGTCTTTCCGGTCGCGGCCCATGCCACGGATGCCGGCTGGGCGCTGCTGCGCGATGGTGGCCATGTGGTGCTGCTGCGCCATGCCATGGTCACCGGCACCGCCGATCCGGCCAATTTCGACATCGACAGCTGTGCCACCCAGATCAATCTGTCGGCGCGCGGCAAGCAGCAGGCAAGCAAGATCGGCGCCTTGTTTGCCGCTCGCGCCGCGCCGATCGAACGCGTCCTGTCCAGCCGTTACTGCCGCTGTCTCGACACCGCGCGTATCGCCTTCGAGGCCGAGCCGGAGCTTTTTGCCCCGCTCGACCTGCTGAAGGGCGACGACGCGCAGAAGGCAGCACAGATCGCCGCCATCATGAAGGAAATCCGCGCCTATTCCGGCTCCGACAATCTGGTCATGGTTACCCACCTGGAAGACATCGTGGCGCTGACCGGCGTTTCCCCGCGCGAGGGCGAAGCCGTGGTCGTCGAGGCGCAGGGCGACGTTCTGCGCGTGCTCGGCCGCGTTACCTTCTGACGACGATCGGAGCCTGCTGACGTCTCACCGAGCAGCGAGCTTTCCATGTCTCGATTATCTGCGCGAAGGCATCCTCCTACATTCTCGACGGGCAGGATTCTCCCGCCGCGTTCCGAGGTACATCGGTACAACTCATCGTACTGACCATGTCAGCTATGTTGCCGAAATGCCACAGCCGAAAGAAGCCACGAATTGGCCGCGACAATGCCGCTTGCGACAACCCGTCGCAGGCTCTATAGCCGCGCTCCCGGTCACGAGAACCGAAGTGAGCACAACGGTTGGAGCTTTCGTCTCCGCCCGTGCAGGCGGCATTGCCGCGCTGTATACGGCGCCGCTTCGGGGGTTGGGATCGCGGATGTAGCTCAGTCTGGGAGAGCGCCGGATTTGGATCCGGAGGTCGCGGGTTCGAATCCTGCCGTCTGCACCACGGATAGCTCAGTTTGGGTAGAGCATCAGATTGTTAATCTGACTGTCGAAGGTTCGATTCCTTCTCCAATGGCCTGATAAGCCGACACCTTTGGGTGGTGTTATCCAGAAACGGTCCGGGGACCGGAATGCTGAAGACCGGACGGACGGCCGAAGCCTTCGGGCCAGGGCCGTCTCGAAAGGTCCGACCCATCGGTTCGCGGCCAGGTTCGCGGTGACGATCAAGGCGCAGTGTCGCCGGCAAGGGAGGCTTCGGCCTCCGGCGCTCGCTTCGCTGCCCCGCGATCCGCTCCCGAAGGCCCGCCACGGATCGCTGCCACCGGTCCCCGGATCATTCGTGCCGGAAGACGATGTGAAACGAGAAACGAAGGGAAGATCGACGCATGAGTTGACGCCTCGCATGGGGCCATGCCCGACAGGAGTAAGACAATGACTGTTCTCGACAAGGTTCTTGGACGCGAGCGCGTCCTCGTAAGGGAAAACGAACGTGCCCTCACCCTTTACAAGGGTGAGATCAAGGCCGTCCTGATGCCGGGCGAGCACTGGCTCGCCAACCGGCGCGGGAGCCTGGAAGTGTCACGGCACGATCTGAAGAGCCCGGAATTCGTTTCGGCATACGAGAAGGCGTTGTTCGACAAGCTCCCGGATGTGGCCGCGCGTCATTTCACCGTCGTTCGCACCGCACGCACGGATATCGCCATCATCGAGCGTGACGGCAACCTGCATGCCGTCCTGGCGCCGGACCGCAAGCTGGTTCTGTGGACGGATGCCGGCCCGTGGACGGTGACGACGATCGATACCTCGGCTGATCTGGCCATCGATCCGGCGGTCATGCGCCGGCTCGGCCAGGCCCGGAAGGCGGAGTTGATGTCGGTCCATCCGGTCGTCGATGGCCAGGCCGGCCTGCTGTTCGTCGACGGTGTCCTGGTACGGACACTTGCCGCGGGTGTGCACGGCTTCTGGAACGTCGGACGCATGGTGCAGGTGAAGGTCGTCGACCTCAAGCGCCAGTCGCTCGACGTCGCCGGGCAGGAAGTGCTGACCAAGGATCGCGTGACGATCCGCGTCAACATCGCCGCCGAATACCGGGTCGTCGACCCTGTCAAGGCGGTGAGCACTGTGAAGGACTTCTCCGAGGCTCTTTATCGCGCCCTGCAATACGCCTTCCGCAAGACGCTTGGCGCCCTGACGCTCGACCAGATCCTTGAGAAGAAGGTGACGGTCGACGAGGAAGCCGCGGCCAAGGTCCGTGCCGACATGGCCGGGATCGGCGTCGAGGTCAGCGATATCGCGCTCAAGGATGTGATCCTGCCGGGCGAGATGCGCGAGATCCTCAACCAGGTGGTTTCGGCCGAAAAGCAGGCCGAGGCCAACGTCATCCGCCGCCGCGAGGAGACGAACGCCACGCGTTCCCTCCTCAACACGGCCAGGGTGATGGCGGAGAACCCGGTGATGCTGCGGCTGAAGGAGCTCGAGGCTCTGGAAACCATCGCCGGCAAGGTCGAGCGGCTGACCGTCCACAACGGAACGGGCGGGCTGCTGAACGATCTGGTCAAGCTGCGTGACAACGACTAGCCTGACGTAATGGGAAGGGCCGCCGGGTTGATCGGCGGCCCTTCTTGCGTTTCTTGGCCACGCTTCCCATCTGCGCCCGGACTATCAGGCCTTTTCCTGCCGGGAAAAACCGATTAGACAGCGCCCAAACAGGATGCGGACAGATTCCGCCCGCAAAGAAGGAAAAGCCCTTGTCCACCACGTTCGACAAAGTCGCCAAGATCATTGCCGACACCAGCGAGATCGATATCGACACCATCACGCCCGAGAGCCACACGATCGACGATCTGGGCATCGACAGCCTCGATTTCCTCGACATCGTCTTTGCCATCGACAAGGAATTCGGCATCAAGGTGCCATTGGAAAAGTGGACCCAGGAAGTCAATGACGGCAAGGCTTCGACCGACGACTACTTCGTCATGAAGAACCTGTGCGCCAAGATTGACGCGCTTGTCGCCGCCAAGACCGCCTGACGTCAGTTGAGCGCGCGACCTTGACGCGCTTTGCCGCCTGACCCACAAAGCCGCTCATGAGTAGCCCCCGCGACGTCGTCATCACTGGTATCGGCCTTGTCTCCTCGCTGGGAGAAGGCCCTGACGCCCACTGGCAGAAGCTCGCGCAACCGGGCCTGCAGCCGGTGCTCGAAACCGCGCGCTTCGCGCCCTATACCGTTCATCCCCTGCCGGAGATCGACTGGAACCTGCAGATCGCCAAGCGCGGCGACCAGCGACAGATGGAGACATGGCAACGGCTCGGCACCTATGCCGCCGGCCTCGCGCTCGACGATGCCGGCATCAAGGGCAATGACGAGCTTTGCGCGACCATGGACATGGTGGTGGCCGCCGGCGGCGGCGAGCGCGACGAGGCGGTCGACGCCGCCATCCTCGCCGCTTCGGAAAGCCGCAACGACCGCGACGTGCTGCTCAACGAGAAGCTGACCACGGAACTGCGGCCGACCTTGTTCCTCGCCCAGCTTTCCAACCTTCTCGCCGGCAACATCTCCATCGTCCACAAGGTGACGGGCTCCTCGCGCACCTTCATGGGCGAGGAAGGGGCAGGCGTTTCCGCCGTCGAGACGGCCGCGGCGCGGATCCGCTCGGGCCAGTCGACGCACGTGCTGGTCGGCGGCGCCTTCCAGACCGAACATTCCGATATGCTGCTGGGCTACGAGCTCGCCGGCTATCTGCATCGCGGCCCTTGGAAGCCTGTATGGCAAAGGGCGGGCGCTGAAGGCGGTGGCGTGGTCTCGGGCTCAGGGGGAGCCTTCCTTGTGCTGGAACAGCGCGAACAGGCGGAAAGCCGTGGGCGCAAGATCTATGCCGAGCTCGGACCGGTCGTCTCCGGCCGCGCCAGGCGCTCGCGCGGGGAACTCGACGCCGAAATCGCCGGGTTGCTCAACCAGGCGGCACCGCCGAACGGCAGGCTGCTCGCCATGTCGGGTGCGTCGGGCGCGCATGCCGCAACCAGTGCCGAGAAAACGGCGCTCGATGCCGTCGAGGCAATCACCGCGCGCGGCTTTTCGACGCTGACCGGGCACATGAAGGAAGCGCAGTTTCCGTTCGCCGTGGCGCTGGCGGCACTCGCCGTCGACCGCAAGGCCGCCTACCCCGTCTTCGATGCCGCGGCCGAGAAGCCGTTCGAAGGCATTCCCGCCCGCGTCCTTGCAACGGCGATCGGGTATCACCAATTCGAGGGCATGGCGCTGGTCAAGCCAGCGTGAGGCAGGCACCCGCCATGTTGCAGAGATGAACCGCTCGAGGGCTTCCCGATGACCAATTTCAGAGATCACATGGGCAGGCCGATCGTCGCCGTGACCGGTATCGGCGTGGTGACTTCGCTTGGTGTCGGCAAGGCCGACAATTGGGCGGCGCTGACCTCGGGCAAGTCGGGCATCCACCCGATCACGCGCTTTCCGGTCGACCACCTCAACACCCGCATTTCCGGCATGGTCGACTTCCTGGACTCAAGCTCGAAGGGCGCCAGTCCCCTCACCTACGAGCTGGCCGAAACAGCCGCGCATGAAGCCGTGGCCGAATCCGGCCTCGATTCCGGTGATTTCGGTGGGCCTCTCTTCCTCGCCTCGCCGCCGGTCGAACTCGACTGGCACGAACGCTTCTCGCTCTACAATTCCGACAAACAGGACGCCGGCGCCGAAAGGCTGTTGCGGGTGGCGCGCGGATTGAAGGAACTGGACATCTTCGAGACCACTCAGTTCGGCTCGATCGCCGACCGGCTCGCCGACCGCTTCGGCACGCGCGGCCTGCCGATCACGCTGTCGACCGCCTGCGCCTCGGGCGCAACCGCCATCCAGCTCGGCGTCGAGGCGATCCGCCGCGGCGAATGCGACCGGGCGCTGTCGATCGGCGCCGACGGTTCGGCGACCGCAGAGGCGCTGATCCGCTTCTCGCTGCTGTCGGCGCTGTCGACCCACAACGACATTCCCGAAAAGGCTTCCAAGCCGTTTTCCAAGGATCGTGACGGCTTCGTGCTGGCCGAAGGTTCGGGCGCGCTGGTGCTGGAATCGCTGGAAGCAGCCCTCGCCCGTGGCGCGACCGTGCTCGGCATCCTGCGCGGTTGCGGCGAAAAAGCCGATGATTTCCATCGCACCCGCTCCAAACCCGACGGTTCGCCGGCAATCGCGGCGGTTCGCGCCGCCCTTGCGGATGCGGGCCTGAGCAAGGACGAGATCGACTACGTCAACGCCCATGGCACCTCGACACCGGAAAACGACAAGATGGAGCATCTGTCGCTGTCGACCGTGTTCGGCGAGCGCATCGGCTCGATGCCGGTCTCGTCGAACAAGTCGATGATCGGCCACACACTGTCCGCGGCCGGCGCCGTCGAGGCGGCGTTCTCGCTGATGACAATGCGCGAAAGCGTCATTCCGCCGACCATCAACTACGACAATCCCGACCCGGCGATCGTGCTCGACGTGGTGCCGAACAAGAAGCGCAATGCCGAGGTTCGCAGCGTTCTGTCGAACTCCTTCGGCTTCGGCGGCCAGAACACTTGCCTTGTCATGGCGCGGGAACCGGTCTAAGCGAGCCCTTTCCGTCAATGCATGTCGTGCAAAAGTGACCTCGGTTTTGCGACAACGACATGCATAAAACCAAGAACTAAAGCGCGACGCGCTTTGGAACAGAACCGACAGGCCCGATGCGCGCATTGCAACTTATCGAGGACCGCCGTCTTGAAACGGTGGACCTGCCGCCTCCCCCGCCACCCGCACTCGGCGAAGTCACGCTGCGCATCAAGGCGGTGGCGCTGAACCATATCGACGTCTGGGGCTGGCGCGGCATGGCCTTTGCCAAGCGCAAGCTGCCGTTGGTTGTCGGCGCCGAAGCTTCCGGCGAGGTCGAGGCGGTCGGTCCCGGCGTGTCCAGCCTGCTGCCCGGACAATTGGTGTCGATCTACGGCGCGCGCACCTGCGGCCTTTGCCGCGCCTGTCGCGAAGGCCGCGACAATCTCTGTGAACATGTTTCCGGCGTCCACGGCTTCCATCTCGACGGTTTTGCCCAGGAGAAGATCAACCTGCCGGCGCGACTGCTGGTCCCCGCCCCGCCCGGCGTGAGCGACATCGGCGCCGCGGTAGCCCCCGTCACCTTCGGCACGGTCGAGCACATGCTGTTCGACAATGCGAGACTGCAGCCCGGCGAAACCATCCTCGTCCATGCCGGCGGCTCCGGCATCGGCTCGGCGGCGATCCAGCTGGCGAAGCGGATGGGCTGCACCATCATCACCACGGTCGGTTCCAACGACAAGATCGACAAGGCCAAGGCGCTCGGCGCCGACCATGTCATCAACTACCGCGAAGACCGCTTCGAGGGCGTCGTGCGCAAGCTGACCAAGAAGAAGGGCGTCGACGTCGTCTTCGAACATGTCGGCGCCGACACCTTTGCCGGCTCGATGCTTTGCCTGAAGCGCGGCGGCCGCCTGGTGACCTGCGGCTCGACCTCGGGCGTGTCGACGCAGATCAACCTGATGCAGCTCTTCCAGCAGCAATTGAAGCTGCTCGGCTCCTTCGGCTGCCGTATGGAGAACATGGCCAACGCCATGCAGAAAATGGCCGCGGGACAGGTCGCGCCTGTCATCGACACCGAAGTCGGCTTCGACGATATCGACGCCGCGCTGAAGCGCATGGAAGGCCGCGACGTCTTCGGCAAGATCATCCTGCGCGTCGCCTGAGGCCTTGACTTCGGTGCTCAAGAAGTTTCGCCGCGACCTCAGGTTTCGCTATGGCAGGCAGCTGCGCCAGCTTAACTACTGGCTGGTTGCCCGCGCCGCGATGATCATCATTTCGGTGCTGCGCCTGCTGCCGGTCGACAGCGCGCTGAATTTCGCCGACCGCGTCGCGCGTTTCATTGGTCCCAAGGTCGGACGCCACCAGGTCGCCATCGACAATCTGCGCAAGGCCTATCCGGAAAAGAGCGAGGACGAAATCCAGGCCATCGCCTCCGATATGTGGGGCAACATGGCCCGCCTCGCCGCCGAATATATCTTCCTTGACGCCCTGTTCGACTATGACCCGGCCGCCAGCAAGCCAGGCCGCGTCGAGGTCAAGGGAATAGAGCATTTCGTCGAGATCGCCGCTGAGAAGCAGCCGCACATCGTCTTCACTGGCCATCTCGGCAATTTCGAGCTGCTGCCGGTGGCGGCGGCGACCTTCGGCATGAACATCACGGCGCTGTTTCGCCCGCCCAACAACCCTTACCTTGCCGACTACATCCTCTCGACGCGGCGCTCGACCATGGGGGCCCTGCTGCCGTCGATGGCCGGCGCCTCGTTCGCGTTGGCCGGAGTGCTGGAAAACGGCGGCAATATCGGAGTCCTCGTCGACCAGAAATTCTCCAACGGCCTCGACACGACCTTCTTCGGCCGCCCCTGCCAGAGCAACCGGGTGCTCGGCACGCTCGCCCGGCACTATGATTGCGACGTCTATCCGGCGCGTTGCATCAGATTGCCAGGCAACCGCTTCCGCCTCGAGATCGAGGACAGGCTGGTCCTGCCGCGCACCGCCGACGGCAGCGTCGACGTCCACGCCACCACCCAGATGCTGAACGATGTGGTCGAGCGCTGGGTGCGCGAGGACCCCGGCCAGTGGATGTGGTTCCACAAAAGGTGGGAGATCAGCAACTGGCGGCGTAAAAGGCAGCCGCCGGCAAAGGCGCCGGCCGCGAACGGCTGACCACGTCCTCTGACGTGTTTGGCGCCGCCCGTTTCCCGTTTCTGATGGGCCTGCGATCCAGACATTCGTAACGTTACTGGTCAGGGAATCTTAAACGGCGAGGGCGCACAAACCCCAGCAGATGTTCATCGACTGGGATGGAGCCCGTGGCATGACGAATATCGAAATGCCGCGCCTGGATCGGGATGGCCTTGAAGATCGTTCCTTCGGCCGTCCTGGCCGGGCATGGTCCCACCTTCGTCAGCATGGCCTGCTGGAGCCGCTAAGGCTCATCCGCCGGCATGGGCTCGTTGCAAGCCTTGGCTTTGTCCAGCGCAACATCAGGCATATGCTTGCCGACCGTCTCGCCCGGAGATGGGACCGTCGGCACGGCGTCGATACAGCCGGCTCTATCCAGCTCGGCGCCCTCAATGTCGTCGGCCCGCACCGCGCCATGGGCAACGAAGCCGTCTGCACGTCGCCCAGGACCTTCGACTTCATCATGAAGTCGCTGCCCCGCGATCTCCACGACCATACGTTCATCGACATCGGCTCCGGAAAGTCGCGAACGCTGCTGCTGGCCTCGCAATATCCGTTCGCCGAGATCATCGGCGTGGAGTTCGCCCGCGAGCTCGTGGACATCGCCCGCAGCAACATCGAGCGTTTCCGCGCCCCGTCGCGGAAATGCCGGGCGCTCGGTGTCGTCGAGGCCGATGCGGCGGTGTACGATTTTCCGCAAGTGCCCCTTGTGGTCTATTTCTACAATCCCTTCTCAAAGGACGTCTTCGATATCGTCCTGAAGAATCTCGTATCGTCGCTCAAACGCCACCCGCGGGATTGCTTCATCATCTATGGCAGCTCGAGCCACCGCGCCATCGATTGGGCCAGGCCGGCCATCCGCGACACCGGTATTTTCCGGGAACTGTCCGTGCCGGCGATGCCCGGCTTCCTCGATGCGGTCCGCACCATCGACTACGCCGTCTTCCAGGTTCAGGCAGCAGTGTAACGTCTGTCTTTCGCTCTCTGAATGAACCGCGCGACGGTGCGCGCGGCAAACGGCGTGCCGGCGGTGAACCGCATCAGCGGGCCGAAACAGCCGACCGCGCTCGCGCCGACGAAATGCAGGCCGGGAATGCTGGATTCGAACCCCGCGGAAAGCAGGGGCAACCCTTCCCGGCGGGCAATCGCTGCAAGCATGGCGGGCGCGAACAGACCGAGCTTGGCGATGTCGATCCGGTAGCCCGTGCCGAGCAGGACGTGATCGAAGGTGGCGGCATCCTTCTCGAACCGCAGTTCGATGCCATTGTCCTTGGGGGACGCACTGATGATCCTGCTGCCGGCCCTGATCTCTATCCCATCGAAATCCGGCTTCAGCCATCCCGTCGCGCCGGCGCCGAGGCTGCGCTTGTTGAGCCCGGCCCGGGCCGGCTCCGGGAACCGGTGCACGAAGCCTGGGACTTCGACCAGCCAGGAAATCGGGAACGGACCGACCCTGGACGGCGATGCGAGCCGCTCCGACAGGAAGTCCCGCAAGCTCCAGTTCTGCTTTCCCGACAGCGCCCGATAGCCCAGCCAATGGATGTCGCCATGGCAGATGAGCTCCACTTCGGCCCCCTTTCGTTTGAGCAGAACGGCGGATTCGCAGGCGCTTTGCCCACGTCCGATGACGGCAACGCGCTTGCCGCGGAAGGCCTCATAACCAGTATGTTCACTGGCATGGCTGACAAGTTCTTTTGAGACGCCGTTGAAGACAGCGGGGATCAGTTGCTGGTTCATCAGGCCGGTGGCAATCACGACACGCCGCGCCGTCAGGGCATCGCCATCAACCAGTGCCAGACGAAATCCGCCGTTCGCCCTCTCGACGCGGTCCACCTTGCGGGTATCCAGATCCGGAACCGTCCGGGCCTGGATCCACAATCCATAGTCGACGAAGTTTTCGAGAAGCAGCGGTTCGCGGGGCGAGATTTCCAGGACCTTTGCGTAGGAATCGAGCGAGAGCGGACCTTTGGTGTGGCCGATATAGGTCGCGTGCCAGGGCGAGCGCAGCCTCATGCCTCTCGGCATGTGGTCGCGCCAGAAGGACATCGCTCCGCCGAGGGTAAGCGTATCGACGCCCGCTCCCTTGAGGGCTGAAGCGACGGCCAGTCCGAAAGGACCGGCACCGATCACGGCCACCTCGCAGTCGGTCCTGGGCGTGAAAACCGTCATGTCAGTGGTCTCGCCTGTCTGTTTGTGCAGCCGTGGAACTCGCTCCCTCACGCCGCCGTCCTAAACATTTCCCAGTTAAGATTGCGGAAAGCATCCGTCGCGTCAGCACTCTCCAGGCCGTCAACGGCACGTCGATCAGGCCCGGCACAGGGTCATTCGCCTGGAATGTCGCCCATGCCCGGACTTTAGTGAATGAACGGAAATAGGCGCGTTTTGCCAACCGGCCGCTCGAGATCAACTGGCCGGCCGCCACCATGTCGCGGACCAGATACATCCAGGACGTAGCGGGTCGCGCTGACGTCGTCTTTACCGTCTGACCCGATTTGATCGCCCAAAGCATGGCGCCGAGATCCACGCCGGCGGCGGCGCCCAGCCCAAACCATGTCCAGGGTCGTGGATTGACGTCGAGCACCTTCATCGAACCATCGCGCGCATCGCGCTTGAATTCAACCTCCACCAGTCCGTGATGCGCGATCGATCCAAGCAGCCGGCGCGCGGCTTCGATCAATCGTGGTTCGTCGACCACCTCCACGAAGGTGCTGGTGTAGCCGAAATCGACCGGATATTGCCGCGCACGACGGGCGGTGAACTCGGCCACCGGCGCGCCCTCGTTCCAGAGTGCCGCGTAGGAGAACTGGCCCTCGCCTCCGCCCGGTATCATTTCCTGAACCACGACATTGTCGCCACCGATCTCTTCGGCAGCCCAGGCATAGGCTGTCAAAAACGCTGCTTTGTCATTGGTGAGAACGGCCTTGGCACGCGCAAAACGGCTGCGCCCGCCCATATTCGGCTTCAAGATTACGGGAAAGCGAAGTTCGGCTGCCTCTGCCTGCTCGGGCGAGCTGATCGCATAGGTGAGCGGAACGGCAAGCCCCACTTCGCCCGCCCGGCGATACAGCAGCGGCTTTTCACAGACCCATTTCAGTTGCTCCCAAGGCGGCAGCACCACGTCGAACGCGGCGGACAACCGGTCGATCGATTGCGATACGAAGCGAACTTCTGGATCGCCGCCGGCGATCAGCAAAAAGCCGCCAAGCCCATGAACCTTCGCCAGATCGAGCAGGAAGGCGACGGCACCTGGGTCGTCGGGGCCGGGCCACGTCATCGTCCGCTGGACATATCGTGAAAAGCCGGGCAACGGCGTATCGTTGCTCACCAGCCAGACAGGCACTTTGCGAGCGCCGAAGCTTCTGGCCAGCGCCAGCGTCCCGTGCGCCCCGCCAAGAATGAGCACCCCGGAAGGCCGACTGGGAAGACGATCGTCCATCTGTGACTGGGGATGCATCTGTCAATTCCAGCAACGGCACGCAATGGCAGATTTCCCGGCGAACCGATTGATCAGCCGGCAATACCTACGCTACCCCTATTACTTCAGGCCGCCCGATACTGCCGATTGTCCTTGGTCAGGCATGGCATGGAAAGCACACCCCCTCGTCCCTCTGCACCAACAGCCCTCAATCTCGGGCCAGGTATAACCTTGGCCGATTGTTGGTACCGTCAGTAGACTGTCTCGCGCCGGGCTCCGGCCCGGCAACGAGAATTCGCGCGTGCTGCTAGTTCGTCACGACAATACGCGTGTTGCCGAAGCCCACTTCGCGCACCATGGCATAGAACGTCGCGGCATTGGCCGTGTGCAGCCGCACGCAGCCATGCGAGGCCGGACGGCCGAGTTGCCTGACCGCCCCCGTCCCGTGGATGGCATAGCCGCCATGGAAGAACACGGAATAGGGCATCGGCGACATCTCGTATTTGCGCGAATACCACATCCGCGCGGTCCGCTGCGGCCGATAGGTGCCACGCGGCGTGAAATAGCCCGGACGGGCAGTCGACACGACCCAGCGATAAACCTCCGACCCGTACCGTACCGTCATCGTCTGTGACGACACGTCGATATTTGCTTCCAACATCGCCGCGTAACTTGCGGACGGCGTACCAAACAGCGCGGTTGCCAACATCGCCGCTGTTACGAGAAAGAACTTCCTCATGCGATCAAACCCCTTTGGTTGCCCCTTGCCTTCTTGCCATCACGTTGTTTTTCACCTTTTTAATGGCAGTGAACAAATAGCACACACTCCTTGATCAATTCGCCAATCCAAAGCAGCGAATTTGAACGATTTCCCGCGATAGTTGCCGCAACAGCACGCCGCACCGACTTGATTGCCGGCGGGCTTGCAATGCGACGTCGTTCGTTGCTCAACTCCCCCGATGAATGAGCGACTCCTTCAAGCAATCGATGACAGGCGCGACGCTGTCGTCGCGCTGACCGCAGACCTGATCCGGTTTCCGACCATCAATCCGCCCGGCGAGGCCTACCGGCCATGCGCTGAATATGTCGGCGCGCGGCTGAGGAAACGTGGTTTTGAAACGGAATTCGTCCGCGCCGAAGGCACGCCCGGCGACACCGACCGCTACCCGCGCGTCAATGTCGTCGCCCGTTTCGACGGCCGGTCGCCCGGCGCCTGTGTCCACTTCAACTCGCATATCGACGTGGTCGAGGCCGGCGATGGCTGGACCGTCGATCCCTTTGCCGGCGTTGTCAGGGACGGCAGGGTCTATGGACGCGGCGCCTGCGACATGAAGGGCGGCCTGGCCGCGTCGATCATTGCCGCCGAAGCCTTCATGGAGGTCTATCCCGACTTTCCCGGCGCCATCGAGATATCCGGCACCGTCGACGAGGAGTCCGGCGGCTTTGGCGGCGTCGCCCATCTGGCCAGGCTCGGCTATTTCTCGAAACCCAGGGTCGACCATGTCATCATTCCCGAGCCGTTGAACAAGGACCGCATCTGCCTTGGCCATCGCGGCGTCTGGTGGGCCGAGATTGAAACCAAGGGCGAGATCGCGCATGGCTCGATGCCGTTTCTCGGCGACAATGCGGTGCGCCATATGGGCGCCGTGCTACAAGCCTTCGAAGACGAACTGTTCCCGGCGCTCGACCGCAAGATGACGCGCATGCCGGTCGTGCCCGAAGGCGCCAGGCGCTCGACCATGAACATCAATTCCATTCATGGCGGCCAGACCGAGGATTTCCGGCCTGGCCTGCCCTCGCCCAACGTGCCCGATTCCTGCCGGCTGACCATCGACCGCCGCTTCCTGCTCGAGGAAGACCTCGCCACGGTCAAAGGCGAAGTGACCGGCATTCTGGAACGGCTGAAGCGTGAGCGTAAAAAATTCGATTACGAGATTCGCGACCTGATGGAAGTGCTGCCGCTGATGACCGAGCGCGACGCGCCGGTGGTCAAGGCGGTGGCGCAAGGCATTCATGCGATTTTCGACCGTGAGCCCGACTACGTCATTTCGCCCGGCACTTACGACCAGAAGCACATTGCCCGGATCGGCCATATCTACGACTGTATCGCCTATGGGCCCGGCATTCTCGACCTCGCCCACCGGCCGGACGAGTGGGTCGGCATAGAGGACATGGTGGAATCGGCCAAGGTGATGGCTATCGGCCTCAACGTGCTGCTGCGCGGCACAACCGGATGATCGGCCCGCCGCGCAAAAACATTTCTCCTGGCGCGGCGCGGCAGCACGAAACGCAATTTACTCCCGCGCGAAATAACGCTTCTATCCCCAGGCTTGAGCATTTGAGCACATGGGGAGTTCTGCGATGAAACTTTGGAAGACCCTTCTGGCCGCTGCCGTCCTGGCGGTCGCAACCGCCACTTCGGCGTTTGCCGCCCGGACCGACCTCGTCATCGGCATTCCGCTTGAACCCCCGCATCTCGACCCGACGGCAGGAGCGGCCGCGGCAATCAGGGAGGTCACCTACGCCAATGTGTTCGAGGGCCTGACGCGGATCGGTCCCAATGGCGAAGTCTTGCCGGATCTCGCCGAAAGCTGGACCATTTCCGATGACGGCAAGGTCTATACCTTCAAGCTGCACAGCGGCGTGAAATTCCACGACGGCGCCGATTTCAGCGCCGACGACGTGAAGTTTTCGCTCGACCGTGCTCGCGCGGAAAACTCCATCAACGCGCAAAAGCAGCTCTTTGCCGCCA
Source organism: Mesorhizobium intechi (assembly GCF_002879535.1). GTDB lineage: Bacteria > Pseudomonadota > Alphaproteobacteria > Rhizobiales > Rhizobiaceae > Mesorhizobium > Mesorhizobium intechi. The sequence goes on from NZ_PNOT02000168.1 coordinate 15,783, forward strand.
TCGACAAGGTCGACGTGGTCGACCCCGCCACGGTGAAAGTGACGCTGACCCATCCGCAAGGCTCGTTCCTCTACAATATGGGCTGGGGCGACGCGGTGATGGTGTCGCCGAAATCCGCCGACACCAACAAGGAAAAGCCAGTCGGCACCGGCCCCTTCAAGTTCGACAGCTGGGCCAAGGGCTCATCGATCACCCTGCTCAAATCCGATCACTACTGGGGCGCGCCCGTCTTCCTCGAAAAGGTCGAATTCCGCATCGTTCCCGATGCGGCGGCGGCGGTGCCGGCGCTGCTTTCCGGCGACATACAGGCCTTCCCTTTCTTCGATCCCGACAGCGTCTCCCAGGTCAAGGACGATCCGCGCTTCAAGGTGGTGGTCGGTGCGACCGAAGGCGAAACCATCTTGTCCATCAACAACAAGCAGCCGCCCTTCGACAAGCTGCAGGTCAGGCAGGCGATCTCCTACGCGCTCGACCGCAAGGCAATCATCGACGGCGCCTCGGCCGGGCTCGGCCTGCCGATCGGCTCGCATATGTCGCCGGCTAACAAATACTATGTCGACCTCACCGGCCGCTATCCGCACGACGTGGCCAAGGCCAAGGAACTGCTGAAGGAAGCAGGACTGGAGAACGGCTTCAAGGCCACGCTGAAGCTGCCGCCCCCATCCTATGCGCGGCTCGGCGGCGAGATCATCGCCTCGGAACTCCGCGACGTCGGCATCAACCTCGAGATTATTCCCGTCGAGTGGGCGCAGTGGCTGGACCAGGTGTTCACCAAAAAGGACTACGACCTGACCATCGTGTCCCATACCGAGCCGAACGACATCGATATTTACGCGCGCAAGGACTACTACTTCAATTACGCCAACCCTGCCTTCAACAAGGTGATCGCCGATCTGGAACTGACGTCCGACGAGGCCAAACGCAAGGAACTGTATGCCCAGGCTCAGAAGATCCTGGCCGACGATGCGGTAGTCGGGTTTCTCTACGAACTGCCCAAGGTCGGGGTCTGGGACGCCAAGCTGCAAGGGTTGTGGGAAAGCGCGCCCATACCTGCCAACGACCTGACGAAGGTGAAGTGGTCGGATTGATTTCGCCCTTCCGAGAAATGCGTGGCTTCGGAAGTAAACCTGCTTCCGGAGCCTGTCTTTTTCCGGCACGTTGGAACGGATGACCGCCTACCTCCTCAAGCGCCTCGCCATCTCGCTTGCCACGCTGGTGCTGGCTTCCATCGTGGTGTTCGCCGTACTGGAAATCCTGCCGGGCGACCCGGCGCGGCTGATGCTGGGCATGAACGCCAGCGCCGACCAGGTCGAACTGCTGCGCAACCAGATGGGCCTGAACGCGCCGCTCCTCCTGCGCTACCTGAACTGGGCCGGTGGCCTGGTCAGCCTCGATTTCGGCCGATCCTACACCTATTCGGTGCCAGTCATGGATCTCGTGCGGGAGCGGCTTGCCGTATCGCTGCCGCTGGCGCTGATCGCGCTTGCGCTCTCCACCATCATCGCCATTCCGGTCGGCCTGTTTTCCGCCAGCCGGCGCGGCCGGGCCGGCGACACGATTTCCATGGGCGCGGCCCAGCTTGGCGTCGCCGTGCCCAATTTCTGGTTCGCGCTGATGCTGATCTATGTCTTCGCCGTCTGGCTGCGGCTGGTGCCGGCCGGCGGCTTTCCCGGCTGGAGCGCCGGCATCTGGCCGGCACTCAAATCGCTGCTGCTGCCTGCGGTGGCGCTTGCCTTGCCGCAGGCGGCCATCCTGGCGCGCGTCACCCGCTCGGCATTGATCGAGGTGCTGAACGAGGACTATATCCGCACCGCCCGCGCCAAGGGCCTGCCCTATCGCACCGTGCTATGGCGGCACGCGCTGCGCAACGCCATGATCCCGGTCCTGACGATCCTGGGCCTGCAATTCGCCTTCCTGCTCGCCGGCACCATCATCATCGAGAACGTTTTTTATCTCCCCGGCCTCGGCCGGCTGGTGTTCCAGGCGATCACCCAACGCGACGTGATCGTCGTCGAAAGCGTCGTGATGCTGCTGGTCGCCGCCGTCATTGCCGTCAACCTCGTCGTCGACCTTTCCTATGCGGTCGTCGATCCGCGCCTGAGAAGCCGGCAATGACCCTGCACGTCGACATCCCTGAAGAGACATTGAGCGGCATCCTGGCCAAGGCGTTCCGGAACACGGCTTTCGTCACGGGCTTCATCATCACCGTGCTGATCCTGGTGATCGCTGTCATCTCCTACCTCTGGACGCCCTACGATGTGACCAGGCTGGTCATAGCCGACAAGACCCAAGGCCCGTCGCTGGCGCATTGGTTCGGCACCGACCATTTCGGCCGCGACATCTTGTCGATGATCATGGTCGGCGCCCGCAATTCGATTGCCGTGGCGCTGGTCGCGGTCGGCATCGGCATGGGCGTCGGCGTCCCGCTCGGCGCTTTTGCCGCCGCGCGCGGCGGCCTCGTCGATGAAGCGCTGATGCGCGTCAACGATCTGGTCTTCGCCTTCCCGGCGCTGCTTTCGGCCATCATGATAACAGCCATCTTCGGGCCGGGCGCCGCCAACGCCATCATCGCCATCGGCATCTTCAACATTCCGGTCTTTGCCCGCGTCGCCCGCGCCGGCGCGCTGGCGATCTGGCCGCGCGAGTTCATCCTGGCCGCGCGCGCCTCGGGAAAAAGCAGCACGCAGATATCGATCGAACATGTGCTGCCCAACATCGCCACGCTGCTCCTGGTGCAAGGCACCATCCAGTTCGCGCTGGGCATCCTCGCCGAAGCCGGGCTTTCCTATCTCGGCCTCGGCGCGCAGCCGCCCATGCCAAGCTGGGGCCGCATGCTGTTCGACGCGCAGACCCGCATGGTGGTGGCGCCGTGGATGGCCATCTTCCCCGGCATGGCGATCGTCATCACGGTGCTCGGCCTGAACCTCCTGGGTGACGGCATCGCCGACATCCTCGACCCGAAATCGCGGCGGCAGCGATGAGCCTGCTGGAGATCGAGAACCTGTCGCTGGCGATCGGCGACACACCGATCCTGAAGGGGATCGAACTCTCCGTCGCACCCGCAGAAGTGATGGGGCTGGTCGGCGAATCCGGCTCCGGCAAGTCGATGACCGCGCTGACGCTGATGCGGCTCTTGCCGCACGCCGCGCGCGCCACCGGGCGCGTGACATTCGACGGCATCGACATCCTCGCGGCAACCGAGGATCAGATGTGCGCGCTGCGAGGCGACGACATCGGCATGGTGTTCCAGGAGCCGATGACGGCGCTCAACCCGGTCAAGACCATCGGCGAACAGGTCGCCGAAGGCATACGCTGGCACACCAGGGTCACGCGCGCCGCCGCTGAAGAGCGGGCACGAAAAATGCTCGACCGCGTCGGCCTTCCCCCGGCAAAATTCCCGCTGTCGCGCTATCCGCACGAATTGTCCGGCGGCCAGCGCCAGCGCGTCGTCATCGCCATCGCCTGCGCGCTGAAGCCGAAGCTCTTGATCGCCGATGAACCGACCACGGCGCTCGATGTGGTGCTGCAGGCGCAAATTCTCGACCTCTTGCGCGATCTCGTAGCCGAGAACCGCATGGGACTGCTCTTGATCTCTCACGATCTTGCCGTGGTAACCGAGATGGCCGACCGCATCACTATCTTGCGCCACGGCGAGGTGATGGAGGCTGGCGATACCGCCCGCACCCTGTCCGAACAGCTCCACCCCTACACACGCCAGCTGGCGCAGGCCTCGATGCATGTGCCCGCGCGTGCCAGGTCGCATGACGCAAGCCAGCGCCAGCCGCTGCTCGAGGTGGAAGGCGTGACTCGCGACTATCCCGGCCGCCCCACCTCCCTGTTCAAACCGGCAGCCCCTATCCGCGCCGTCAACGATGTCTCGCTGTCGATGCAGCCGGGCCAGTCGGTGGCACTGGTCGGCCGCTCAGGCTGCGGCAAGTCAACAATGGCCCGCATGATCCTGGCGCTGGACAAGCCGAGTTCGGGCACGGTCCGGTTTCGGGGCGAGACCATTACCGGCAAGACCGAAGCCGAATTGAAGCCGGCCCGGCGAGACATGCAGGTTGTGTTCCAGGATCCGTACGGCTCCTTCGATCCTCGCCAGAAGGTCGAGAAACTGGTAGCCGAGCCACTGCACGTGCTGGAGAAGAAACCGACGCACGCCGAGCGCCGCGAGATGGTGGCGCATGCGCTGCATGAGGTCGGCCTCGATCAGCGCGACATGGACAAATATCCGCACGAATTTTCCGGCGGCCAGCGTCAGCGCCTGTCGATCGCCCGCGCCATCATCACCCGCCCGAAGCTGGTCGTCGCCGACGAGCCGGTCTCGGCGCTCGATGTCTCGATCCGCGCCCAGATTCTCGACCTGTTCGCCGAGCTGAACCAGAAACTCGGCATCGCCTATCTCTTCATCACCCACGATCTGACCGTCGCCCGCGCCATATCAGACGAGGTGCTGGTCATGCATGACGGCAAGATCGTCGAGCGCGGCAAGACGAACGAGGTGCTCGATCATCCGCAATCAGAAGCGGCAAAGGCGCTTGTCGCGGCCGCGCCGGACCTGCACCGGGCAATTGCCCGGAAGATGCAAGAGCAAGGATGAGTGGGATGAAAAGACCTACTCTTCCGGCTTCACCACATCGACCGGGCTGATGTCGAGCAGATCGAGTGTGCGGCGCAACAGGCGCACCTCGCTGTCGGCCAGTTGCGAATCCGCCTTGGCGATCTCCGCCATGTGCTGGGCCAATTGCTTGCGGCGTTCGACGCCGAGATCCCGAAACAGCGCGATCGCTTGCGAGCCGTTCGTCTCGTAGCCGAACTCGTTGAGATATTCGATGACGGCGTCGATGCTGGTTTCCTGAATGCCGAAGGCGTCCTTGCAGATGCGCCGGAAGGCAACCATTTCGCTCTCGCTGACCGTCCCGTCGGCCAGGATCATGCGGAACAGCATCAAAAGTTCCGCCGACAGGACAGGGTCGTCGGCGACCTTGCGCACGCCCGGATCGCCGTCGAAGATGGAGCGTATCTGGTCAAGCAATGCGAATGCCATCAGGGTCTCTCTCCGGGTTAACCAAATCCAAGCGCACTGCGCTTGGATAGAGTTAGCGCGGAATCGGCCTTGCGCAAACAGGCCTGTCGTGGTCGAACGCCATTATCCCGCCGACCGGACGTCCCCTCGCATCAGATGATCGATCTCACCACCCAGACAATCGTCATGCTCGCCTTCGCCGCCTTTGCGGCGGGCTTTGTCGATTCGATTGCCGGTGGCGGCGGGCTGATCACCATTCCGGCGCTTCTGCTTGCCGGCTTCTCGCCGGTCGAAGCGCTTGGGACCAACAAGCTGCAAGGCATGTTCGGTTCCGGCTCGGCGACCATGCACTATGCCTCCAAGGGCCATGTCGACCTGCGTCGACAATTGCCGTCGGCGCTGCTGGCGGCGGCAGGCGGTGTCGTTGGCGCCTTGCTGGCCACCATCGTTCCGGGCGATCTCCTGCGCGCCCTGTTGCCGCTGGTGCTGATCGCCATCGCGCTCTATTTCGCGCTCAAGCCCAACATGAACGATGTCGACCGGGCCGAGCGCCTGTCGCCCTTCCTGTTCGGACTGACCATGGTGCCGGCAATCGGCTTCTATGACGGCCTGTTCGGCCCCGGTGCCGGCTCCTTCTATATGCTGGCCTTCGTCGCCCTTGCCGGCTACGGCGTCCTCAAGGCGACGGCGCACACCAAGCTGCTCAACTTCGCTTCCAACATCGGCGGCTTCATCGTCTTCGCCGCCGTCGGCGTCATCTCCTGGAAGATCGGCCTGATGATGGGCGCTGCCCAGTTCCTCGGCGCCCGCGCCGGCGCCAGCCTCGCCATGCGCATCGGCGCCAGACTGATCAAGCCATTGCTGGTCATCGTCTGCGTCGCGCTGGCCGCGAAGCTGCTGGCCGATCCGGCCAACCCGCTGCGTGTCCTGATTGGTGTGTGATCACGCGCCTGTTACTATGGCGCTGTTCGAATCATGTCGGAGGAGCCACGCATGAATCTCAGCGCCCCTACCCAGATCGTTTTCATAATTTCCCTGGTCATCGCCATCATCGGCATTCTCGCCGCGCTTGGCGTTCTCGCCTTCATCCCGCTCGCATCGGTGTGGATTGTTCTCATTGCCTACATCGTGCTCGCCGCCGGCTGCCTGATGCGCGGCGCCTGACACGTTTCCCTTGAAGTGGGGACGGAAAGCGCCCGGCCAAAAGCCGGGCGCTTTTGCTTCCGGCGCACGGCTGATAGGCTCATCTCGGCTTAAGGATGGCCAATGCCGATCGAGATGCCGCGCCGGAAAGAAGAGGACCGCTCCATCGCGGGGCGCTTCGAGATGCGCCGGCGCCTCCCCGGCCCTGCGCTTGACGGCATCGTGTCAGACATTTGCGGCTACCGCGAAACCGCTTCAGGCCATTTTCGCAATGTCGAATATGCCTCGCTGACCGTGCCGCTGGTCATCAGTTTCGCCGAGCCCTTCGCCATCGGCCTTGGCAAGGCGCCTGGCGACAGCGACCGCTTCGCCAGTTTCGCCGCCGGGCTTTTTGCCGGACACGTCGTGATCGAATCCTTCGGCGCCGCCTGCTGCGTGCAGATCAACTTCACGCCGCTTGGTGCGCGCCGTTTCTTCCGTCTGCCGATGAGCGAGCTGACCGACAGCATGGTGGTGCTCGACGATGTGCTGGGCGCCGAGGGGATGGCGCTGCGCGAACAGCTTGGCAATGCGCCGGACTGGACATCGCGTTTCGCCCTTGCCGAAGCCTTCGTCATCGCCCGTCTTGCGAGCGCCGCCGAAACGCCGCTTGAAATCGCCTGGGCCTATGATTGCATCATCGCATCAGGTGGCCGCACCCGCATCGCATCGATCGCTGAAAGACTGGGCTGGAGCCGCAAACACCTCGCCGGAAAATTCACCGACGCAACCGGCATCGGCCCCAAGACGCTGTCGCGCATCGTCCGCTTCAACCGGGCGCTCGGCCTGTCGCGGCGGCAGAGCGCCGACTGGGCTGATATCGCCGCCTATTGCGGCTATGCCGACCAGGCGCATCTGGTGCGCGAATTCCGCGACCTTGCAGGCGAGACGCCGACGGCTCTTGCCGCAGGTAACATTTCTTCAAGACGCTGGAACGGCCTTCGCCCACAGTGAGGCATTGATCAGCCCTACCGAAGGAGTTTCCCATGCCCACCACCACCGAGGCCCCACGTCTCTACCCTGCCCTGCGCTACAAGAACGCGGCGAAAATGATTGACTGGCTGTGCGAAGCCTTCGGCTTCGGGGTGCGCGCCCGCTACGGCGAGGGCGATGTCGTGCACCATGCCGAACTCACCTTCGGCTCGTCGACGATCATGCTGGGCAGCGCGCGCGACGACGATTACGGCAAGATGGTTGGCGAGCCCGGTTCAGGCGGCGGCAAGTCGATCTATATCGCTGTCGACGATGCCGACGCCGCCTATGCCAGGGCGAAGAAAGCCGGCGCGACGATCATCCAGGAGCTGACCGACCGCGACTATGGCAGCCGCGAGTTCATCTGCCGCGATCCGGAAGGCGGCGTCTGGTCGTTCGGCACCTATTGGCCGAAGGCTGGCGAGAAGGCCGGCTAACGCGCCAGCCCAAAGATCGCGTCGCAGTCGAGATGGGCTTCCAGCTCGGCCGCGACCTCGTCGAGCGCCCGTTCGACTTCGGCGCGGTAGTCGATGCCGCCGCCCCTGATGCCGAGGCTTTCGAGGAATTTCCCGCGAAAGCCGTCGGCGCCGAACAGGCCATGCATGTAGGTCCCGATGACCTTGCCGTCGGCGGAGACAGCGCCATCCTCAGCGCCATTGATGATCGCCGACGGTCGTATCGTGTCCGGGCCGGTGGTCCGGCCGAGATGAATCTCGTAGCCTTCGAGCGGCAGGTCGAATTGTACCGAGCGCGCGCTGACATTGCGCACCGTCTTCTCCGGCTCCATCACCGTTTCGATATCGAGCAGGCCAAGCCCTTCGGCCTCGGTGACGCTGCCTTCGATGCCGTCGGGATCGCGCACGGTGCGGCCA
>NZ_PNOT02000005.1 GCF_002879535.1 Mesorhizobium intechi
AGCATAAAGAACTTAGCTTTATACTACCGCTTCGCGACTATGTATTGGATCCGTGTGAGCCGGCGGCACGCCTCGTGCAGTTCAATGCGGCTGGTGCGACGAGTGGCTGAACCAGTCTTCGAAGCGTATCGCGCCGATGCGCGGATGGTCGCCTGGCACCAGCGAGCTTTCGTCCAACTCAGTGCCAAAATAGCGTGCGTGGGGATCCGCTGTTACTTTGCGCGGATCGTTCGTGGCCCTCAGGAACCGCGCGACGAGATCGCTCATGCGGATCGGCTCCGGGCCTGCGATCTCGATCACGCCGTTGACCGGAGGCGCCAGCGCAACATCGGTCATGATGTCCGCGACGTCGTCAGATGCGATCGGCTGAAAATAAGCACTCGAAACCGTGGTGACGTTCCCGACCGTTCCCGACTGGGCGATGCCGCCGAGAAACTCGAAAAACTGCGTCGAGTGGACGATGGTGTAGGGAATGCCGGAGCCTCGGATGATCTTTTCCTGGACCACCTTGGCGCGCATATAGCCGCTATCCGGCAACCGCTCGGCGCCGACGATCGAAAGTGCGATATGGTGCTTGACGCCGGCCTTGGCTTCTGCCGCGAGCAGGTTCCGGCCGGAGGTCTGGAAGAACTCCAGAACCGCCTTGTCCTCGAAGGACGGCGAATTCGCAAGGTCGATGACGACTTGCGCCCCCGCGAGTGCTTCGGCGAGGCCCTCGCCGGTGATTGTGTTGACACCGCCATTCGGTGACGCCGCCAACACCGTGTGGCCTTTCCTGCGCAGCCGCTCGACTGTCTTCGAGCCGATCAGTCCGGTGCCACCAATGACCACGATCTTCATGACGAAACTCCTCGTTCGCGTTTCAGGATTCGATTGTCTGATCGAGCCAAGGGGCGGCGCATCAGCTGTCTTCGTTGCAGACAATGCATCGGGGTGCTGGCTCAAACTATCGAACTGAAGCATCTGTCATGCGATGCGAAGGTCTAGGATGGATGCATCCGTAGACTGGGGGCTCTAGTCAGGAGGGAGACGCGGGCTCATCCACCAGCCAAGCTGGGGTGCCGTCGCGGCGGCCAGGGGGCCGCATTGGCAGCAAGGTCGGAGGAAGGCCGCTTCGGCCAGCAATCAAAACTCTTCGACCGAGATGAGGAGCTAAGCAGACACGCCTTTACGCACGTTATTCTGCGCCGGAGCGCCCTCTCCCGTCGAACGGTCCGTACTTGATCGGGACATAGGGCCAGGTTGGACCTGCAGACGCAGAAAGAGAATGCCGGGTCAGCGGAAGCCGCGCAGTTTCGTGAAGTCCTGCGCCGCCGCGAAAGGCTTTCCCGTCGACTTCCTCCTTGAGCCTGAGTTCGGTTCGGCAAGACGATGTGCACGGGTTAGAGGCCAGCACCGCTTCGGTCATCGATGCTGAGACCGGCGGAGATGTTGCTGGGGGTTCCGTTGAGTTCAGGTGTCGTGCGCTGATTGAAAGCCGACACCGCAACTGAACTACCCGAGCGTTTGGCTGGCAAGCGCATAAGTCATCGGTTTGGTTGCACCGCCCGCAACAAAATCGGCGAGACGCTTGCCCAACGACATGGTCATCACCGTGTCGAAGACCGGCATTGCGGCGTGCGAGAGAAAGGCGGCGAACTCGCCACTGGCCATATGGGTGTCGACCCGAAGGAAGGACCCCGAATGATCGGCGACGTGCGGCCGCACGACAGCCACGGCGTCGGCATCGTTTTCAGCCACGACCGGCCCCACGACATGGCCCCGCCCGAACGGCCGGCACAGCGCGAAAGCGCTCAACTGGCTCCCTTTGAAAAGCCCATAGCCGGCCGAATGCGCGAAGAGCCTTTCAATGAGTACTGCTCGCCTCACGCCAAATCCCGCCGCGTCGAGCGCTATCGCTGCCGGAATATCGGTTGTGTCCAAAGTCCGGAGATCGCCGCGCGGATCCGCCGGCAGGCCCGTTGCCGGCACGCGGGCGACGCCCTGGCATTGATAAACGGTCTTCTCCGGCTGGAAGTCGAGCGAGAGATAAAGCCGCCGGGCAGCACGGGTCGCGTTGAGACGCAGATCGCGACCGGGGATCCTGTCGAAGACCCGCTTCATCAGCCATTGCGCCGCCCCCTGTGTCTGAAGCCGCGGTGACGTGATGACCATGCCGACGGTCGCGAAACCGGCGCCATGCCCGAACCACATGGCCGAACCCAGAACCCGGCCGATCTCGTCGAGCGCCACGAAGCCCTTTCCCGTTTCGCGCAGGAATTGCCAGTCCTCAGCCCGATGCGGCCAACCCACCGACAGCGAGAGCGCGTGCAACCGGTCCAGTTCGACACCCTCAATGTCGGCGATCCGCATTGAAAAGGCATCGATTTTCAAGCTTCCGGACAGCTTCAATTTCATGCCTCTGAAAGATCGCGAAAAGGGTGAAACACAATGGCCGCCCTGCCCTTGCCAACACTAGACAAACCATACCGATACGATTTGCTTGAAAGCCACGCACCAACGCAAGATTCAACTGAAACACTTCCGCTTTCGGCATGCAATCGCGAAAGAAGGCGCACATGCTCTCGCGAATTGTTGCAGCATCCGGTCGACGGCGCCAATCCCGGCGCACCCAGATGCCTTGAGGGCTGGAAATGGACGTCTTAGACCTCCTCGACCGTCTCGTCGCCTTTCCGTCGGTGGCCGGCAAGCCGAACGGCGACATCGCAGGGTGGATCGAGGCATACCTCGCGGGATACGGAATCAAGGCCACCCTGCTTCCAGGGCCGGAAGGCGACCGCTCCAATCTTTTCGCGTCGATCGGCCCTGCCAATGTCCCGGGCTACATCCTGTCCGGCCACATGGACGTCGTTCCGGCCGGCGAGCCGCAATGGAGTTCGGCAC
>NZ_PNOT02000137.1 GCF_002879535.1 Mesorhizobium intechi
GTGCGGCGACCTGGCGGAAGGGCTTGAAATAATTGGCGATGAAGGCGGGCGAACTGGTCACCAGCAGCTTCACGTCGCGCGCCAGATGGCGCTCGGTGGCGCGCAGCGCCTTGCCGAAGATGTCGTCGCGAAGCACCAGGCGGTGGATGTCGAGGCATTCATAGACAATCGGCACCGTGGCGCCGAAGGCCGACCTGGCGCGGCGCGCCAGCGCCAGCATCTCCAGATTGCGCGCGATGATGAGATCGGGCCGCGGCGTGCCTTTCAGCTTCGAACCTATCGAAACCGCCGCTTTCGCCACCGCCGCCATGCGCTGGGCGAATCGGCCGTCGCGCGTCGCGCCGAGGTCGACCGGCTGCAATCCTTCGACATCGGCGATCGGGGTTGCGGTGCGGCGAAAGCCCGCCAGAGTGACCCGGGCACCGCCTGTCCTGAGCATTGTGATCCGTCGGCGAACCGCCGGATCGGAAACATCGTGCACCAGGTACAAGACATGCAGCATGAAAACTCGACCGCTGTTTGAACCCACCCACAGGGATGCTAGTACAGCTCTTGCTGCATCGCAACATTTTTGGCGCGGCAATGGACATTTTCTGTTGCACTGCAAAATTATTGCCGTAGTTTGGGGATGGCGGCGGTCGTGGATTTTCAGGGTTCGGAAATCCGCGCAAAAATCAGGAATCCTGAATTTGGAAGCCAACCCATTCGATCCGCCGGAAGGCTCGCTGCGTAAATCGGTCGGGCGCGGCGCGGTGGTGACCGCTATGTCGCAATCGGTGCGGGTCGCGACGCAGATCATATCCGTCATTGTGCTGTCCCGGCTCTTGTCGCCGCAGGATTTCGGCGTCGTGGCGATGTGCGCGCCGGTGCTGGCCTTCATCGCGCTGTTCCAGGATTTCGGCCTGACCCAGGCGACGATCCAGAAATCGGGCATCCGCCATGAGGAGGTGAACTACCTTTTCTGGATCAATGTCGCGGTCAGTGCCATCCTGGCCTGCGTGCTCGCGGGTGCGGCACCGCTGGTCGCCGCCTTCTATGGCGAGCCGCGCGTGGCCGGGCTGGTCGCAGCGTTCGGGCTGCAGATCATGGCCTATGGGCTCGGCGCCCAGCATCTGGCGCTTTTGACACGACGCATGCAGTTCGGGCGCCTGGCTGTCATCGATGTCGCCAGCGCGGTTGCCGGCCTGGTGGTGTCGATTGCCTGGACCTTCATCGACCGATCCTACTGGGCGCTGTTTGCCGGCACGCTGACCGGCGCGGTGCTGCCGACGCTGTGCTACTGGGCAAGCTCGCGCTGGCGGCCCGGCCTGCCGCGCAAGGTCGCCGGCATCGGCGAGCTGATCAATTTCGGCGCCGGAATCACCGGCTTCAACTTCGCCAATTTCTTTGCCCGCAACCTCGACAATGTGCTGATCGGCAAATACTGGGGCGAGCAGCAACTCGGCCTCTACGACCGCGCCTACAAGCTGCTTCTGTTCCCGCTCAGCCAGATCACCAATCCGCTGTCGAAGGTCATGGTGCCGGCGCTGTCCAGGCTGAAAGACGAGCCGGACCGCTACCGCAGCGCCTATCTGCGCGTCATGCCGCTGATCCTTCTGGTGGCGCTGCCCGGCGTCGCCTTCGCCACCGCAATGTCGGATGTGCTGATCCCCTTCGTGCTCGGCGAACAGTGGCGCGCCAGCGCCTCGATCTTCCTGTCGCTCGGCTTTGCCGGGCTGCTGCAGCCGCTCAACAACCCGGCGGGCTGGCTTTTCGTCAGCCAGGGCCGCTCCGGCGACTTCATGCGCTGGGGCATCATCACCGCCGTGACCTCGGTGCTCGCCTTCGCGCTGGGCCTGCCCTATGGCGCGCTCGGCGTGGCGATCGCCTATGCGGTCAGCGAATATCTGCGCACGCCGTTCCTTTGGCTCTATGTCGGCAAGAGCGGACCGCTGCGGGCCAGCCATGTGCTGCGCGCGGCAACGCCGTTCGTGCTCGGCGCGCATCTGGCGCTGGCGGCGGTCTGGCTGATCAAGCCGATGCTGCCGCAGCAGCATGTCGTCGCCCTGGCTGGCGGCGCCATGCTTGCCTACCTTATCACCATTATCGTCGCGCTGGCCTTCGCATCCGGCCGCGAGGCCTTGCGCGAGGCCCTGAAAATGCTGCCGGCAAGACAGCCGGCGGCAACGCCGCGCGAGGCGCAATAATTTCGGCGCCTTTGCCGGCTACCCAATATCCACACGAACATCAGGTCTGATCCATGCACTACCGATCGATCTCCGACATGAACGACACGATTGTCGGCAACCTTCACCGGCTGCCGCGCGACATCGACCTGGTGGTCGGCGTGCCCAGAAGCGGCGTGCTGGCGGCGACGCTGGTCAGTCTTGCGGCGAACATTCCGATGACCGACCTGGATTCCTTCCTGGAAGGCCGGGTCTATACGTCAGGCATCACCAAGCGGCGCGCCGCGCTCGACCGCAAGGTCTCAGACATGCGCAAGGTACTGGTGATCGACGACAGCATCGCCGGCGGCAACGCCATGCGCGACGCCCGTGCGCGCATCAAGGCAGCCGGCATTGAGGCCGACTTCACTTTCGCCGCTGTGTTCGGGCTGCAGCCGCAGCACTCTGAAACCGACGTCGTGTTCGAGGTCGTGCCGCATCCGCGCATGTTCCAGTGGAATTTCATGCATCACAAATTCCTGGCGCAATGCTGCGTCGACATTGACGGCGTGCTGTGCCTCGATCCGACCGAGGCGGAAAACGACGACGGCCCGGCCTATGAGAAATTCCTCAGCGAAGCGCGGCCGCTTCACGCCCCGACCCACCGGATCGGCTGGCTTGTCACCAGCCGGCTGGAGAAATACCGTGCGCTGACCGAAGCTTGGCTGGCCAAGAATGGGATCGTGTACGACCAACTGATCATGCTCGACTTGCCGAGCAAGGCGGAGCGCCAGCGGCTCGGCGCGCATGGCAGTTTCAAGGCCGATTTCTACCGCAAATCCAACGCCGTCCTGTTCATCGAAAGCGAGCATGCGCAGGCACTGAAGATCACGGAGCTGTCGGGCAAGCCGGTGCTGTGCGTCGAAACCCATATGGTGAGCTTCCCCGATGCGCTGTCGCTGCCGGCGCTCGGCCAGGCCGCGCGCAACCTGCCGGCCAGGCTGCGGCAGATCAACTCGCAGCAAGGTCGCAAGGGCGCCGCCAAGGCCCTGGCCCGCGCCCTGCTCGGCGCCCGCGGCTACGAGACGCTGAAAAGCCGGGTCAAGCGCCCGGCCTGATCGGCTGGCTTCCTGAGCGCTGGCTACGCCGCCTGGCGCGCCCGCTGCTGAACCGCCCTGTCCAGGATCGAGAAGAAGGTGACGAACTGGCGGTCCGGGTCGAGCTCCGCACGCGCCGCGAAGCCGCGCGCGAGGTTTGAAACCCGTTCATATTCCTTGTTGTCGTTCCACAGCTGCCTGACAGCCGCGACCCAGTCGATGAGCGGAGCATCGTAGTCGAGTACCGTGCCGCCGGGGCCGATGGCTTCGGGCAGGCCACCGCGCCGCGAGCCGACGACCGGGATGCCGCTGCAATGAGCCTCGGACGCGACGCGGCCCCAGGCCTCCTCCCATTTCGAGGGCGCAAGCAGGATCCTGGTGCGGCCATAGACCGTCTTCATGTCGTTGGTGCGGCTCTCCAGCGTGACATTGCCGAGCGGCGCGATCGTTTGCTCGATGCGCGCGCGGTGGTCGTCTTCCAGCTTCCAGCTTTCGACGAACAGGAACGGGATTTCCGGGCAGCCGCCGGCGATGCGGACCGCCAGTTCGAAGCCCTTTTCCTCATAGGGGTTGATCAGCGTGACGAACTGGCCAGTGGTCGGCGTGCTGTACTGCGTCGGGTTGATGGTCGGCGGGATCACTGTCGCCTCGATGCCGAATTCCCTCTTGTAAGTGCGCGCGGTGAATTCTGAATTGGCGATGTAGAGTGCGGAACCCAGTTCGCGCAAATCGCCGCCCAACTCGTGGAACTCGACATTTCTGAGATAGACGACCAGCGGCACGCCCTCGGCCTTCAGCGCTTTGCCGAGGGGGACCGATTTGTGGCACTGAACCACCGCCACATCCGGCCTCAGTTTCTCGACGGCAAAACCCGCTGCTTCCCAGGGAAACCACGCCCGGATCACCGGGTAGCCGGGAAAACTGTCGACGACCGCCGGCTGGCGCAACAGCTTCATCTTGGCACGCGCCTTCAGGCCGAAGACGCCGTCGCCGAAGAGGGCGGCAAGCACCGCGGCCTCATGTCCGTGTTCGATCAGCTGTTCGGCCAGATGATGCGTGCTCGACTGAACGCCGCCGCTGAACTCCGGCGGGTAGCCGTTGCCGCCTGCAAAAAGAACTTTCATGGTCGTGGCTCCTGTCTTCTGGCGTTTGATTCCCGCGACCGGTGATGAGCCGTGTCGAAGGCGCCTCACGCGCTCTTTGGCGGGTCAAGCGTCGCGAACGGATTGGTACATGAGTGCCATCCAGTGAACTGGATTGGATCGCCAGGCGAACCGCGCCAGGCGTAGTCCGTCAGCATATGGAATTCGGCGATGACCCAGCGGTCGAAACGTATCAGATCTTGCCGCTTTTCATGGGGCAGCAGACGGCGGACGGCGCCCAATTTGAGCTCCTCGACCAGAGTGACCGCGTCGCTCAATTTCTCGCTTGGAAAGATCCAGGGATTGCGGTTGCGGAACTCCAGCACGAACTGCTGCAGGTGCTCGATGCGCATGTTCAGCCTGCCGAGATATTTTTCCAGCGTGACGCGGACCAGATCCTCGTCCGAAAACGAGGAGACGGCGGCGTAGGCAACGCCCGTCGAGGCAACGCCACCCGCCAGGATGGCCAGTGCCGAACGCCGTGTGACTTCAATCATCGGCCGCTCCTCTCACGCAATCCGGCTCGCCGCCCGCAGGGACAAAGCCGCCGCGGTCAGGCTTGGGTTGGCGCAGGAGCAGCTCGGATAGGTGCTGGTGCCGACGACAACCAGGTTTCTCGACCGGTGATGGATCATGTTGCTGTCGATCACCGAATCAGCCGGGCTGGTACCCATCCTCAACGTACCCTGGACATGCGATTCCGTTGGCCGGATGCCGCGGTCGAAGAGCCGTTCGACCGGCAGCGGGGCAAGCAGCGCCGGCAATTTGTCCAGCGCCCGGGCCATGCCCTTGACCGCATAGTCCGACGGCGCCTTGAAGGAGACGAAGGCATTGTCGTCCTTGTCGAGGGTGACGAAGTTCTCGTGATCGAGCAGGTTTTCGGTGACCACGACCAGCGGCAGCGTCTGGCGCAACCGCCCCTGCTCGGCGCGCATCCCGTGCTGCCAGCGGTTTTCGAAATAGACCAGTGCCGCCGCATGCTCGGACCGGTGCGGACCGTCATAGAGGCCAAAATTCAAGCCGGTGGTGATGGTGCTGCCGTCGAAATTGTCGACGCCGTCGAGATAGACCTCGAAATTCCAGCCATAGGATTCATGCAGGCCGCGCCCGACGAATTCGTCTCCCAGGCCAGAGCGCAGCATGATCGCCGCGCTCTGGATGGCGTTGGCGCCGAGAATGAAGAGGTCACCGCTGACCTGATACTCCTTGCCGCCATGAACGAAGGTGACCGAGCGAACCGTGCCGCCGACCTGATCGAGCCTGCGCACTTCCGCGCCGAGGCAGACGGAAACGTCGGGATGCTCGAAGACATGCATCAGGCCATTGTTGGCCGTGAATTTCGCGTCGACCGGGCACAGCCAGCAGCGCAGATTGGCACAGCATGAGGTGCGCTGCGCGGTCGGGACCCTGGCGCGGGCGGTCGGCATGACGAAGTGCTGGTCGGGCTGGGCCGCCTTCATCATCTTGTCCGGCGTCGACATGCGATGCGGCGGTTGCGGAAACGGTTTCGAGCGCGGCAGCATCGCCGCCATGTCGGGATCGCCGGAGATCGACATGATCTCTTCGGCATCGCAGTAGAAAGGCTCAACATCGTCATAGCTGATCGGCCAGTCATTGCCGATGCCATAAGTGCTTTTCAGCCGGAAGTCATTGGGATGGAACCTCGGCGTTTGCGCGAACCAGCAGTTGGTCCCGCCACCCAGTCCGATCGTGTAGTTCCAAGGCTTGTCGGAGTTGGTCTTGTAGGTGGACTCGTCGTCGATGTCGGTGTTGGCGTTCTGGCCGAGCTGCCATTCATGCGTGTTGTGCCGACCCCATTCCAGGATCAGGATGCGCGCCTTACGCCGCCTGGCGAACTCGTGCAGGAAGAAGGCCGAACCGAAACCGGAACCGATCGCGATGAGATCGAAATGATCCTTGGTGATTTGCTCTGGCTTTACGTCCAGCACCATCAGCCGCAACTCCTTTCCGCGCCGGGTGCGTGTGCTAAATTCCGCTTGCTTGAAGCGCACGCTCTCATGCCGCCATTCTGCCGATGGAGTGATATTCGATGCCGTGGCGCGCCACGACCTTGGGGTCATAGAGGTTGCGGCCGTCGAAGATGACCGGCGTGGTCAGCGCGTCCTTCAACGCGTCGAAGGACGGGGCGCGAAAACTCTTCCATTCGGTGGCGATGAGCAGCGCATCGGCGCCGCGCAAGGCCGCTTCCTTGGTGCCGCACAGCAGCAGGTCGTCGCGCAGGCCGTAAATGGCCTGGCATTCTTGCATCGCTTCGGGATCATAAGCCTGCACGGTCGCGCCGGCCTTCCACAGCGCTTCCATCAGGACACGCGCCGGTGCCTCGCGCATATCGTCGGTATTGGGCTTGAAAGCCAGGCCCCACAGCGCAAAGGTCTTGCCCTTGAGATTGCCCTTGAAATAGCGGTTCACCTTGTCGAACAGCACGGATTTCTGGTCATTATTGCGTTCCTCGACGGCGCGCAGCAGCTTGGCGTCGAACTTGACACCCTCGGCGGTCTTGATCAGGGCGCGGACGTCCTTGGGAAAACACGAGCCGCCATAGCCGAGACCCGGATAGATGAAGTGGTAGCCGATGCGCGGATCGCTGCCGATGCCCTTGCGCACCTCCTCGATGTCGGCTCCCAGCTGCTCGGCCAGATTGGCCATCTCGTTCATGAAGCTGATCTTGGTGGCCAGCATGCAGTTGGCGGCGTATTTGGTGAATTCGGCGCTGCGCACGTCCATCACGATCATCTTTTCGTGGTTGCGGTTGAAGGGCGCGTAAAGCTCTCGCATCACCGCCTCGGTCTCCTCGCTCGAGGTGCCGACGATGATACGGTCGGGCTTCATGCAGTCGGCGACGGCAGAGCCTTCCTTAAGGAATTCGGGATTGGACGCGACGTCGAAGGCAAGGTCCGCACGCCCTCTCTTCTTCAGCGTTTCGGCGATCCTGGCTTTCACCTTTTCGCAGGTGCCGACCGGCACGGTCGACTTGCCGACGACGATCTTGGCGCTATCCATCTCGCG
Source organism: Mesorhizobium intechi (assembly GCF_002879535.1). GTDB lineage: Bacteria > Pseudomonadota > Alphaproteobacteria > Rhizobiales > Rhizobiaceae > Mesorhizobium > Mesorhizobium intechi. The sequence goes on from NZ_PNOT02000137.1 coordinate 7,411, forward strand.
GCCGATGGTCTCGGCGACCGCCAGCACATATTTGAGGTCGGCCGAGCCGTCCTCGCCGGGCGGCGTGCCGACCGCGATCATCTGGATTTCACCGTGCCGGACGGCGGCGGCGGCATCGGTGGTGAATTTGATGCGGCCGGCGGCGTGATTCTCCCTGACGATGCTTTCGAGGCCCGGCTCGAAGATCGGGACGAAGCCCTGGTTGAGGCGTTCCACCTTGCCTTCGTCGATGTCGACGCAAACCACCTGGTGGCCAACCTCGGCAAGCACCGCCGCCTGCACGAGGCCGACATAGCCAATTCCAAACACCGTCAAGTTCATTCGGTTTCATTCCCATCCATGGCAGCGACCCGTTCTTTGGCGCGGCCGGTTCAATTCGTCTTTCCCAACTCTTTTACGCTGCATACGAGCGATTCCGGAAACTGGCATGGCTCGCCGAGCGCGGTGAAGGCAACGCGTTCGACCTGCAGCGAAAGCTTGCGGCCCGGATCCGCGAAGGCGCCCATCCAGCCCTTCATGGTGTCGCTGCCCCAAAGGCTGAAGAAGATCTTCTGCGCATGGCTGGGCAGCTTCGCCGGATCGGTGATGGTGTTGACCAGCTGGCCGTTGACGTACCAGTGCAAACTGTCCTTCTCCCAGACGAAGGCGTAGTCGTTGAAGGCCTTGTCGGTGCCGCCCGGCACCTCGATCAGTTTCTCGTTCTTGCCCTTGCCGTCGATATAGGCGTTGACCTGCACCTTGGAGGTGTCCTTGGTCAGGATCTCGAAATCGATCTCGTCCCAGGGCTGCTTGTCCGATGGGCCGATATAGGTGAAGAAGGCGGCGTTGAGGCCGGAGCCGGTGTCGGTCTTCAGCCGCGCCTCATAGGTGCCGTAACCAAAGCGCTGCTTGGTCTGGATCTCGCCGCAGGCAAACTCGCGATCCTTCAGCTTCTGCTTTTCGAAGCCAAGCGACAGCACACCGTCTGAGAGCTCGACCAGCCCCTTGGACCAGGTGCAATTCTGGTGGCTGCCGTTGCTCCAGCCGTCGGACACATACCAGCGAGACTTGTCGAAGCTCTTGAAATCATCGACGAAGGAGGGAGCGGACTGGATATCCTGCGCATGGGAGGGAGCCGCAAAAAGGCTGCACACAGCAGCCAGCAGCAATCCCCCGATCAAGCCCAACCGCCACAGGTCGGCTTGCCGGGTCTCATGCGCGACGGAGGTTGCGTCAATTGCTGTCGTGGACGTGGTTTTCGGATCCGAATTCATACCAAACTCACCTTTGTGCTGTGCGTCCCCAACCCAACGTCGACGTTTGAACCGCTTCCAAACGGGCCAACCTTGGCCTCCTTCTCGCCCCCCCGGAAATCCCTCTCCTGTCCTGCATCATGCCTTCGAGGCTTGCATCATGCCTTTGAAGTAGTCTCACGCCCGGCCGGCGCCCGCGGGCCGGGGGAAATCGGCCGCGGCGGCCGAAGCGGACGCCCCACCCTCGTCGAAGACCTTATCCAGCGAATGACGCAGTTCCTTCATCAGGCCGTGCTGGCGCGACAATGCCGCGATGCGGCGCTCGCAATTCAGGATCGATTGCGTCAGCGCGCTGACTTCGGATGAGCGCTTCTCAGAAACGGAGCCGTTTTCCATCGCTTCGACGAGAAAGGCCGCGTTGGTCGCCGTCTTGCGATAGCGGCTCTCCAGGCCGGTTTTCTCGGCTGCGATCTCGGCGGCGATCTGCTCGAACAGTTTCGCCAGCCGGTCGAGTCGCGCTATGTCTGCCTGCCGGTCGCGGGCAGGATCCCTTGATCTGAAGCCAAATATCGAGGCCATGGGCTTAAATTCCTGTCATCGCCGGCTCATTGCCGACCACTGGCCGATCCCCGCAAGCAGGGCTGAAAAGCTCGTACCGCATTGTCCAGCTCCTTTTGACGGGAGAGACGTCGGACCAATCCGATCGGGGCCAGTTCGGTTGGTCGTTCAATTTGCTGCACCGCAACATAGACTGCCATCGTCGAAGCCGTGAGGCAACCACCCAATTCGTAAACTCTTAAATCGAGTGGAAATGCTTTGCACAATGCAGATGCTGCTTGACGGCTGACGCGGGCATTCCCCGCCCCTTACGGCTCCTTGCCCGCACTGGTCCCAGCCATCAGGAAACGCAACGGCGGCACGCGTTTTTGCCTGGACACAAGGCCAACGCGCCGAAACAGTGCCTCCAGCTTGTCGGAGGCCACGCCCTGGACGATGGGGACCAGGTTGGATTGACTTTCAAAGGCGTAGGCCGCGGCCGAAGCCAGCCCGCGCTCGGCCTTCACGTCGAGAAAATTGCGCAGCCGGTATTTGTCGCGCACATGCCGCTCGTGCCGCCGCAGCACCGCCTTGGCGCCTTCCGGCAGGCTGTCTATCGCCAACAGCGCCAGATCGGCGTCGGCCAGCCGCTCCAGATCCTGCGTCTTGTGGCGGCCGCTGAGCGAATCAGCGCGCACGATGGCGCCGTAACCGCAGGAACGGATGACCTTGAACCGCGCGCCGTGGGCGACCGCGCGAGCGTAGAGTTCGTAATCCTCGCCCAGCCTCAGGCTTTCGTCGTAGCGCAATCGGTGCCGGTCGAGGAAGGCGCGGCTGATCACCGGTTTCAAGAAGCCAAGCTCGCCTCTTTGCACGCGGCGCCTGGAGATGTTGCCTTCGACGAAGCGCTCGAAGTCGAGGAATTCCGGATCAGCGGCAAAATCCGGGGCGACGACCTTGGTCGCGTCGCTCGTCGCATCATCCCTGATGAGCATGATGTTGTCGGCCGCGAAATCCCAGTCGGCGGCGGCAAACAGGTTGCGGAACCGGCCCTCGAGGAAGAAGTCGTCGGCATCCAGAATGCTGATGAACGGCGCTTTGGAGCCGGCGATCGCGGCATTGCGGGCGAAGGAGGGGCCACGATTAACGTCGAGGCGCACGACCTTGAGCCGGCCGCTGCCATCGTCGGCGGCGCGAGCGACCTCGGCCGTATTGTCGCTAGAGCCGTCGTCGACGACGACGACCTCCGCCACCTCGGGTTCGCGCAACGCGGACGCGATGGCGACCGCGATCGTGCGTGCCGCGTTTTTGGCCGCGATGATCACGCAGACCTCTGATTTCGTCATCGACATGGGTTAGCCTCTTGCACAGGTTCCGATTTGCCCTCGCCCTGTACGTATCGCGACGCCACCGCCATCACGGACTGGCCGGCCGCTCGAAGATGCGGCGACTGATATCCGCCGACGCTGCCCAGCCGGCCTCGGCCAGGTAGCGGACGGGAGCCCTGCCGCACAATTCCCACAACACCGTTCGCCGCTGCGGCCACCGCAGGGATGACAGCCATGGCGCGATGACCATGTTGAGCAGGTCCTCGTTGCCGATGCGCGACAAGATCGGCTTGGCCCGCTCCGACAGCAACGTGCCGGTGCTGCCCAGCAGCACATCGGCGGCGCGCAGGCCGAGCAGCAACGTGTCGTCCAGCCCCTGGCTCACCGCAGCATCCAGCACACGCTGCTGATCGGCCTCGCCAAGACGGTTGGCGCTGGCCCTGATATCGCAGACATAGCCGGCGCAGGGTTCGCGGTTGAACAGTGCCTTGGCGACGCTGATGCACGACAACATCAACGTGTCGGCGGCCGACGTGAACGGCACTTCGGTGCCGGTGATCTCGACCAGCCGCTTGCGCCGCAGGAAGCCGTCGGCGTCGCGCGGACTGGGCGAGCCAGGCTGCTGGAGGCGATAATGAAGGTCGACCGTGGACGGCCCGTTGCCACGGGTCATGTGCTGCTCGCCAAGGAAGCGGACCCACCAGACGGAGCGTGACTTGCCTGAGACCTCATAGCCGATCGAGCGCAGCGCATCGCGTGCTCTCGAGAAACCGGCCGGAGAAACCAGGATGTCGACATCACCCGAAGGCTTCATGAAATGATCGTCATAGAGCAGATGCTGCTGGAAGGGACCTTTGAGAAAGACGAAATCGATCCGCCTGTCGCACAGCGCCTGACGGATCGACATCGAATCCATGAGACAGGCGGCGTTCATCGAAACCGTCCGCCGACGGTAGGCGTCGAGCCATTGGAACAGCTCGGCGGGCCTTTCGCTGGCCGGCGAGCGCGACAGCGCTTTGAGAACGAAGGTGGCGACCTTGTTCAGCCTGGCGATATCGGCAACGACGGCGGCGGCAGGGCTCGGCGTCGACACATCGCCGGCCGGAGCCGCAGCGCCCGAGAAATACAACCGCAGGCAGGCCCGGACATAGGCAATCTCGTCGGCACAGTCGGCGGCGCGCAGCCGTTCATAGGAACTTTCCGGCAAGGCCATTGAGCGCATGGTCTCCAAAATGCGGTTTGCACGAGGTTTATGCTGCGAGTGCGAAACAAAGCATCCTCAAAAACCTCGACGCCGTAAAGTCTTTCCTTTCGCGATGCGAAGTTTTGCAACCAGAGCGTTTGCCACCCTTTCTCGAAGCGGCGCAGCATACGGCTGGAATTTCGACCCAATCGAGGCGCTTCAGCTGATCATCGACTCCAGCTGCCTAACAAGACTCCATCATTTTAGCCATGCCTAAAAAAGCGTCATCGGCCTGAAGCTTTTTATGCAAGCAAATTCAATTGCTTAAAGAATCACCCGTTCCGAAGGCAGGCTGCATCGCGTTTCAACTCGACAGAGGCGGAAACTTGAGCATTTCGCACACGCATGGTGACGGCCGCAACCCGTAATTGATTAACCAGAAGTAAATCCGGCTTGACTCATAAATGTTGCTATGCAGCTATTGCGTCGCAGCATGAAAGTGCTGACGGCACTCGACAGGCCGTTTCCAGTCCTCATTGGAGAGTAAAATGGAACAGAATGTTGAAAAGCATGAGTACGAAACGCCAAGCCTGACGGTACATGGTTCGATCGAAACCATCACCCAGGGCGGTGGCGGCAGCACGGCAATCGACGCGTCCTTTCCGGCGCACACCCCGATTGGCGATCTGACGTTCTCCTGAGACCAGCTTGGTTCTGGAGGAGTGACGTTGGGCCTCCAGGATTGAAGACCGTAAATGGAGCCGGGGATGAAAATCCCCGACTTTCCCCTTGAATCGACGATGCGTAGATCGTGTGTTGCTAACGAGGTTTTGGCATGAACTGGAACCCATCCGAGCACGATCGGATAAGTGCAACCGGGGATGCGGTGGCTTGTGAATTCGGCGATGGCCTCGCGCTTCTCAACCTGAAATCCAATATCTATTACAGCCTCAACGGCGTCGGCGCGTTCATCTGGGAGCAGATCCAGGAGCCGAGGTCGATCGCCGATATCCGCGGCGCCGTGCTTGCGCGCTACAATGTCGACGCCGAGCGCTGCAAGGCTGATGTCGATGCCTTGCTTAAGGGCTTCGCCGAAAACGGACTTGCGAGGCTGCACAATGAGGCACTTGTCTAGGCAGGTTCCGCAGAAGGCCATGATCTCGCGGCAGAGACCTGCGACGGACCAAAGACCGAAGCCTGCCAAACGCCGGCGCGGCCGGGGCTTGGCAAGGCTCCTGTCCCTGAGCGGCTCGGAAGCGCTTTTCCTCGGCCACTGCCTGCTGGTGGTCGCGATCGTCCGGTTGGGGCTGACCTTGTTCTCCTACAAGCGTGTTCGCGGCATGGTGACCCGGCTCGACGCGCGCCAGTGCGCCAGCATGGGCGAGCTGCGGCTCGTCGCATGGGGGGTTGCCGCGGCCGCACGGTTTGTGCCGCGCGCCAGTTGCCTTACCCAGGCGCTTTCGGGCCAATACATTCTCGCGCGCCAGGGCAATGCCTCCAACATCCGCATCGGCATCGAACGCGGCACGGGCGAGGAGTTGAAGGCGCATGCCTGGCTGGTCAGCGACAACCATGTCGTGCTTGGCGGCTCCGTCGGTGGTTTCGCGCATCTGGTCGACCACGGCAGCCGATGAGCGGCGTGGCCGGAATTCTGCTCCGACAGGAATCCGCGCTCGCGGTCGGGGGATCCGCGCCGGCCGACGCGGCGACCGATATCCAGCGGATGCTGGCCCGCATGCGCCATCGCGGTCCCGACGGAAATTCATGGTGGCTGGACAGCGCCATCGCCCTTGGCCACGCCTGGCTCAACACCACGGATGAAGCCGGCCCCGGCCCGCTGACGATGGCCGGCGGCAAGCTCGCCATCACGGCCGATTGCCGGCTGGACAATCGCGACGAGTTGATGGCGAGGCTTGGCATACGCGACAGGTCGGTCGCGGACGCCGTATTGCTGATGCGGGCCTATTTGCGCTGGGGTGAAGCCAGCCCCACGCACCTGCAGGGCGATTTCGCCTTTGCCATCTGGGATGCCGAGCGGCAGCAGCTGTTCTGCGCGCGCGACCATTTCGGGGTCAAGCCATTCTACTATCACGCCGCGGACCGGCGCTTTGCCTTTGCCTCGGAGATCGGGCCTGTGCTTGGGCTTGACGGGGTCGGCGCACGCATCAGCGAGCACCGGATTTCGGGATTCCTGGCCGGGCTTCCCGACGACCCGCAATCCACCCCCTACAGCGATATCTTCAGCCTACCGGCGCGTCACAGCCTGACTGTCACCGCGCAGCAAGTGGTGCTGCGCCGATACTGGCAGATCGAGCCGTCGGCGCGACCGCCGCGGTCGGATGCGGCGGAGGAGTTCGCGCATTTGTTCTCGCAATCGGTTCGCAACCGCATGCGCGGAAGCCAGTCGGTCGGCGCGATGCTCAGCGGCGGTCTCGATTCTTCCTCGATCGCCTGTGTCGCCGGCCTGAATAACGCCGCCGAGCGGAAACAGAAGCTGCCGACCTTTTCGCTGGTTTTCGAGAAGGGCTCGTCGATGGACGAACGGGTCTTCATCGATGCCGTGCTGGATCAGCAGAAGACCGATCCGACACTGATCCCTGTCGGCAATTATGCGCCCTTCGCCGAGTTCGAACGGGTGCTGGAGGAACAGGAGGGCACGTTCCTGGCGCCGGGCCTGACGCTGACCCGCGGCATCTATCGGACGGCGGGCGCAAAAGGCATCAAGGTGCTGCTCGACGGCCATGGCGGCGACGAGGTCGTCTCACAGGGACATGGCCATCTGCACGAGCTTGCCAATGGCGGAAGGTGGCTGGACCTATGGCGCGAGGTTCGCAGCGCCTCCAACACCTATGGCGACAGCACGCTCGGCCTTTATTTCCAGTTCCTGACCCTTTACGGACCGGCCTGGCGCATCGCCAAGGCGAGACAGCTGGCGAACCGTGCCCTGAACAGGCTACGCAAGCCCACGCAAATGCAGCGCGGCCGGAGCTGGCGCGATCTGGTCAATCCGGACCTGGCCAGGCGCACCGAACTCATCGACCGCTTCCATCGGGCCGGCTACATGCCGCCCGGCGTCCAGGCCAGCGACGCGCTCAGCCATCGCTGGATCCTGTCCAACGGCTATGTGCCCCACTCTTTCGAAGTGCTCGACAAGGCAGCCGCCAATTTCGGCGTCGAGCCCCGCTATCCGTTCTGGGACAAGCCGCTGGTCGAATTCTGCCTGGCGCTGCCGGGCGAGGAGAAACTCAGCCACGGCTTTGGCCGCTACGTGTTGCGCCGGGCCATGCAGGGCATCCTGCCGGAAGCGGTGCAGTGGCGGCGCGACAAGATCGATTTCACCGCCAATCTCGTCAACGGCATGGTGCGCAACCACCGCGACCTCCTTGAACAGCTGCTGGTTTCGGATGCGGGCCGTATCGCGCCCTATGTCAACCTGCCGCAGGTGAGCGCCGCCTATGCGCGGCTGCTGCGCCAGCCCGATCAGGCAGCGCCGCTGGATGTCCAGTATGTCTGGCGTTCGGCCTCGCTGTCGTTGTGGCTGCGGCAAGTCCAGCACAGCGGGAGCCTCGCATGATGCCTCGCAACCAGCCGCTCGCCACATATGCCGGCGATCCTCCTCCCCATGGCCGGACCACGAGGGAGCGTCGCTACTACCGGGCTTACGGCCTGACCCTGGCGTCCGACGTGGAGCTGCCCGAGCTGGAGCCGGCGGAGCCGGCCGCGGCGGATATACTGATCGCCATCGGCACGATCGACATGCCGAAGCCGTCGTCCGAGGCCCCGACGATCTTCCGCTTCGAGCCGGACCGGCAATATCTGGCTTGGCATGCCGTCGGCGCGTTCCTGATCAGAGATGCCAGCCGCATCGACATCGAGCCGGCGTTCGGCGCCGATGACGCCCTGCTTGCCTTCCCACTCCTCGGGCCGGTGATGGCGCTGCTGCTGCACCGGCGCGGCCTTTTCGTCCTGCATGCCAGCGCCATCGCGGCGGCCGGCCGGGGAGCCATCTTCATGGGCGACAAGGGTGCCGGCAAATCGACCACGGCAAGCGCCCTGATCCGGGCCGGTCATCATCTGCTTACCGACGATGTCGTGGCGCTGGATCTCGCCAGGCCGGACGCGCCGATGATCGTTCCGGGCTTTCCCCAGATCAAGCTTGCCGCCGACGCCGCGGCCGCGATCTCGCTTGGCCAAGCCGAGGTGCGGCCGCAAGTGCATCCGGCGATCGAGAAGATCCAGCATCGCCTGCATGGCGCCTTCTCCGGCGGCATGGTGCCGGCGACCAGGATCTATGTCCTCGAGCGCGGCGTGAAGGCCGCGATCACAGCCTTGCCCGGCATTGCCGCCCTGCCGGCGATCATCAAGTTTTCCTATGTCACGCGGTTCGGACGCGCGGCGCTCTCCGGCGATTTCGCGGCGCTGCATCTTCGCCAATGTTCAGCAATCGCTAACCATGTCGGCGTGTTCCGGCTGGAAGTTCCGACCGGCCTCGACAGGATTGGCGAGGCCGTGTCGCTGATCGAAAGCGACCTGGCGGCCGGGGATCTGGCGGCCCAGGATCTCACGACCAGAGAGCTGGCGGCCAGCCGTCGGCAGCGGTGAGCGCAATCATGTCCAAGTCCTCGATCCTCCGCCTGTCGCTGTTTCGCGATGTCGCCACGTTCGGCGCCGTCATCGCCCAGATCGGCGGGCGGCGGACCTGGACGGCGCTGCTGTTCCTGATCCTCGGCAGCCTGACGGAAGGCATTTCGATCCTGCTGCTTGTGCCGCTGCTGCATCTGGTCGGGCGCGCCGACCAGGATTTCGCGGTCCGCTTGCCGAACAATGATCTCGTGCGCTGGCTGGTGCCCGAGGGAACGCTGCAACTGACGACGGTTCTGTGCGCGCTGGTCGGGCTCGTTGCCGTGCAGGCGGCGTTCAACCGCTTCAAGTCGGTCTACATGGCCAGGCTTCTCTTCGACTTCATCAACCGTTTGCGCATGAACCTGTTCGAGAGCATCGGCAAGGCGCGCTGGGGCGTGTTCTCGCGCATGCGCGGCTCCGATCTCGACCATGCCCTGACCGGCGACATCGATCGCGTCCAGGGCGCCGCCTTCTCGCTTTTGATGCTGGTGCAGATCGCGGTGCTTTTGGTGGGCTATCTCGTGATCTCCATGTTCATCTCGCCGGTGATGACGGCGTTTGCGATCGTCATCGGCATCGTGATGTTCATAGCGCTGCAGCCGTTTCGCGCGCGCGCCACCGCTTTCGGGCGTGTCCTGACCAGCAATCGCCAGGATCAGTACCGCACGGTCTCGGAGTTCCTCGGCGGCATCAAGGTGGCCAAGAGCCTGAATGTCGAGGCCAGCTATTTCGCGCAGTTGCAGCAGACGCTGGAAACGATGAAGTCCGACAACATCGACTATGTACGCAACAGTTCGATCGGCACCGCGGTGTTTCAGGTGGCAAGCGTCGTGGGTCTCAGCCTGTTCATCTATGTGGCGCTGGTCCGCTTCAACCTGTCGCTGGCCGAGATCGTCGTGCTGCTCCTCGTCTTCATGCGCATCGCGCCGCGCTTCATGGACATGCAGACCCAGGCCCAGCAGGTGCTGATCAACCTGCCCGCCTATACGGCCATGCGCAGCCTGCAGGCCCGTTTCGACGCCGAGCGCGAACCGGGCCATGTCGGATCCGGGGATGCCGGCAAGCTGTCGCTCGATACCGGGCTGAACATTCGCGGCGTCTCCTTCGGCTACGACGACGGCTCCAAGACGGTGGTAAGCGACATCACCTTCGGCCTGCCTGCCGGCAAGGTCACAGCCCTGATCGGCCCTTCGGGATCGGGCAAGAGCACGATCGCCGACATGCTGCTCGGCCTGCTCGAGCCGACCGCCGGCAAGATCCTGGTAGACGGCGTCGAGATCGATGCCAGCAATCGCCGGCGCTGGCGTGATCAAGTGGCCTATGTGCCGCAGGACGTGTTCCTGCTGCATGACACGATCGCGGCGAACCTGCGCCTTGCCGCCCCGCAGGCCAGCGACGACGATCTGTGGACCGCGCTGCGCGCCGCGCATGCCGGTGACTTCGTCGAACGGCTCGACCTGCAGCTCAAGACGGTGGTCGGCGACCGCGGCGTGCGGCTCTCCGGCGGCGAGCGCCAGCGCATTGCGCTGGCGCGTGCGCTGCTGCGCAAGCCGTCGCTGCTCATCCTCGATGAGGCGACCAGCGCGCTCGACTGGCAGAATCAGTCGCTGATCGCCCGGTCGATTGACGGTTTGCGCGGTGCGATGACCATCCTGACCATCGCGCACCGGCCATCGATGATCGCCTTCGCCGACTGGGTGGTGGCGATAGAAGACGGCCGTATCATGGAAGTCGGCCAGTATCAGCGGCTGAAGGCGAAGCCGGCGAGCCGGCTGTCGAGGATGCTGTCGGGAGAGCAATCGGAAACCGAGCCCGCCGATGTGGCCTGAGGCCGCGGATACCTTTGCAGGCGCTAGTGCAGGCTGCGCCGGGCGCTGCCCAGCTTCTCGCCTTCGGCCACGTCGGGCGCACTCAGCTTTCTCTCAGCTTCGCGCAGCCTGTCGGCCTGCGTCGGCGCACTCCTGGCGATCATGGCATAGACCAGGACGAAATAGCCGGCCTGGATGATCACGGCACAGATGATGACGCGCATCAGCGTCATGCCGAGCGAAGCGCCGCCAAGCCATGACCAGGCGACGACGATTGCAAGAGCGAAAATCATCCCAACGATGAATCTTGGAAGCGACATACCCAACAGCCCATAAACCGGCCCGGGTTATATCAAACGATAGCCCCACCCGAGCGCCGTCCCTTGTTATGCGGGCTTGTAAAGGTGCCCGCTATCGGCCGGTTGCTTCCGGCCTTTCAACCTGTCGCTACTCTGACAGGTATAATTTGCAATTCTATTAAGGCGAGCAGAAGGCGGCAAGGGCAACCGCACATATTTTTGATTGAGCTTGCGCGATCGACTCTGTCATGCTGCGACGCACACCACCGCAATTCACTCAACCTGAAGCAGCCGGCCCGCTTCAGTACAATTCCGAATATTATGCAGTATTTTATGTTAATATTCCGGAACCTCGCGCTTTCCTAAAGCTCTAATATGTACCATTCTGAGCCTCCGAGAACGCCTTGCCCCAGATTCGCCTCAAAAAGGTCCGTATTTTTTTATGCCTGCCTATTTATTGTCACAAATGTGCTAAGCATCCTGAAAAATGTGCGTCGCTAGCTTATTATTTAGTCAATTCATGACGCGACTATTTCAGTGGGCCGGGAAATTGTGTGTTGCGCTGCAACATTTTTTTGGTATCGTGTGGTGAACCATTCGTTCCACGCATGGAGTTTCCGCATGAGGGATATTGCCAAGTCGGCCACGGCGGACTTTTCGCAGGCTGACACCGATTTTCCGCCGCCGATCGGCGGCCTCATCAAGCGCAGCTTCGATATTGTCGGTTCACTGGTTGGTCTGATCGCCCTCAGCCCGCTGTTCATCATGGTAGCGCTGCTGGTCAAATTTTCCGACGGCGGACCGATTTTCTACGGCCATCGGCGAATCGGGCGCGGCGGACGAATTTTTCCGTGCCTGAAGTTCCGCACCATGGTTCCGGACGGCGACAAGGTGCTGGCCGCCTATCTCGCCACCAATACGGAGGCCAATGCGGAATGGATAGCCACCCGCAAGCTGAAGAACGACCCGCGCGTCACCCGTGTCGGCGCGGTGTTGCGCAAGCTCAGCCTCGACGAATTGCCGCAGATCATCAACATCCTGCAGGGCGACATGAGCCTTGTCGGGCCTCGCCCGGTGGTGCGCGACGAGCTGGAAATCTACGGCAGCGCCGCCGTCTACTATCTGAAGTCGCGGCCCGGCCTGACCGGCCTGTGGCAGGTCAGCGGCCGCAACGACGTCTCTTACGACAGCCGCGTCGCCTTCGACCGCCACTATGTCGAGAACTGGTCGCTGTTCGGCGACGTGCGCATCATCATCAAGACCGTGCCGGCCGTCTGGATGTCACGCGGCTCCTACTGACCGGACGCCGGCACCAGGCATCCGGCGGCAAGCTCATCGGGCGATGGGGCTAAAACGGATCGGAACGTTCAGTTGAAAAAAGACATGTTCGAAGCCTTTGGCAGCGGCCGCTTTTCGAGCCGCTCTCGGCTTATGGCCACCTGCCTTGCGATGTCGCTCGCTTTTCTTCCCCAGGTCGCCATGTCAGGCGAATACCAGCTCGGCTCGCAGGACAAGCTCAACATCCGCATCGCCGAATGGCAGACCGTCGAAGGCACGTTCCGCGACTGGTCCGCGGTGAACGGCGAATACACGGTCGGCCCGGCCGGCACGCTATCGGTGCCTTTCGTCGGCGAGTTGCCGGCCGCCGGCAGGACCACGGCGGAAGTCGCGGCGGCAATCGGCGAGGCGCTGCAGCGCAAGCTCGCCCTGTCGGACAAGCCCGAAGCCTCGGTCGAGATGGCGCAGTTCCGACCGTTCTATATTTCGGGCGAAGTGCAGAATCCCGGCCAGTTTCCTTTCGTGCCCGAACTGACGGTGCTGAAAGCGATCAGCGTCGCCGGCGGCATCAGGCGCAGCGCCGATTACGGCCCCCAGCTCGGCAAGGACCTGGTCACCGCCAAGGGCAATTTCGATATCTCCGACGACCAGCGCGTCCGGCTGCTCGTCAGGCGCGCCCGCATCGATGCCGATCTGGCCGGCAAGGCAAGTTTCGAAGCGCCGAAAGAGGTCGAGGGCGATCCGCGGCTGCCGACCATCGTCGCCGACGAAATGACGATCCTGACAGCCGATCAGAAGGCGCTGAAGCTGAAGCTCGAGGCACTCGACGATCTCAAGAGTGTCCTTCAGGCCGAAATCGAATCGCTGCAGAAGAAGATCGTCAACCAGCAGAAGCAGGTCGACCTGGCGCAGCAGCAGCTCACCAGCATCGGTCCGCTGGCGCAGAAGGGCCTGGTCGCCAATGCGCGCCTCCTGGATTCGCAGCAGTCCGTCACCGACCTGCAGGGGAAGATCCTCGACTACGAGACGGCCATCCTCACCGCCAAGCAGGCGATCAGCAAGGCGACGCAGGACGCCATCGATGCCCAGAACACGTTGAGCTCGAGCCTCGCCGCCGACAGGCAGCAGACCGAAGCCGACCTGAACGAGGCCGCGCTGAAGGTGAATATGCAGAAAGGCCTGATATCCCAGGCCAGCGATCCCGCAACGACGGCCGCCATCACCAACGGGCAGCAGCCTACCCTGCTTTATTCGCTGGTACGCAATGTCGACGGCAAGACCAGCGAAATCGCGGCGAAAGAAGAAACACCGGTGCTGCCCGGCGACGTGATCAAGGTCAAGCTGGCACCGCTGGCCAGCCAATAGGCCTCGGACTTCGGCGCGATCCGCTCCATCGCACAAGGAATTCCACCCCCCCGCCAGGCCCGCCTGGTGGGGGTTTTGTCATGAGCGATCCAGGCCGCGAAATGATAGAGCCTTTCACCGTTTCACGGAAACGGCGAGCCGTTCTATCTCTTCGTTCTAACGCAAAGCCGGACGAGAAACCGCTCACACTTTTCCCGGCATTGCTCCAGAGCGCGCCACCTCGGAAGGACGGAATGTCTCGTTACCTAGGCACTAAGCGCCTTTGGGCGAGGTGGATGGGCTCATGATGGATCGGCCGCGGCCGGACGGCCGACATGCCGGGGCCAGACCGGTTCGCCCCTTTCCGCATCCGCCGGCTCGAAGGCCGGCGACCAGCGCGTGCGGGTGACCGGCAGCCGTGCCAGCTTGAAGTAGCTGAAATACATCAGGAAGGAGCCCATAATGTAGGGGTTGAGGACCTCGACCTCGACGAAGGAGCGGATGAGCAGCAGCACCATCACGCCGAACAGCACCACCGATTCGGCCTGCCATGCCCTGAAAATCACCGTCGAGACATGGCCGTAGAGCGTGCGCAGCATGATCAGCGAGATCATCACCGCTCCAGTGAAGCCGAGTTCGACAAGCGCCTCGACATAGGTGTTGTGGAAATGGAAGCCCGTGCGGGTGGTGATGTAGAATTCGTTCCACAGCCGTTCGGCCTCGGCAAAGCCCTGCACCCAATAGGCGGCATAACCGACACCGAGGATCGGAGAGCGCTGCGCGGTGTTCCAGCCCTGCTCCCACAGATAAGTCCGCCCGGTGAGGGTCGAATCCTTGCCGAAGAGGCCAAGCACGAAGTCCATGAGCCCGAGATTGAGGGCTACAAAGGCCACCACCACGATCAGGCCGGCGCCGACCACGAAGATCACCCGGCGATAGCGCCGTGACAAAAGCTTGGTCATGGCAAGAAGCGCGATCAGCGCCAGAACCGCCGGTATCGACGCCATCGACGTGGCGGAATGCGAAATGACCAGCAAGTAGGCCGACAACAGCACGACAGGCACGGTCAGCATGAAACTCAGCCGGCCCCGCCGCAGGAAAGCGAGGAACACCACGGAGAAATAGATGCCGAGCGAGCCGACGAAGCCGATCTGGTTCTTGGAAGCAAATGCGCCGACGAAATTGTAGGTGCCGTCAAGGACGTCCTCGGAATAGGCCCCGACCTTGAGCGAATAGAGCATGACGAAGAAGATCCCGACCAGGGCGCCGAGCGTCAGGGTTCGCACGCTGACGGTGCGCGCCGCGACATAGGCACAGGCGATGTGGGACAGGTACTGGACCGCCGTTCTGGCGGTGACGCCGGGCGCCTGCGACCAGAAGATGGAGAAACAGACATAGGCCGCGAACAGCAGCGGCAGCCAGGCACTGGAGAGCTGCCGCAGAAAGCGCCGGTAGTCGACCAGGATGAGCGGAAGCCAGACGGCGTAGTAGGCCAGGATCAGCACCTGGCCGAAAATGACGGAATAGGAGAACGCCCAGATCGAGACGGCAACGGCAAAAGCGCCATAGACCGAATTCTTCTCGGGATCGACCAGCAGGGACTTTGGAATTTTCATCTCAGAGTCCCGTCAGCCCGGCCGAAGACCAGCAAACCCGGCAGGCCGCGGGCCAGCCGGCATATCCGCAAAGAGGGGCGTGCAATAAACGGCATCTCCATTGTGCAGTGCAATATAACCTATCGCACCGCATGCTCAATGCCAAATCCGGTCACCTTGTCTTACATCAGAGCCGTTCACCGTTTCACGGAAACGGCGAACCGCCCTAACTCTTTGTTTTGACGCAATTCCGGACGGAAGACCGTTCACACATTGCTTGGGATTGCTCTGGCGAACGGGGAGCCAGCAGCCGGTGGCTCGCCCCGCGACAGCCGCCTGGATCAGCAACGAGAACGCTACCACAGTGCTCCGCCGGTGATCTGGATGTTTTCCATGGTGATGCCCTTGGCCAGATCCGAGCACAGGAACACCGCCAGTGCGGCGATCTCCAGCGGCTGCACGATGCGCTGCTGCGGGTTGCCGCTGGCGATCTCGGCCATCGCTTGCTGCGCGGTGCGTCCCTTGCCCTCGCGCTCGACGACCTGCGCCACGTTGCGGCGCATCAGTTCGGTCTCGACCCAGGTCGGGCTGATCATGACGCAGGTGACGCCATGCGCCGCCCCCTCCAGCGCCACGCAACGGGTCAAGCCAAGCAGGCCGGCCTTGGAGGCGCAGTAGGCGGGGTTGTCCTTCCAGCCGACGGAGGCCGCGGTCGAGCCGATGTTGACGATGCGGCCCCAGCCGCGCTCGATCATGCCGGGAAGCACGGCACGGGTGGCGCGGAAGGCGCCGTTCAAATTGGTGTCGACGATCTTGTCCCACAGTGCGTCGGAATGTCCGCAGACCGGTTGCTCGGCGGTGGTGCCGGCCGCGTTTACCAGGATATCGGCACGGCCGATGGCGGCTTCGGCTTGCGCCACGAAACGGTTGGTGACCTCGCTGTCACGGACATCGAGGTGAGCAGCGTGCACCCTGGTGCCATGGGCCGACAGGGCCGACCGAACGCGCTCGATTTCGTCGACGCCGGGATAATAGGCGGCGTCAAATCCGTCGGCCCCCGCCGCCGCGATATAGGAGCCGACGGCGACGTTGGCGCCGGCTTCAGCCAAGGCCATGGCAATGGCGAAGCCCATGCCGGAAAAGCCGCCGGTGACGATTGCACCGCGCCCTGCAAGGTTTGTCATCGCGCGCTTCTCCCTTGGTTGAGGCAGGCAATCAGGTTCCGGAGTATTTGTCGACGCGCTTCACCTTCCCCTAGAGCGGCTTGCCTAGCCATTCGCGATAGAAGCCTTCGAGATCGGGCTGGAAATCGTGCACGATGGGATAGCCGGGGGCAGCCGCTTCCACCTCGTGCATGGTGCCGCACCGAGGGCAGATGAATTCGCGCAGCTCCATCCATTGCGGATCGGGGATATCGCTGTTGGGATAGATTTCGCGCAGCGCCTCCTCGGTGTTGCGCACGATGATCGAAGCCTTGAGCTTCCAGTTCTTGCGATAGTCGCCGAAGGAGTGGCCGCATTCGCAGCGGGTCACGCGCTCGTCGCCGCTCTGGCAGATGAAGAGGTGATCCGAGACCGGCAGCAGGATCGGGTCCTTCCAGCCGACACGGTCCTGCAGCACCGCGACGTATTTGAAGAAGCGGTCGTCATCCTTGTAGGCGCTCATGACGCGGCGTGTCTGCGGCCAAGGCAGCGTGCCCGCGACCAGATCGGAGATGACCTCCTTGCTGTACGAGGTCATGGCTTTGCTCCCGGCATGAAGATCGATTTGGCGTCGACGTTCCAGAAATCGCTGAATTCCCTGGTGAAGCGCGACGATAGCTTGATCGCGCTGGCATACATTTTCTTCACCTCGGGGGCGAAGTCGGCCGTCTCGACACGGCCGCGTTCGGTGGCGATCCATTCCGAGACCGGCCGTGCCTTGGCCAGCCGCTTGGCGCGCATTTCGGCGCGGTGGCGCTTGGTGGCCTCGATGTTGGCGACCGGATAGCCGGCCTCATCCTCATCCAGCATGATGCCGAAGATACCCTCGGCCGCTTCCTTGGTCAGATAGCCATTCTCGACATCCGCCGCCGTCTTGACCGGATCGCGCTCCAGCACGTCGCCATAACCGCCGCCGCCATTGTAGGAGTGCGTGAAGACGTCGCCGGCCTTGTGCGGGGCGGTGATGTAGGGACCTTCCATCGTCACATGCTCGCCCTGCAGCCGCAGTTCGAGTTCCGAGCGATGTGGGTTGGTGCCGGTGTGATGCGCCAGCGGCGCCCGTTTTTCGGCGAGTTCGAAGATGTTGGAATTGCGCACGGCGCGGTGCTTCTGGCAGGTCGGCGCCGGATAGCCGCCGCACATGCCGCCATTGTCGAACACGCGGGAGGAATGCTCCGATGTAACCAGCCTGAGATGGTCGGTCTTGCTGACCAGCCAGGTCGAGACGAAGGAGCAGCCGCCGCGATATTTGCCGGCGCCGCCGGAATTGGGAACGATCGAGCGGCCGATATAGACCATCGGCATGTTCTGTTCCCAGATCTCGATATTGCCCATGTCGGATTCGGGGTTCCAGCCGACATAGGCGGTGTCGAGCCCATCCTTGATCGCCAGCGCGCCGGAGCCGGCGGCCGCGCACTCGAAATGCGCCATGCCGAACAGCTTGCCGTACTGGCTGGTGCCGCCCATCTCGATCATCGGGCTGTTGACCTGGCCGACGAAGGCTTCCTCGACGAAGCCGCGGCCGATGAAGGCGCGCGACAACAGCCGCTGGAACACGCCGTAGGCCGGCAGCAGCAGAGCCCATGAGGTGGCGGTCGCCACCATCTCATTGTCCGGATTGGTCCATGTACCGTGCGGCAGTTTCAGCTCGGTCGCCATCCAGGCGCCGTCATTGACCAGGCCTTCGAAATTCATGTGCTGGGTCAAGGTCACGAACATGCCGCCATCCATGCCGGCCGGCGTGCAGTTCATCGAATGGTAGCCCCAGGGCTGCGTGCCCTCGAAATCCATGATGATCTTGCCGTCGGTGGTGATCTCCATCTCGATGGGCATGTTGTAGAGCCAGTCGGGATCGCCGAGCGGCTGATAACCCGGTTTGCCCGCGGTGACATGGCCGTAGAAAGTGTGGCCGCGATAGATGCCGGGCACCGTCAGCTGGCGCGTGCGGGCGAGTTGGGCGCGGCGGCCCTCCTCGATGAATTCCTTCGACACCTGCATCCAGTAGTCCAGGCCGATCTCGTCGATCAGCGCCTTGACGCTCTCGCGCATGTCGATGCAGGAGGCGACCTTGGCCTTCTCGTCGAGCACCCAATAGATCGGCATGCGCAAATTGCGTTCGCAGCGGATGACATAGTCGCGACGGATCTCGTCGTTCTCGCCGATCTTTTCGGCGCACACGAACAGGCCCTCGGTGAAGCGCTCCTGCGCCAGCGCCACGTCGCCGCCGGGGGTGATGCCGCCGGCCTCGAGCTCATGGCAGACCGCGCCCGCCCAGCCGACCAGCGTTCCGGAATGGAAGATCGGCACAACATCCATGACGTCGGGCACCTGCACGGTGCCGATGAAGGCATCGTTGTTGGCGAAGATGTCGCCGTCGCGGATGCAAGGGTTTTCCTCGTAGCCGTTGCGGATCATCCATTTGATGAAGCGGCTCATCGTGTGCACATGCACCATGATGCCGTTGGAGAGCGCGATCGCATCGCCTTCCGGCGTGTAGATGGCGACGACCATTTCGCCGACCTCGCGCACGCCCGGCGAAGCCGAGATGCGGCGGGCCATTTCGCGCGCCGAGACGCAATAGGCGCGAAGCTTGGTGTGTAGCGTCTCGAATTTCAGGGGATCCTGGTTGCGAAGCTGCAATTCGGTGATGCCGTCATAGCAGCCGGTCTCCTCCATGAGCCGTTCGGATTCGATCAGCCGTTCGCGGATGCGGAGCGCGGAGGCGGGTTTGTCCAGCATGGCGTTAGCCCTTCTCAAGCGTGGGTGTAGTGCAGCAGCGTCCATTCATCGACATGGACACAGTCCTGCGGATGAACGACGAGCGTGGTGGCGGGATGTTCGATGATGGCCGGGCCGATGACCTCGTGACCGGGCTGCAGAACGTCCATCTCGTAGAGATTGGCCTTGTGCCAGCGACCGCCAATATAGGCCTCGCGCACGCCCTTGTGGGCGGATGACGGATCCGACTTGCCAAGCGGACGCTTGAGCAGCACCGGCTTGACCTTGTCGGCGGTGGCGATGAGGCCAAGCTCGGTGATGGAGAAGCCGGCTTCGCCATAGCGCGAAACGCGATGGTTGACCTTGGCATAGACCGCCTCGAATTCGTCGATGACCCTGCGCATGTCATCGGCCGATTGGAGGGCCGGCAGCGGCGCCATCACCTCGACGTCCTCCAGCTGGCCGGTGTAGCGCATCATCAGGAACGGCACGGTCTTGATCTTTTCGCGCGCATGGCCGTCTTCGATCATCTCGTCGACCGCCGCCTTGGTGAGGTCGTCCCAGACGGCGGTGACCTTCTTGCCGAAGGCGAGCAGCTCGTCGTCGCTGGCCCGCGCACCGATGTCGTGCTGCGTCGACACGGAGTGGCGGCGCATGAAGTCGGCGGTGGTGCAGCCGAAGGCCGAGAAGGCGGCGGCGAACTGGAAGGTGATGATGTCCTTGAAGCCGATGCCCCTGGAGCAGCCGGCGAGATGCAGCGGGCCGGAACCGCCATAGGAGAGCAGCGTGAATTCCGAGGGGTGGATGCCCTGGCCGGAAATGACGCGGCGCAGCGCGTTGTTGGCGTCGGCCTCCAGCATGTCGATCATGCCTTCCGCGGCTTCCTCCACTCCCACGCCAAGCAGGCGCGAGCATTTTTCCTCGAAGGCTATCCTCGCCTTCTCGACCTGCAGCACAACCTTGCCGCCGAGGAAATAATGCGGGTTGAGGCGGCCGAGGATGGCGTCGCAATCGGCGATGGTCGGTTCGGTGCCGCCCTTGGCGAAGCAGATCGGGCCGGGGTCGGAACCGGCGCTTTCCGGCCCGAGCGAGACTTTCCTGGTCAGCGGGTCGACCTTGAGGATCATGCCGGCGCCGGCGCCGATCGTGTCGAGATGCAGCGTCGGCACGTTGAGCTTGAAGCGGTCCATCAGCGGTTCGTTCTCGATCCGCGTCTGGCCGCGGGTGATGACACCCATGTCGAAGGAGGTGCCGCCCATATCCGAGCAGATCAGCGAGTCGTTGCCGATCAGCTTGCCGACATAGGCCGCGCCCAGGATGCCGCCGATCGGACCGGAGATCATGGTCTCATGCAGACGCGGATGGTTGATAGAGGTCAGGCCGCCAAACGAGAGCAGCGTCTGCACGCCATATTTGAAGCCATATTTCTTGGAGACGTCCTCGATGCCCTTCAGCTGCCTGCGGCCGCGCGAGGTGGCATAGGCCTCGATCAGCACCGAGTTCAGCCGCGACTGCTCGCGGATGACGGGGCGGACCTCGTGGCTGGCGTAGACGAGGATGTCGGCGCCGGCCTTGGCGATCTCCTCGCGGCAGATCTCGGCGATGCGCTTCTCGTGCACGGGATTGACGTGCGAGAAGATCGACATGATGCAGATCGCCTCGACCTTGTCGGCGATCAGCTTCCTGGCGGCGGCGGCGACCTCGTGCTCGTAGAGCGGCAGGATGACGTCGCCGAACTGGTCGATGCGCTCGGTGACGCCATGGGTGCGCCTGCGCGGGACGAGGGGCTCCGGGTGGGCATGCGTCACCGCGTGCAGCCGGTCGGCATAGGAATAGTCCGCCCAGGCCTGCAGGCCACGGCCCATCAGGATCATGTCCTCCAGGCCCTTGGTGGTGATGAGGCCGAGGCGACGGCCGGTGCGCGACAACAATGTGTTGAGCATGCCGGTGCCGGAATAGAGCACGACGTTGACGCCGGAGAACAGCTGCTCCAGCGAGACCCCCCAGGCGTCGGCCGCGTCCTCGGCCGAGGCTAGGAAACCCTCGGCCTCGTTCTTCGGCGTGGTCGCCGACTTGCCTATCTTGAAGTGGCCGTCCTGATCGACGAGGATCGTGTCGGTCATGGTGCCGCCGGCGTCGATGCCGATGACTATGGGATTGGTGGTGATCTGGTCCACGGGTCGCCTTCCCTGTTCGAGAATGACCGCAGGCTAGATTCGATCGTGCGGATCGCGCCATATGCCTAAAGACACAATGACTGCGCGGCGCGGTTCGCCGAGAAAAGGGCATGCGCATGGGCAACATCTGGGCGCCGCTGGCCAGGGCGATCGCCGCCACCGGCACCGACCGGCATGTCGACTGCCTGATCGACCTGATCGGAGCGGACATCGCGCACGACCTGGTGACAGTCACCCGCTACTCGGCGACCAAGACGCCCGAATTCGTCAAGCACCGGCGCTTCTCGGACGAGATGGTGCGGCGCTATCTCGACAATTACTACGTCTTCGACCCGTTCTATGCCTCGTGGCGACGCGAGCGCCGTCTCGGCATCCTGCCGCTCAAGCGGCTGGCCGACGAAGAAGCCAGGCGCGGCCAGTACATAGCCGGCTTCCTGGCGCAGTCGGAAATCTGCGACGAGGTCGGCATCATGCTGTCCGATGGCGGCGACTGGTGTCTCGGCATCTTCCTCGACCGCTCGACCCGTTCGTTCAAGGACAGCGAGATCGCCCTCTTGGAGGAGCGGCTGCCGGTGTTCGAGGCGCTGCATGCGCTCGACATCACGGCGCGCGGCAGCGACTTTTCGCGCACCTCGGCCCCGACCGGCCCCGGCGCTTCACCGCAGCAGAAGCCGACCATCCCGACGAGCCTCTGGCCGGAACTGTCGCTGCGCGAGCGGGAACTGGTGCAGTTGATCCTCGCCGGCCATCCGACCGCCACCATCGCCCAGCGTCTCGACATCACCGTCGGCACCGTCAAGAACCATCGCAGGCGCATCTACGAGAAGCTCGACATCACCACCGAGCGGGAGCTGTTCCTGCAGTTCTTTCAGCACCGATAGCGGGCCTGCTGGCCTACCAATATCCCGTTCGGCGAGCCCGATCCCGCCTTGAATTTGGTTGCCGTTGACTTCACATTCGCCACCGATTGGGAGGAACCAGATGCCGAACTTTGCGGGACGCTTCGCTGGCCGGTCAGCTGTCATCACCGGCGGAGCCTCGGGCATCGGCCTCGCTGTCGCGCAACGGATTGTCGAGGAAGGCGGACGCGTCTGCGTCTGGGACCGCGATCCGGCCCAGATCGAACAGGCGAAAACGCTCATCCCTGGCCTGCATGGTGTCGCCATTGACGTCGCCGATGCCGCCGGCGTCGAGGGCGCCGCCGCAAGGACGATCGAAACCCTTGACGGCGTCGACATACTGGTGACCAGCGCGGCCATCACCGGACCGAACATGACGACCTGGGCCTATTCGACCGAGGACTGGCAGAAGGTCATCGACATCAACATCAACGGGGTCTTCTACTGCAACAAGGCGCTGGTGCCGCACATGCTCGAGCGCAATTATGGCCGCATCGTCAACATCGCCTCGATCGCCGGCAAGGAAGGCAATCCCAACGCTTCCGCCTACAGCACGTCCAAAGCCGCCGTGATCGGGCTGACCAAGTCGCTCGGCAAGGAACTGGCCAAGACCAAGGTGACGGTGAATTGCGTGACGCCGGCGGCAGTGCGCACGGCGATCTTCAAGCAGATGAGCCAGGAGCACATCGACTTCATGCTGTCCAAGATTCCGATGGCGCGCTTTGGCGAGGTCGAGGAAGTGGCGGCGCTGATCTGCTGGATCGCCTCGGAGGAATGCTCGTTCACGACCGCCGCCGTCTTCGACGTTTCCGGCGGTCGCGCCACGTATTGATCCGGCCGGAACATTCCCACATTGGCCGGTGCGACTACAAATCCGCGTGACGAGGCAACGATCGCAACTGGACACGCGTATAGTCGCTGACGTCTGTATGGGCGAAAACAGGGTTTGAGGAAAGCCATGACACGACGCGACAGTTTGGCGATGACCCACGGCCGCCGTGCCGGTCCCACGCGATCGACGGCGGTCGCGGCCACCAGGCTGGAGATTGTATCGCTTGCCTGAAGCAGAGCCTGCAGCGCTGTCCGATGACGAACTTGTGGACCGCTATCAGCGCGCGGCCTTCGGCTATTTTCTGGAGAATGTGAACCCCGACAACGGGTTGGTCGCCGATACATCGCGGCCGAATTCGCCGGCCAGCATCGCTGTCGTCGGTTTCGCCCTCTCCTGCTATCCGATCGGCGTCGAACGCGGCTGGATGACGCGCGCGGCGGCGGTGGAGCTCACGCTTGCGGCGCTGCGCTTCTTCTCGGCCAGCCCGCAAAACGGTGGTAATGACGTCACCGGCCACAAGGGCTTCTACTACCACTTCCTCGACATGCGCACCGGGCTGCGCGTCTGGCGCTGCGAGCTGTCGATGGTGGATACCGCCTTGCTGATGGCCGGCATATTGGTGGCCGGCGCCTATTTCTCCGGCGGGGACGATAAGGAAACCGAAATCCGGCAATTGGCCGAAGCGCTCTACCGGCGCGTCGACTGGCGCTGGGCGCAAGGCAGCAGCCCGACCTTGCGGCAAGGCTGGAAGCCGAAGAGCGGTTTTCTACACTATGGCTGGGAAGGCTATAACGAGGCGACCATCCTCTATGTGCTGTCGATGGCCTCGCCGGACAGCCCGACTTCCGACGACAGTTACGAAGCCTGGACGGCGACCTACCAGTGGGAGAACATCTACGGCCATGACGTGCTCTATGGCGGTCCGCTGTTCATGCACCAATTCTCGCATGCCTGGATCGATTTCGCCGGCATCCGCGACGCTTTCATGCGCGAGAAAAATTCGGACTATTTCGAAAACAGCCGCCGCTCGACCTATCTCCACCGCGATTATGCCCGTCACAACCCGTATGGCTTCGACGGCTATGGCGAGAACCTTTGGGGCCTTTCGGCGGGGGACGGGCCTGGCGGGTTCCGCGCCAGCGTGGAGCGACGGAGGCACCGGTTTTCTGGCTATGCCGCGCGCGGCGCACCGTTCGGGCCGGACGACGGGACGATCGCGCCATGGTCCTATCCAGCGTCGCTGCCTTTCGCGCCTGACATCTGCCTGGCCGCCATGCGTCATCTGGGCGAGCGTTATCCGCAAGTGAGCGACAATTTCCGCCTGCCGAGCGGCTTCAATCCGACCTTGGCCAACCGGCGAAAATTCGGCGGCAACGGCTGGGTGTCGGAAGGCCATTACGGGCTGGACCAGGGCATTGTGGTGATGATGATCGAGAACCATCGCTCGCGCCTGATCTGGGAGTTGATGCGCTCCAATCGGCACATCCGCCGCGGCCTGGAGAAAGCGGGTTTCACCGGCGGATGGCTGGCACAGTCGGCAGGCTCCGCATCGGGAGCCTACGATGGCGCGTGAACAGACAAAGGCGACCACCTTCCCGGTCGACCGCAACGACGTCGAACTGGTCCGGAGCGCGCATCCGCCGCACTGGAAGAACCCTACGCCCGACGGCCCCTACAATCTCGTCATCATCGGCGCCGGACCAGCCGGGCTGACCGCGGCGCGTGACGCGGCAAGCCTTGGCGCGAAAGTTGCGTTGATCGAACGCGGGCTGATCGGTGGCGCCTGCGTCAATGTCGGCGGCATCCCCTCGAAGTCGATCATCCGCACGGCCAGGCTTTATGCCGACATGCGCGATGCCGAGAATTTCGGCGGCGACAGCCCGGGCCGTCTTCCGGTCGACTTCGAACGGGCCATGATGCGGATGCGGCAGATCCGGCAGCGGCTCAGCCGCGCCGATTCGGCCGCAGTCATCGCGGCCGAAGGCATCGACCTCTATTTCGGTGACGCGCGGTTTGGCGGACCCGACACAGTTGAAGTCGACGGCAAGACACTGCATTTCAAGAAGGCCCTGGTCGCGACCGGCGCGCATCCGAGCGGGCCGGCGATCCCTGGACTTGCCGAGGCCGGCTATCTCGACAATGAGAGCATGTTCAACCTCACGCAACGTCCCGAGCGGCTCCTGGTCATCGGCGGCGGGCCGCTTGGCTGCGAGGCTGCGCAGGCCTTCTGCCTGCTCGGCGCGAAGGTCATCCTGGCGCAGAACGATCCGATGTTCCTGCCTGGCGAAGAACGCGACGCCGCGCAGATCCTCTCGGACGCGCTGGCGCGCGAGGGGGTTGAGGTGCGCCTGAACACCGAGGTGGTGGCGGTGCGCGCGGAAGGCGGCAAGAAGCTCGCCGACCTTTTGCGGGACGGCGACACGACAACGATCTCCGTCGACGAGATCATCACCGGCGTCGGGCGTTCCCCGAATGTCAGGGGTCTCGGCCTGGAAGAGGCCGGGGTGGTGTATGACGCCGGCGGCATCAAGGTCGACGATCACCTGAGGACCACCAATGCGCACATCTACGCGGCGGGCGATGTGTGCCTGGAATACAAGTTCACCCATACCGCCGAGGCAACGGCACGCATCGTCGTGCGCAATGCCCTGTTTCGCGGGCGCGAAAGGCTCAGCGACCTCGTCGTTCCCTGGTGCACCTATACCGATCCGGAGATCGCCCATGTCGGGCTCTATCCCATCGAGGCGCGGCAGAACGGCATTCCGGTCAAGACCTATACGGTGCTGATGCATGACGTCGCCCGCGCCGTGATGGACGGCGAGGAAGAAGGGTTCGTCAAGATCCATGTCCGGGAGGGATCCGACCGCATCCTGGGGGCGACGGTCGTCGCCAGCCATGCCGGCGAGATGATCAATGCGGTGACGCTTGCCATAAGGTCGGGCATGGGATTGCACGCCCTGGCCGACGTCATCCATCCCTTCCCGACGCAGGCACAAGGCATCAAGATGGCGGGCGACGCCTACAGGCGAACCCGGTTCACCTCCTTGCGCAGGCGTCTGGCGGCGCGCTGGCTGGCCTGGTCGAGGCGATGAGCCCGGCCGCGCGCCGAGGACTCGAGGGCGCGGCGGTATTCAGAATATACAG
>NZ_PNOT02000223.1 GCF_002879535.1 Mesorhizobium intechi
CTTCCCGTGGAGCGGTGAGAAAAGAGCAGTTCTGGCGACTGGCGAAATCGTCCACGTTCTACGGGGAGAAACGTCCGGCAGGACAATGAGGGGCGACGCCGCCCTATAAGAAGTTCATTGCCGCTCTGCGGGAATCAGCCTGAAATCCGGCAGGTCGCGCAGAGCCAGTTCCGGTCCGGCCGGCGAATAGACGACGAAGAGCTGCATCGGCCCGTCGCCCGTATTCAGCGTCGAATGGAAACGGCTCTCCGGTACATAGATGGTGCAGCCGGGGCCGACCTTCGCGACCACCGGATTGCCCTTCTCGTCCTCGACCATCTGCTCGCCATGGCCGGAGATGACGAAGATGATTTCCTCGGCGCCCGGATGGTTGTGGCGGGTATGGCCCTTGCCGGAGGGCAGGTCGACGACGCCGCCGGAAAAACGGGTGGCGCCGTTCACTTCCGGAGCGACTGTCAGTGCCAGCCTGCCCCAATCGAAGCCGAAGGCGCTGACGTCATTCGGATAGACAAATACCTTGCTCTTGTCGGTCACG
Source organism: Mesorhizobium intechi (assembly GCF_002879535.1). Lineage (GTDB taxonomy): Bacteria > Pseudomonadota > Alphaproteobacteria > Rhizobiales > Rhizobiaceae > Mesorhizobium > Mesorhizobium intechi. Next base: position 536 of record NZ_PNOT02000223.1, read on the forward strand.
GTCTCATCCCTTCTTTTTCTTTGGCTTGGTCTTCTCACCGCCGAGTGTGACAGCCTTGAAATCGGCTGTCTGCCGGGCAATCGCCGTTTCCGCCGGCAGCCGCTCCATGGAGCTCGCGCCATAGAAGCCATGCAGTCCCTTGGCCCGGGAGAGAATGTAGCGGGCATCGTCCGGCATCGAGATCGGGCCGCCATGGCAGAGCAAGATGACGTCCTTGCGCACCGAGCGGGCGGCGTCGGCGATGGCGTCGATCGCGACGACGCAATCGTCGAGTGACTTGGCCGAGGTGGCGCCGATCGAGCCACCGGTCGTCACACCCATGTGGGCGACCACGATGTCGGCGCCGGCCTTGGTCATGGCGCGCGCCTCGTCGGGATTGAAGACATAGGGAGTGGTGAGCAGATCGAGCTTGTGCGCCTCGGCGATCATGTCGACCTCAAGCCCGAAACCCATGCCGGTCTCCTCGAAGCTCTGTCGCATGGTGCCGTCGAACAGGCCGATGGTCGGAAAATTCTGTACGCCGGAAAAGCCCATCGTCTTCAGCTCGGCCAGAAGCAGTGGCATGATGACGAAGGGATCGGTGCCGTTGACGCCGGCCAGCACCGGTGTGTGTCTGACCACCGGCAGCACCTCATAGGCCATTTCCTTGACGATCTCATTGGCATTGCCATAGGCGAGCAGGCCGGCCGCCGAGCCGCGCCCGGCCATGCGGTAGCGGCCGGAATTGTAGATGATGATCAGGTCTATGCCGCCGGCCTCCTCGGCCTTGGCCGACAGGCCGGTGCCGGCGCCGCCGCCGACGATCGGTACGCCCTTGTCGATCATTCCCCTGAATTTCTTCAGTATGTCCTTGCGTGGTATTGCGGGCATGTCTTTGAACCTCAGTGCCTGGCGATGTCGAGAAAGGCCGCGATCGCGGCCGTGGCGAATTCGCGGTCGTTGATGTGCAGCGGCAGGCGCGTGACGCGACGATTGGCATTCGGCTTGATGGTGCGCTCGATGGCGTCGAACAGCACGGCGTCGGCCTGCGGATCGAAGAAGGCGCCCCCCTCGATGTCGAGCGCCGAGACGCCCTTCTCCGGAATGAGAAAATGCACCGGCCCTTCGCACAGGGCGAGCCTTCCGCCGATCCACTCGCCGATCTTGCGACACTCGTCGGCAGTGGTGCGCATCAGCGTGACGTTGGGATTGTGCTCGTAGAACAGCCTCCCGCGATAGCGTTCCGGGATGGTGGAAGGCGCCCAGAAATTGACCATGTCGAGCGCGCCGACCGAGCCGACATAGGGCAGGCCAGTGCGGGCGATCGCGCCGAAGCGGTCTTCCGTCGCCGGCAGCACGCCGCCGAACAACAGGTCGCAGACCTCTGTCGTGGTGATGTCGATGACACCGGACAGCAGGCCGCTGTCGGCCAGCTTTTCCATGCTGCGGCCGCCGGTGCCGGTGGCGTGGAAGACCATGCAATCATACGCGGTGCGAAGCTGGTCGGCGATGGCGGTGACGCAAGGCGTGGTGACGCCGAACATGGTCAAACCGATCGAGGGCTTGCCGTCGGGCGGCGGCGCCGGCCGTGCCGCCATGCCCGATATCGCCTGGGCGGCATTATGCAGCACGACACGGGAGAGCCGGTTCAGCCCGGCCATGTCGGTCACCGATGGCATCATGATGATGTCGGAGACATCGACATAGGGAGCCGTGTCGCCCGAGGCGAGGGTCGAGATCATGATTTTCGGCAGGCCGAGCGGCAGCGCGCGCATGCCCGATGTGATGATCGACGTGCCGCCGCCGCCGCCAATGCCGATCATGGCGGCGATGTCGTTCCGCGATTGCGCAAAATGGGTGAAGGCGACGCCCATGGCGGCGACCGCGGCGCCACGGTCATCGCCGCCGAGCACGGCTGTATGGCCGCGCGGATGGTGACCGGCGACTTGTTTCGCCGCAATATCGACCGGGACCGTCGCGTGGCGCGTTCCGACATCGACGCGGCAAACATTGGCGCCAGTTGCGGCGATCGCATCGGCCAGGAACGCGAGTTCCTCACCCTTGGTGTCAGCGGTGCCCACCACATAGATGCGCTTCATTGGCGCCTTCCAAGGTCATTGCAAATTTTTGAGACGCGCGTATCATATTGACATGGATGTCTCGCGTCAACGATCCACAGCAACGGGCGACACCGAGCGGGGAAGCGGCCAGGCCGCCGAGCGTGGACCCCGGGCGCGCACGAAACGGCTGATGCTGGAGACGGCGACACGGCTGATGCAGGCGGGCGTGACGCCGTCGGTCAGCGAGGTGGCGGAAGCGGCGGAAGTTTCCCGCGCCACCGCCTACCGATATTTTCCGAGCCAGGCGGCATTGGTGCAGGCCGTCGTCGACGAGGGGCTTGGCCCGATCCTGACCTGGCAATCGACCTCGGCGGACGCCGAGCGGCGGGTCGCGGAGCTGTTCGACACGGCCATGCCGCGCATCGAGGCTTTTGAGGCGACGTTCAAGGCGGCGCTGAAGCTGTCGCTCGATCAATGGGCGCGTCGGCAGGCCGGCACGCTGGGCGGTGAGCCGGCCTTCACGCGCGGTCATCGCGTCGATTTGCTGGAGCAGGCGATCGCGCCGCTCCAGGGTCATTTGCCGCCGCACGATTTCAAGCGCCTGGCGCAGGCGCTGTCGCTGATCTTCGGCGTCGAGGTGCTGATAGTGCTCAAGGACATATGGGGCCTGGACAGCCGCGGGACGCGGTCTGTCGCGCAATGGGCGGCAGGCGCCCTGGTGCGCGCGGCGGTGGCGGGATCGATCGATGAAGGAGGCGACGGCGGTTCGCGGCCGGTCCTGGGGTAGGCCCTATCTGGTTCGACCAGATTTGCATGCCGACCATCAATATTATCCCGGACGCGCGGGGTCGTGCAACGCCTCAGCGTATCATTGAGTAGGAAAAACATTGGAAAACAGGCAGATAAAGCTTGAATTCCGCCGGAATGGCCAGGCTCGCCGTCCAAGAAAGGGCTTGACGTCGATGTAGAATTGGTAATACCAGATCAGGAAAGAAAAATGGATCAAAGGTGAGGGTTGCGATCCGTTTTCCGGCAGGGCGAGGAGGCCCGAAACCGGGAAGGTGCGATCACGGGAGGAACTACCGGAACCGGCCCCGTTGCCGGCTCGCATGACAGGGTAGAATGCGCACAAGGGAGGAAATCATTATGCGCAAGTTAGTGACCAGCGTGCTTGCTGGTATCGGCTTAACGCTTGCCTGCGGAACGTCCGTTTACGCGCAGGAAAAGTCGCTCACCATCTTCTGGGCGGAATGGGATCCGGCCAACTATCTGCAGGAACTCGGCAACGAGTACGAGAAGGAAACCGGTGTCAAGATCACGGTGGAGACCACACCCTGGTCCGACTTCCAGACGAAGGCCTTCACCGAGTTCAACGCCCATGGCGACGCTTACGATCTGGTCGTTGGCGACTCGCAGTGGCTGGGTGCCGGCTCGACCGGTGGCCACTATGTCGACCTGACGGACTTCTTCAAGAAGCACGACCTCGGCAATGTCATGGCGCCGGCGACGGTGAAGTACTACGCCGAGTATCCCGGCAACAGCGGCAAGTACTGGGCCATACCGCTCGAAGGCGACGCCGTCGGCTGGTCCTACCGCAAGGACTGGTTCGAGGACCCCAAGGAGAAGGAAGCCTTCAGGGCCAAATATGGCTACGACCTCGACGTGCCGAAGGATTTCAAGGCGCTGCGCGACATCGCCGAGTTCTTCTATCGGCCCGACCAGAAGCGCTACGGCATCGCCATCTACACGGACAATTCCTATGATGCGATGGCAATGGGCTTCGAGAACGCGTTGTTCTCCTATGGCGGCGAGTTGGGTGACTATTCGACCTACAAGGTCGATGGCCACATCAATTCCGACAAGGCGGTCGCCGCGCTCGACGCCTACAAGGAACTCTACAAGTTCACGCCTCCGGGCTGGGCCAAATCGTTCTTCGTCGAGGACAACCAGGCGATCACCGAGAACCTGGCGGCGATGAGCATGAACTTCTTCGCGTTCTTCCCCTCGTTGATCAACGAGGCGTCGAACCCGAACGCCAAGAACACCGGCTTCTTCGCCAACCCACCGGGACCGAATGGCGACCAGTTCGCCGCACTCGGCGGTCAAGGCATTTCCGTCATCTCGTACTCGAAGAAGCAGGACGAGGCGATGAAGTTCCTTGAATGGTTCATCAAGGACGAGACCCAGAAGAAGTGGGCGGCGCTTGGCGGCTATACCTGCAGCGCGGCGGTGCTCAAGTCGCCGGAATTCCAGAGCGCCACGCCTTACAACAAGGCCTTCTATGAGACCATGTTCAAGGTGAAGGATTTCTGGGCCGTGCCGGAATATGCCGAACTGCTGCAGCAGCTCAACCAGCGCGTCTATCCCTACATGATCGGCGGCGAAGGCACCGCCAAGCAAACGCTTGACGCTCTGGCCGCCGACTGGAACGCGACGTTCAAGAAGTACGGTCGCGTTCAGTAACAACCATGCATCACGGAGGGGGCGTTGGCGCCTCCTCCGTTTCTTTTTCTGCAAACGGGAGCAGGGGTCTTGGCGACCACGATGATCACAACACTGGAGAGGTCCTCGCGGGCGGCCGCGCGCGGCCTGAGCGACATTTCGATCCGCAACCTCTTCATTATTCCGACGGTCCTGTTCCTGATCGTCTTCAACATCTTTCCGCTGATCTATTCGCTTGGATATTCCTTCACCGACTTCCGCGCGTCGACCAACGCGCCGGCCAATTTCGTCGGGCTGCAGAACTATCGCGACCTGCTCAACGATCCCTATGTGTGGTCCAACTTCGCCATCACCGCGAAATACGTCATCATTTCCGTCGCGGGCCAGCTGCTTGTCGGTTTCGGCGTGGCGATGCTGCTCAACAGGGATATCCCCCTCAAGGGCCTTATCACGACGCTGCTGCTGCTGCCGATGATGCTGTCGATGGCTGTCGTCGGGCTGTTCTGGAAGCTTCTCTACGATCCGTCATGGGGCGTCATCAACTATGCCCTTGGGCTCGGCAATTTCGAGTGGCTGGCCGACCCCAAGATGGCGCTCTACGCCGTGGCGCTGACCGACATCTGGATGTGGTCGCCCTTCGTCATGCTGTTGTCGCTGGCAGGTCTCTCGGCGGTACCGAAACATCTCTACGAGGCCGCCGCGATCGACCGCGCCGGACCGTTTTATACCTTCTTCCGTATCACGCTGCCGCTGGTGGCGCCGATCCTGATGATCGCGGTCATCTTCCGCACCATGGAAGCGTTCAAGACCTTCGACCTCGCCTACATCCTGACCAGCCAGCCGACGGCCGAACTGATCTCGATCCGGCTCTACAAGATGGCGTTCCAGGAATGGCAGACCGGGCGTTCCTGCGCGATGGCCTACATCGTGCTGATCATGGTGCTGGCCATCACCAACATCTACGTCAAGTACCTCAACAAGGTGAAGGAGCGCTGAGATGGCGGCAGTCCGCACTTCTTCCGAAATCGGCTTCAACCGCGTCGCCATCGTCGCCGTGCTGTTGGTGACGATCATCTTCCTCGCGCCGATCTACTGGATCGCCTCGACGGCATTCAAGCCGCGCAACCTGGCCACCACCATCCCGCCGACGGTCGTCTTCCAGCCGGAAATTTCGCCGTTCGTGAAGCTGTTCACCAAGCGCTCGCAATTGCGCAGCCCGCCGACACCGGAAGAATACGCGGCGGCGCCGTGGTGGGAGCGCGTCGTTTTCGATGGCGGCGAGAAGATCGTGCGCGATGGCAAAGGCCAGGTGCAGTGGTCGGGCTATCCCAGCCGCTTCCTGAACTCGCTGATTATCGCCATCACCTCGACGGTTCTGGCGGTCGGCATGGGTACGTTCACCGCCTATGGCTTCTCACGCTTCAAGGTGAAGGGGGAGGCGGATCTGCTCTTCTTCATCCTGTCGACACGCATGCTGCCGCCAGTGGTGGTGGCGATCCCGATGTTCCTGATGTACCGCGCGGTCGGCCTCAACGACACCCATGTCGGCCTGATCATCCTCTACACCGCCTTCAACCTGTCCTTCTCGGTATGGCTGATGAAGGGTTTCATGGACGAAATCCCGAAGGAATATGAGGAGGCGGCGCTTGTCGACGGCTATACGCGCATGGAAGCCTTCTTCAAGATCGTGCTACCCGAGGCCGCCACCGGCATCGCCGCCACTGCCGTGTTCTGCTTCATCACGGCGTGGAACGAGTATGCCTTCGCGCTGATCATGACCAATCGTCGCGCCCAGACAGCCCCGCCCTTCATTCCCAGCCAGGTCGGCTCCGGCCTGCCGGACTGGACGGTGATCGCCGCCGGAACCTTCCTGTTCCTGCTGCCGGTCGCGATCTTCACCTTCCTGCTCCGCAACCATCTGTTGCGCGGCATGTCCTTCGGAGCAATCCGCAAATGAGCTTTCGCGCCATCAATCAGAAATATCTGGAGCCCGGTTCGCAAGTGCTCATGGTGCTCGGCATCGTGGCACTCTGCCAGCCCTGGAACATGGTGCTGCACACCTATGGCCTGACCATCATCTTGATCGGGCTGATCGGCTTCAACATCACTTCGAAGATCGCGCCTGAGGAGGAGGCCGGCACCGGTCATGCCGCGCGAAATCCGGGAGCACAGCATTGACCCAGATCGAGCTTCGCGGCGTCCAGAAATTCTTTGGCGCTGTCCAGGTCATCAAGGACCTCAACCTCAAGATATCGGACAATGAGTTCATCGTGCTGCTCGGCCAATCGGGCTGCGGCAAGACGACGACCCTGCGCGCGATCGCCGGGCTGGAAACGATCGACGAGGGCGACATCCTCATCGACGGCAAGCCGGTCCAGCACCTGAAGGCGGCTGACCGAGACATCGCCATGGTGTTCCAGTCGTTCTCGCTCTATCCGCATATGAGCGTCTACGAGAACATCGCCTTCCCGTTGCGCGCCACGCGCAAGAGCAAGTCGGAGATCGACAGCGAGGTGCGTTCGGTCGCCAAGACGCTGCAGATAACGGATCTGCTAGGCAAGAAGCCGTCGGCGCTGTCCGGCGGCGACATGCAGCGCGTCGCCATCGGCCGGGCGCTGGTGCGGCGGCCGAAGGCGATGCTGATGGACGAGCCGATCGGCGCGCTCGATGCCAAGCTGCGCGAGGAGATGCGGGCCGAGATCAAGCGGCTGCACATCAAGCAGGGCTCGACCACCATCTATGTCACGCACGACCAGATCGAGGCGATGAGCCTCGCCGACCGCATCGTCATCATGCATGAAGGCGTGCTGCAGCAGGTCGGCTCACCCGACGAGGTCTATTCTCGCCCGGCCAATCTGTTCGTGGCGCAATTCGTCGGCAGCCCGGTGATGAATGTCGCCGACGCGGCGGTGGCCGAGAAAGCCGCGTCCGTATCGGTGACGCTCGGCGACGCGGCCACCGGCTTTGAGTTTCCTCGCGCGCTGCTGTCGAAACTCAACGGCCATGCCGGCGGTCAGCTGGCGCTCGGCATCCGGCCGGAAGGCGTGCTTGTTCGCCGTGAGGCGGCCGACGGTTTCATGGCCGTCGAGACGCAGATCGTCGAACCGCTCGGCTCCTTTGACATCGTCGACCTGAAGGTCGGCTCCAACATGCTGCGGGCCCGCACGAAGAGCGGCTTCATCTCGGGCCCCGGCGAGAGGGTCTTTGCCCGGATCGATCCCACCCAGGCGCATTTCTTCGACAAGGCAAGCGGCAAGTCGCTTGAGGTGAGGCTCTGATGGCCCATATCCAGCTCAAGAACATCTCCAAGAATTTCGTCAACCATACTGCGTTGACCGGGCTCGATCTCGACATCGCCGACGGCGAGTTCTTCGTGCTGCTGGGCGAGACGGGAGCCGGCAAGACGACGACGCTGCGGCTGATTGCCGGCCTCGAAAAACCCAGCGAAGGCCAAGTCCTCATCGACGGCGTCGACGTTGCCGACTGGGGCGCGGCCGAGCGCGACGTGGCGCTGGTGCTGCAGCAGTACTCGCTCTATCCGCGCTACACGGTGCGCGAGAATCTCGAATTTCCGCTGAAGCCCAAGATCCGCAGGCTGCCCGATGCCGAGATCAAGGACCGCGTCGACCGCGCGGCCCGTACGCTGCGCATCGAACATCTGCTTGACCGCAAGACCGACCGGCTCTCAGGCGGCGAAATGCAGCGCGTGTCGATCGGCCGCGCCATCGTGCGCAAGCCGCGCGTGTTCCTGATGGACGAACCGCTGTCGGCGCTCGACGCCAAGCTGCGCGAGGCGCTGCGCACGGAACTGAAGAACCTGCAGATACAGCTCGGCGCCACCTTCCTGTTCGTTACCCATGACCAGATCGAGGCGATGTCGATGGGCGACAAGGTGGGGGTACTTAATCATGGCCGCATCGTGCAGACCGGCACGCCGCACGAGATCTACAACAATCCGCGCGACACCTATGTGGCGAGCTTCGTCGGCTCGCCGCCGATGAACCTCATCGACGGCAAGCTGGTCAATGGCCGCGCGGTGATGGCGCCGCTGAATTTCGAACTGCCCTTTTCAGGGGGGGCCAAGGCGACTTCGGCGACCGACGGTCGCCCGCTCGTCTTCGGCATCCGTCCCGAAGACGTCCATCTCGAGAGCGGCGCGCCCGTCGAGGCGCGCGTCCATGATGTCGAGAACCATGGCGTCGAAAAGATCCTGACGCTGCGCGTCGGCGACACCATGTTGCGCGCCACTGTGCCGGCAAGGACAGATGTCGCCATCGAGCAGCCGGTGCGCTTTGCCTGGAACCCGGACAAGGTGGTGCTGTTCGACAAGGGCAGCGGTGTCAGCTTGCGCCACGCCGGATAGAGCGTCCGGTTACTTCGCCAGGTAGGTCTCGTAAGGCATGTCGTTGATCAGCAAGATCACGCACTCCGTATCGGACAGGCAGGCGTCGTCATGCATCTCGTTGGCCTTCTGGGTCCAATAGGATCCCGGAGGCAGTTCGACCTTGGTCGCCTCGCCGCCTTGCATCTGCCAATGCGCCCACAGACCCTTGATGACCACCGCGCGATAGTCGGCGGTGTGCGCGTGAACAGGAGCGCGCCATTTGCCTGGGACTTTCAGCAGCGTGCCTGCAGGGCCCTTGGCCCTTTCGCCCCATAGCGGTCCGAGACGCTGCGGCTGGTCCGGCGCCTCGGCGACATAGGGGATCTTGTTGGCCGGAAGATAGCTGTCCTCGAGGGCGAAGGCCTGGCCGGAGACGACGAACATGCTGGCGAGCGTTAGGAACCTCAGATGAATTGGCATGGCATATCTCCTTGAATCGACCCGCTCACTGTTGGGACAGGCAGGCTATTGCATGCAGCCGGCCCGGCAATGACACGGCGTCCGGAAGACTTGGCAATTCATCCAGCAATTCAACACGGCAAGGTGCGTGCTGCCTCAGCGTTCGTCGGAGGTGCCGTTGACGGGGCGCAAATGGCTGGGCGCCGTGCCGACGATCCGCTTGAACGCCCGGCTGAACGAAGCCTCGGACTCGTAGCCCAGTCTGGCGGCCACCACGGATACCCGCATCCGGTCTTCGATCAGCCACTGTCGCGCCTGGTGCATGCGCAGCCGGGCGATATATCTCGCCGGCGTTTCGCCGACGATTGCCGTGAACCGTTCGGCGAAGGCCGAACGTGAGGCCCCCATTTCGCGGGCCAGGGCTTCGACGGTCCAGTTCCGGTGGGGCTGGCGATGAATGGCCACCAGCACGCGGCCGATGTCCCGGTCCCTGATCGCGGCGATCCAGCCGGTGGTACCGTCGCCGCCGTTCTCCACCCATGACCGGATAATGCTTGCGGCCAATACGTCGGCCAGACGCGCCAGTATGCCGCCCGAGCCGGCGCGATTGCCGGTCACTTCGCTGGCCATGGCTTCCAGAAGGTGCGGAATGCCCGGCTCGTCGGCCATCAAGTCCCGGGCGCGCATCATGTCCGGCATCATGGCGAGCACAGGATGCGATCCACCCAGATTGAAGTGCATGCTGCCGCAAAACAGCTGCGTCTTGGCGCCGTAGCCGCCGTTCGAGACGGCGTAGACATTGTCCTGCAAAGGCTCGATGCTGTAGCTTTCGATCGGCACGGCATGGACGCCCGGCGCACTGGCAAGGATGTGTTCGGCGCCGCGCGGCAACAACAGCGCATCGTCGGCTTTCAGTTCCTGCCATTGCCGGGACGGCGAAAACAGCCAGCATCCGCGCCGGCCGATGAAGTGGAAACGTGCCGCCTCCTGGGCTGGAAAGAGCACCGCCCACGGCTCGCCAAGGTCGCAGCGGCCATAATCGACGCCATCAAGCCGCAATCCTCTCAATATGTCGGTCAGCGGGCCGCCTGATGCCGGCGAGACACCCTCGGATGATGTGAAATCCATGCCTGGCTTTTAGCGTGCAATCGACCGTCCGTCACGGCCGAGATGCGTTACCCGGCCTTGCGGATGTCGGCCTGCTCCTCGGCCCGCAGATGGCTGGGCGCCGAACCGATGACACGCTTGAAGGCACGGCTGAAGGCGGCGTCCGATTCATAGCCGAGGCGTGCGGCAACGACCGAGATCTTCATCCGGTCGCGGACCAGCCATTGCCGCGCCTGATGCATCCGGACCTGGGTGACATATTTTGCCGGCGTTTCGCCGACGATGGTGGCGAAGCGCTCGGCGAAGCCCGAGCGCGAAGCACCCATCATCCGGGCCAGCGACTCGACCGTCCAGTCATGGTCGGGTTCGAGATGGATTGCGGCCAACACGCGGCCGATGTCGCGGTCCCGGACCGCCGCGATCCAGCCGGACGAATCGCCGCAGCCACGCTCGACCCATGAGCGGATGACGGTGGCGGCCAGCACATCGGCCAGCCGCGCCAGGATGCCGCCGGAGCCGACGCGCTCCATTGTCACTTCGCGTGCCATCGACTCCAGCAGATGTGGAATGCCCGGCTCATAGGCTTCCAGCTCATGCGAGCGCATCACGTCCGGCATCATGCCGAGCAGCGGATGCAGGCCATCGAGGTTGAAATACATCGCGGCGCAGAACAGCAGCGTTCCCGGCTGGCAATCCTTGTCGCACATCTCTGCGTTCGATGTGCAATAGACGTCCTTGCAGACTTCCTCGAGCTGGTAGCCATGGATCGGCCAGGCCTTCGCACCGGGTTCGCTGGCCAGTACATGGGCCTCGCCGCGCGGCAGCAGCACCGAATCGCCGGCATTGAGCTCGACCCATTCTCCGGAGGGCTGCTTCAGCCAGCAGCCCTTGCGGCCGATGAAGTGAAAACGGGCGCCTGGCTGAGCCGGAAACTGGATGCCCCAAGGCTCTTTCATCTCGCAGCGGCCGTACTCGACACCATCGAGGCGCAGGCCGCGCAGTATGTCCGTAAGCGGGTCGCCGGTGACCGGAATTTTGGACGAATGGTCAAACATTATGGGGTTTCTAGCATGGAAACTCCAGGGCGTCATTCCCTATGTTGCACTGCAGCCAAATGCTGCGTCGCAAACAAATAGCAGACCGTCCCCATGGTAAGCGGTGATCGCAAGGCATGGATCGGGTGGAAGCCCGAGGCGGTCATTTCCTATGTGGCGGTGCAAACAGACCGGAGACTGACCATGGCCGATCCCACAACGGGCGTCGTCGACGCCGCACTTCTGAACCCTGCTGACAGCGATGAACGAGCCGATCCGGCCTGGGGCGCCGTGGTTTCGCTGGCACTTGGCGTTTTCGGTCTCGTCACCGCCGAATTCCTGCCCGCCAGCCTGCTTACGCCGATGGCGCACGATCTCGGCGTCACCGAAGGTGTCGCGGGGCAAGCGGTGACCGCAACCGCCATCGTCGGCGCCATTGCCGCGCCCACCATGGCAATCATTACAAGGCGCATGGACCGCAGGCTGGTGATGTGGATGCTGACTTCGTTCCTCATCCTGTCGAACCTTCTCGCCACCTTTGCCGCGTCGCTGCCCATGCTTCTGCTGGCCCGCGTGGTGCTGGGCGTGGCGCTGGGTGGCTTCTGGGCGATGTCGGCGGCCATGGCGCTGCGGCTGGTGCCGATGCGGCTGATGCCGCGCGCCATGTCGATCATCCTGACCGGCGTTTCGCTGGCCACCGTCACCGCCGCCCCGGTCGGGGCCTATGTCGGCAACATCTGGGGTTGGCGCACGGCCTTCATGATCGCGACCACCGTCGGTGCCCTGGCGCTGCTGGTGCAATTGGCCACGATTCCGAAGCTGCCGCCGGTGGGTGTCGCGAGTTTCCGGACCTTGCTTGATGTTTTGAAGCGGCCGTCGATCCGGGTGGCCCTGCTGGTCGTGCTACTGGTCGCTTCGGGGCACTTTGCCGGCTTCACCTATGTGCGCCCCTTTCTCGAAGAGGTGCCGGTGCTCGACATCGGGACGATCTCGTTGGTGCTTCTGGCCTATGGCATTGGCGGGTTCTTCGGCAATATCGCCGGCGGCTTCCTGGCTGAGCGCAACCTCAAGACAGCCGTGGCGCTGGCGCCCCTGCTGATCGCGCTTGCGGCCGCCTTGATGCTAATCCTTGGCGCCTCGCCGACGGTCGCCGCGGCCGCCGTGGCCGCCTGGGGCTTTGCCTTCGGCGCGGTGCCGGTCGGGCTGCAGAGCTGGCTGGTTCGGGCGGCGCCCGACCAAGCCGAAAGCGCCGGCGGCTTGATGGTGGCGACTTTCCAGGTGGCGATCGCGCTGGGCGCCGTCTTCGGCGGTCTGCTGGTCGACCATGCCGGCGTGGCCAGCGCCTTCGCCTATTGCGGCATCGCAACCCTGCTGGCGGCCATCGTTGTGTTCCTGCGCGGCCCGAAGCAGGCCGCGTAGTCCTTCATCCCCGAGCTATCCAGCGGTCCGAGAACCATCATGGTTTTCGGGCCGCTGCCGTCGTGATGGCGGCAACGAAGCGGATGAGGCTGTTGTCGACGTAGATGGTGACTTCGATCGTCGGATCGAAACTCCACCACAGCAACGATCCCTGCCAATGCGACGCCATCAGCAGGCCGATGTCCTGCGGGGAGCCGGGCGTTCCGGCAAAGCAAGCCGCGAGGGCATTGCACAGGGTTGTTTTCCAAGCGGCACCGCGCGCCCTGAGCATGGGGTCACGCAGATCCTCGCGCAGGACGAGCAGGCCCTGGGCATAGGATTCGATGCCGCCATAGCCCTGCGACAGCGCCACCAGCAATTCGATTGCACCGGCAGGCGTTCTTGGAACGGCGGTCGCCAGCGTCCTGGTCTTGTCGTCAAGACCGTCCCAGGCATGCAGCAGTGTGCGCTGCTTCAACCGTGCCTTATTCCCGAAGCGTTGCACCAGGGTCGCACCGGAGAGGCCACAGGATTTCGCCAGGCGCTCGAAGGTGAGCGCCTCCGGGCCATGCTCGTGGATCAATCGCAATGCGGCTTCCAGCACCTGTTCGTCGGACTGGGTTTTGGGTCGGGTCACCTTGACATCCTGATATAACCGAATGATCATTTATATATGATGCGAGCGGCGCGGGCCAGCTCGGATTTCATCGATGTTATCGTTCTTCGGAGAGTTCAATGACGTTGCAAGGAAAAGTTGCCCTGGTCGCCGGCGGCACGCGAGGCGCCGGACGCGGCATAGCGGTCGAACTCGGTGCTGCCGGCGCCACTGTCTATGTCACCGGGCGGAGCACACGTGCCCAGCAATCCGAATATGCCCGGCCAGAAACAATCGAGGAGACGGCGGAACTGGTCACGGCGAACGGCGGCAGGGGCATCGCCATGCAAGTCGATCATCTCGTGGCCGACGACGTGCGTGGGCTGGTCGAGCGCATCCGCAAGGAACAGGGCCGTCTCGACATACTGGTCAACGACATCTGGGGCGGTGAAAAGCTGTTCGAATGGGACAAGGCTGTCTGGGAGCACGATCTGGACAATGGCTTGCGCATGCTGCGTCTGGCCATCGACACACACCTGATCACCGCCCACCATGCGCTGCCGCTCATGATCGAGCAGCCGGGTGGACTGCTGGTCGAAGTCACCGACGGCACGGCCGAATACAATGCCGAGCATTACCGCCTGTCGCCATTCTATGACCTTGCCAAGGTCGCGGTGAACCGCATGGCGTGGGCTCACGCCAAGGATCTTGCCAAACACGGCGCCACGTCAGTCTCTTTGACGCCGGGCTGGCTGCGGTCGGAGATGATGCTGGAGGCTTTTGGGGTGCTCGAGGAGAATTGGCGCGATGCCACGGCAAAGGTTCCGCATTTCGTCATTTCGGAGACGCCGCGCTTTGTCGGCCGTGCCGTCGTAGCTTTGGCGGCGGATCCGGACCGTTCGCGCTGGAACGGGCAGTCGCTGTCCAGCGGCGGGCTGGCGCAGGTCTACGGCTTTACCGATCTCGACGGTTCGCGGCCCGATGCCTGGCGCTACCTGCCGGAAGTCCAGGACGCCGGCAAACCCGCCGACGCAACGGGTTACCGGTAAAGCACTCCGGACCCGCTCAAGCCGAACGCCCGTCGAAGTCGAAGATCGACAAGGTGGATGGGTCGATGTCGGCGACGCAGTTGAGGTTGATATAGGCGCTGCGCTCAGCGCCTTCCCGGACGTCCTCGGCGAAAGGATGGATGCCGCAGGTGCGGCAGAAGCGGTGCGCCATGGCGTGGTTGCCGAATGTGTAGGTGCCCAGGTCATCGCCCCAGGCCAGGATCGTCAGTTTCTCATGCGGGATGGCGCATAAGAGCGCGCCCTTGCGCGAGCAGATCGAACAATTGCAACGTACCGCACCGGTCAGTTCCGCCTTGAATTCGAAGGCGATCTTGCCGCAATGACAGCTGCCTTTGTAGAGCATCGGTATCTTCCTATCGCTGGCAGGTGCAAAGGTACGCCGGCCGGTTATCCCTTTCGCAGGTCCAACCGACTGCCTGCCTTAAGACGTTGCATCCTGACGGAGTCCGACATCGACATGCAATCCATCCGCGACCGTCTCGAAATCATCCTGTCACGTCTTGCCAATCGCGCGGCCGACGAAAAGGTCTTCACCAAGCTCTATATCGCGGCTGCGCGGGCGGCGGCTGATGCCAGCGACGCCCGCCGCCGGGCACTCGTGACGCTCGGACCGCTCGACGGCACGATCGTCTCGGTCAAGGATCTGTTCGATGTCGCCGGCGAGGCGACCACGGCCGGCTCGCTGATGCGGAAGACCGCTACGCCCGCCGCGCGCGACGCCGCCATCGTCAGCCGGCTTCGGCAAGCCGGTGCCGTCATCATAGGCAAGACCAACATGACCGAATTCGCCTTCACGGCGATCGGCGACAACATGCACTATGGCACGCCGGGCAATGCCGCCGATGCCGGCCGTATTCCCGGCGGTTCGTCCTCGGGCGCCGGCGTTTCAGTCGGTGAGGGGACGAGCGATATCTCCATCGGTTCCGACACCGGCGGGTCGATCCGCATTCCGGCGGCGCTCAATGGTGTGGTTGGTTTCAAGCCTACAGCGCGGCGGGTGCCGCTGACCGGCACCTTTCCGCTGTCCGGCACCTTGGACTCGATCGGGCCGCTTGCCCGGACCGTCGCGCAATGTGCCGCCGCAGACGCGGTGCTGGCCGGCGACGTGCCGGCCGAACCGACGGCCATATCGCTCGCGGGACTTCGGGTCGGTGTGCCGCGCGGCGTTCTTTTCGGCGACACCGAAGGTGAGATTGCCGTGGCGTTCGAGCGTTGTCTCGGCAAGATCGAACAAGCCGGCGCGCGCATGGCGGATCTGGTGATCGACGACATGATCGCGGAGCTCAGGACCGCCACCAAGCGCGGCTCGATCGCCGCCATGGAAGGAGCCGAGGTTCATGCCGACTGGCTGGCGACGGGGGCATCGGTGCCGGTCGACCCGCATGTCAGCGGCCCCTTGTCTCGGGCGGCAATGCTGCCGACGCCGGTCTATATCCGAGCCTTGCGCCGCCGTGCCGCCCTGGCAGCCGCCATGGACGAGCGGTTGGCATCGGTCGATGTGCTGGCACTGCCAACCACGCCGGTGACGGCGCCGGCCATTGTTTCCCTGGCCGGGGATGCCGAGTTGCGCGACCATGTCGAAGGCCTGCTTCTGCGCAACACGCAGGTCGCCAACCAGTTCGATCTCTGCGCGATCTCGCTGCCGATGCCCGGCATGGCGCTGCCGGCGGGACTGATGCTGGTCGCGCGCAACGGCCATGACCGGCGTCTGCTGCGGATCGCCGCCGAAGTGGAGAGGCTGCTGGCCGGATGATCGGCGATTGGCGGATCAGGGCGAGGAACAGTGTTTGCGTTCGCTGTCCTTGGCGGTGCGCGCGATGCGCATCGCGATCAGCCAGGGCAGGCTGTAATCCTTGCCGGTGATGGTCTGGGTGCGTTGCTCGATCAAGCCTCTGACGACGATCTTCCCGGTGTAGAGCACGTCGGACTGATCCGTTATCGCCTTGTCGGCCTGCGGCAATCGACTGGTGTCGATCGATACACCCTTGATAACCTTGCCCGTGGCAAGGTCGAGTGCGCTGTTCGACGGGCAAGGCTGTTTGAAGCAGCGCAACCCATTGTCGCAATAGACATAGCTGCTGTCGGCCGTGGCGAATGCCGGCAGGGCGCCGATGGACGAGGCTGCGGCAATCAGGAATGCGAGACGAAGACCGGGCATGGCTCCAAACGTCGCGGAGAATTGGGGCGAAACCGCGATTGCTACAGGGCGAGCGGAAACCGCCTGCGGTAATGATCGACCGCTTCCGGATTGCGCAGATTGACCGGCAGCTTGCCGTCCAGCACCAGCAGGGCTTCGCCCGCCGCGCCGATGCCCATGCGCATCATCGATTCCTCGGTAATGCCTGCCATATGCGGGGTGATGATGACGTTGTCGAAACCGAAATAGGGATGATTTGACGGCAGCGGCTGCGTCGAAAACACGTCGAGCGCCGCACCGCCGATGCGGTGCTCCCGCAAGGCGTCGATCAGGGCGTCGTCATCGACGACCGGGCCACGCGAAACGTTGATCAAAAGCGCATTGGGTTTCATGCGCGCGATGCGCTCGCGGCTGATCAGGCCGCGCGTCTCCGGCGTCAGCGGGCAGCACAAAACGATGATGTCGCTCTGCTCGACCAGCGCGTCGATCGACAGGAAGCCGACTTTCTCGGGCGCCGGCTGCATGCTGCGCGTCGTTGCCACCACTTTCAGGTCGAAACCGTGCGCGGCGATATGGCCGACGGCCTGGCCGACGGCGCCAAGGCCGACGATGCCGATGGTCTTGCCGGCAAGTTCGATGTTGGCATTGGCGTGCTCGCGCCCGGCGAGCCAGCCTTTGGCGCGCAGGTCGCGGTCGACCCTGCGGAATTGCCGCAGCAGCGCAAGGGCGGCGAACATGACGTGTTCTGCAACCGAACGGGCATTGGCCGCCGGCACATTGGCCACCAGTACGCCGGCCGCCGTCGCGGCCTCCATGGGGATCATGTCGAGCCCGGCGCCATGGCGGATCGCGGCCCTCAGCTTCCAGGCGCCCTCGAACAGCGCCGGCGGCAGGGGTGCGCGCACGATGACGATGTCGGCGTCCTTGGCCTCCCGGGTCAAGGTGGCGGGATCGAGCGCCGATGCGACGACAAGCTGGCCGGCGCCGGCGAGCCTGGCCGAGGCGCGCGGGTGCAGCGGATGGGTCGACAGGATCTTCGGCACGGTCTGGGCCATTCTCAGGCCTTTTCGAGCGCCGGGCTCGCGGCCGCACTCGCCTTGCCGCCTTCGATCAGGCCCTTCCAGTAGCTCTCCGCCCCTTGCAGATGGGCGCTCATCAGCGCCTGGGCAAGGTTGCCGTCGCGGCGCAGCAGCGCCTCGTAGATCTGCACATGCTCGGCATGCGAACGCACGCTGCGTTCCGGGTCATTGAAGTAGATCGGCAGGCGCTGTTCGCCCATCAGATAGTAGACGCTGCAGATGTTGTGGAAGACGCTGTTCTTGGTGGCGCGCACGATCTCCAGGTGAAATTCGCGGTCCTCCTTGGCCAGACCTTCGCCCGCGGCGATGCGTTCCTCGGAAGCCTTGAGGATCTCGCGCAGCCGCTCGAAATTCTCCTCGGTGGCGCGCGAGCAGGCAAGTTCGGCGGCCTTGATCTCGTGGATCTTGCGCAATTCGACTGTCTCGTAGATCTGCAAGGGGTCGAGCGGCAGGCCGGCGCGCGCGAATAGCGCCAGCGCCTCGACGCTGGCCTGCTTGGTGTCGATGTAGATGCCGGATTTGGCGCGCCGCTCGACGATGCGCATGGCTTCGAGGATGGCCAGCGCCTCGCGGATCTGGCCGCGGCTCACGGCGAAATGCTCCGCCAGCTCACGTTCGGAAGGGGTGCGGCCGCTCTCCTTGTCCGAGTGGGAAAACAGATAGGCCGCGAGTTCCGCGAGAAGGTTCTTTTCTTTCATCGTCAATTGCGTTGCGCGTGCGCCTCCAGGAATCGCTCAGACACGGTGAATCCCAATCCCGGCTTTTCCGGGATCGCTATCATACCGTCCTGTGCTTCGACAGTCTCTTCGATCAGATCGTGTATCATCGGGTTGGCGCCGAGCGAATATTCGACGGTGAAACTCGACGGCGAGGCGGCGCAGACATGCAGCCCGGCGAAGAAGCAGGGCGCGCCGGCCCACAGATGCGGCGCAAAGCGCAGATTGAAGGCGCTGGCGATGGTGCCGATCTTCATCGCCTCGCTGATGCCGCCGCAAAAGGCGGGATCGGGCTGGAAAATGTCGGCAGCCTTGAGCACGGCAAGGTCGCGGAAGGCATAGCGCGTCGCCTCGCTTTCGCCGGTGGCGATCGGCACGGCGCCGGAGGCACGCACTTCCGCCATGCCCGGCTTGTCATCGGCGATCACCGGTTCCTCGAACCAGGCGAGGTCGAGGTCGTTGACGAGGTGGATGAAGCGCTTGGCCTCCGCCACGGTATAGGTGCCGTGAGCGTCGACCATCAGCTCGACGTCGGGACCGAGTGTCTGGCGCGCGGCGCGGACACGGTCCGCCGAGACGTGCGCGGCGCCATCCATGGCGCCTACCCGCATCTTCAGCGCCTTGAAGCCGCCCCGGGCGATGTAGGATTTCAACTGCTCGCCGATCGCATCGGCGGACGCCCAGCCGCCCGAAGCATAGGCCTGCATACGGTCGACCTTGCGGCCGCCGAGCAGCCGCCACACCGGCTGGCCGAGCGACTTGCCCAGGATATCCCAAAGGGCGATGTCAACGGCGCTGATGGCGGCGACGCTCATGCCGCGCCGCGCCAGTTGCGGCATGGCGTGGCCGGCGCGGGCGGCACTGTCGTGGCGCACGCCGTTGTAGAGCATTTCCCAGATGATGCCGATGTCGGCCGGATCGCGGCCGATCAGCTGCGGCCCGACCTCCTGGTTGAGCATGTGAACGAGGGCGCCGTAGCTGCCGGCGCTGCCGGCGGCGTTCTTGCCTTCGCCCCAGCCGACCAGTCCGTCATCGGTTTCGATGCGCAGGATGGCGGCGTCAAAGGTCGTCACCTGACCGAAGTCGCTGCGGTGCTGCCGAGCGGCTTCGATCGGGATGCGGACCCACCAGGCTTGGACGGTCTTGATGCGCATATTTTTCCCCAGCCCCGCCGCCCGGTCAGGCCGAAAGGGCAAGTTTCCCAACAGTCGTCGACTACTTGATCAGAGGCAGCAGCGTTTCGGCGGTGATGCGCATCTGGTCGGTGTAGAATTTCTCGGTCAGCACGCTTGAGCCGTGGTCCTGGATGAACTTCAGCTGCTCAGGCGAGATATCGACCGGGTGGCGCTCGACCATTTCGGGATAGGGTGCCGCCGGCGTGCGGTCGACCGGGGCGACGAATTCATTGGTCAGCGCGCCGTCGTAGCCGACTTCCTTCAGGGTGGCGACGATCTTCGGCCAATCGATCTGGCCGAGGCCGGCCGCGAAGCGGTTGTTGTCGGCGACATGGAAGTCGAACAAGCGCTTTCCAACCTTACGGATGGCGTCGTAGACGTTAAATTCCTCCATATGGATGTGGTAGGCGTCAAGGCAGACGCCGCATTCGGGGCTGACCGCGTCGGCCAGCGCCAGCGCCTGGGCGCCACGATTGAACAGATAGGTCTCGAAGCGATTGAGCGGCTCAACGGC
The DNA here is from genome assembly GCF_002879535.1 of Mesorhizobium intechi. Taxonomy (GTDB): domain Bacteria; phylum Pseudomonadota; class Alphaproteobacteria; order Rhizobiales; family Rhizobiaceae; genus Mesorhizobium; species Mesorhizobium intechi. The sequence goes on from NZ_PNOT02000223.1 coordinate 20,625, forward strand.
GATCTTGACGCCGACCTTCTTGGCATGGGTGAAGCATTCGCGGGTCGCGTCGACCACCCATTTCCATTCCTCTTCCTCGGTGCCGTCCGGCACGACCTTGCCGACCGTCGCGGGGACGAGCGTGATGATCTCGCCATCGAGCTCGCTGACCATGGTCAGCACGTCCTTGACGTACTGCACGGAGCGCTCGCGCTGCCCCTGGTTCTTGGCGGCAAGGTTGCGTTCGCCCAGCATCAAGGTCACCGCGCCCCAGCAGCGAATGCCATGCTCCTTCAACAGCGCCCGCGTCTCCTTGGTCTTGTACTGCTCGGGCTCGCCGGAAATCTCGATCGACTCGTAGCCGAACTTCTTGATGCGCCTTAGCGTCGTTTCCAATGGTTCCGCCCGCATCCAGTTGTGCGTCGAAAGATGCATGGTCTGTCCTTCCCAAATTCGTCCGTATCGTTTGCCTTCGACATGCGTCGCCGAAAGGCGGCGCAAGGATTCCTCCCCAAGGCATCCCCAGCCTTTTCCTGCTAACTGGTTCGACCAATTGGGCCTGAAGTGAGGTCTACAGCAAATTGTCTGGAACGGCAAGAAGCGCGGATGTGCAACTTGCTGCGCGAATTATTACGTTGATTATATTGTGATATATGCCAATGCGCCGGGCGCCCGGCGAGCTCGGCTGATGCAGTGTCAGGCTTGACCAAATTCCCCGATTTGGTAATACCAGAATGGCAGTGCCTGCAAAGCGCCCGATGCAAAAAGACCAAAGTGGCTGGCCCTGCTTCCAATCGGCGCTATGCTTGGTCGCCACATAATGAGGGAGGATGCCGATGCCGACGACAATGAAGGGCCCCGGACTGTTTCTGGCGCAGTTCGCGGGTGACGCAGCGCCGTTCAATTCGCTGGCAGCGATCACCAAATGGGCCGCCGGTCTCGGTTATAAGGGCGTGCAGATCCCGACCTGGGACGCGCGCCTGTTCGACCTCGGGAAAGCGGCGTCTTCCAAGGCCTATTGCGACGAGGTGAAGGGCGTCTGCGCCGATGCCGGCGTCGAGATCACCGAATTGTCGACGCATCTGCAGGGACAGTTGGTGGCGGTGCATCCAGCCTATGACGCCCAGATGGATGGCTTCGCGCCAGCCTCGGTCCACAACAACCCAAAGGCGCGGCAGGCATGGGCGGTCGAGCAGATGAAGTTCGGCGCCAAGGCGTCGCGCAATCTTGGGCTGAATGCTTCGGTATCGTTCACCGGCTCGCTGGCTTTCCCTTACCTCTATCCCTTTCCGCAGCGGCCGGCCGGACTGATCGAGGAGGCCTTTGGCGAGCTCGGCAAGCGATGGAAGCCGATCCTCGATGTCTATGAGGACAATGGCGTCGATGTCGGCTACGAAATTCACCCCTGCGAGGACGTGTTCGACGGCGCCACCTTCGAGATGTTCCTCGATGCGGTCGGCGGCCACAAGCGCTGCAACATCAACTACGACCCCTCGCACTTCCTTTTGCAGCAACTCGACTATCTCGAATTCATCGACATCTATCACGAGCGTATCAAGGCCTTCCACGTCAAGGACGCCGAGTTCAACCCGACCGGGCGGCAAGGTGTGTATTCCGGCTATCAGAGCTGGACCAACCGTGCCGGCCGGTTCCGCTCGCTCGGCGACGGGCAGGTGGATTTCGGCGGCATCTTCTCCAAGCTGACGCAGTACAATTATGATTCCTGGGCGGTGCTGGAATGGGAGTGCTGCCTGAAGCACCCGGAGGATGGAGCAGCCGAAGGGGCGCCCTTCATTCAGCACCACATCATCCGCGTGACGGAAAAGGCATTCGACGATTTCGCCGGCGGCGCGACGGACAAGAAAGTCCTGCGCGCGATGATGGGAATCTAACACAGCTTTCCTCCCCGGAGGGGAGGAGCATCCAAGACACGAGGGACAAAACATGGTCGGCGCATCGAAATCGGAAACGGGAGGCGGCCCGATCCGCTACGGCATGGTCGGCGGCGGGCAAGGCGCCTTCATCGGCGCGGTGCACCGCATCGCGGCGCGCCTGGACAATGAGTTCGTGCTGGTGGCTGGTGCGCTGTCGGCGAACCCCGAACGCGCCAGGGCTTCGGCCGCGGAACTCGGGCTCGATCCGGACCGCAGCTACGCTTCCTATGCCGAGATGGCCAAGGCCGAGGCCAAGCGCCCCGACGGCATCGAGGCGGTGGCCATCGTCACGCCCAACAATGTCCATGTGCCGGCTGCCAAGGCCTTCCTCGAGGCCGGCATCCACGTGATCTGCGACAAGCCGCTGGCGACGACACTGGCCGAGGCGAAAAAGCTCGCGGCAGTCGTCGAAAAGACCGGCAAGGTGTTCGTGCTCACCCACAACTACACCGCCTATCCGATGGTGCGGCAGGCACGCGAAATGGTGGCCAAGGGCGTGCTTGGCGACATCCGCATCGTGCAGTCGGAATACCCGCAGGACTGGCTGACCGAGGATCTCGCCGCCACCGGCCAGAAGCAGGCCTCATGGCGCGGCGATCCCAAGCAGGCGGGCGCCGGCGGCGCGCTGGGCGACATCGGCACCCATGCCTACAATCTCGCCCGCTTCGTCTCCGGGCTGGAGCTGGATTCGCTGTCGGCCGATCTCGATGCCTTCGTGCCGGGGCGGCTGCTCGACGACAATGTCAACGTCATGCTGCGCTTCAAGCCCACCGGCAAGACGCACCCGGCCAAGGGCATGATCTGGGCCAGCCAGGTGGCGCCGGGCCATGAGAACGGGCTGAAGCTGCGCATCTATGGCTCGAAGGGCGGGCTGGAATGGGTGCAGGCCGATCCGAACTACCTCTGGTACACGCCGTTCGGCCAGCCCAAGCAGTTGATCACCCGCAACGGCGCCGGCGCGCTGCCGGTGGCGGGCCGTGTCAGCCGCGTGCCGTCAGGCCATCCCGAGGGCTATCTCGAAGGTTTCGCCAATATCTATCAGGAGGCTGCACGCGCCATCCGCGCGGCGCGCAAGAAGGGTGGCAAGCCGGCCAGGGACGTCGTCTTTCCGACCATCCAGGATGGCGTCGAAGGCATGGCCTTCATCGAGGCCTGTGTGAAATCCTCGAAGAAGAATGGAGCGTGGACGAAGCTCTAAAACAAAAATGATCCGGGGGATCAAACGGGGGGAGGGCGTCGATGAAAATCGGCATGTGCATGTTCTTGTGGACGACAGCGGTATCGAAAAAGCACGAGCCGCTGCTTCGCGACATCAAGGCGACGGGCTTCGACGGCGTCGAGATACCGATCTTCGCCGGCACGCCCGACGATTATAAAAAGCTCGGCGATCTGCTCGATCGCATCGGGCTGGAGCGCACCGCGGTCTCGGCGATGGGCGATCCCGCAATGAACCTGATTTCGCCGGATGCGGCAACGCGCAAGGCCGGTATCGCTTACATGAAATGGGCTGTCGATTGCGCCGACGCGCTTGGCGCCAGGACGCTCAGCGGGCCGCTGCACTCGACGCTCGGCGCCTTTTCCGGCAGCGGGCCGACGCCCGCCGAGAAGAACCGTTCCATCGCCTCGCAGCGCGCCATAGGCGACCATGCCGGCACGCGGAACGTGACCATCGGGCTGGAGGCGCTGAACCGGTTCGAATGTTATCTTTTCAACACGATGGCGGACCTTTCGGAACACATCGATGCCGTCGGCCGGCCTCACATCAAGGCGATGTACGACACCTTTCATGCCAATATCGAGGAGGCCGACCCGATCGGCGCCTATACGAAGCATCGCAGGAATGTCGTGCACATCCACATATCGGAGAACGATCGCGGCGTGCCGGGGCGCGGCAACATTCCGTGGAAAGAGACGTTCGCGGCGATCCGCAAGAGCGGCTATGACGACTGGCTGACGATCGAGGCGTTCGGGCGGTCGTTGAAGGATCTGGCGGCGGCGACAAAGGTGTGGCGCGATTTTTCCGAAACGCCGGAAGCGGTTTATCGCGAGGGCTATAAGCACATCAGGAATGGGTGGAGGAAAGCCGCCTAGGCCCCTCTCTTCGTCATCCACAAGCGGGGCGGGGGCGAAGCGGACGCGGAGACCCGAGGGTCCATGCCGCGACGTTCGAGCGCTGAAGGCGGGTCGAGCCGCTGTCGATCCTGAAGCCGAGTGCATCACCCCTGCTCGGCCTGGATTCTGTTGTAGTCGTGAATCGTCCGGCTCAGCCGGCGGCGCAGGAAGTTCGAGATGTTGTCGAAGATGAAGACGACCAGCAGGATCAGCAGCACCATGTAGAAGACGTTGGCCCAGTTGGAGTTGGTGCGCATTGCTTCCCACAGTTTCAGGCCGATGCCGCCAGCGCCCACGGCGCCGATGATGGTGGCGCCGCGTGTGTTTGATTCCCACTGGTAGAGCGTCTGGCTGATGAAGACCGGGATGACTTCCGGCATCACGCCGTAGCGCTGTACCAGAAGGCCGTTGGCACCGGTCGACAACACACCTTCGCGCGGCTTGTCGTCGATGTTCTCCAGCGCCTCGGAGTAGGTCTTGCCGAGCGTGCCGATCTCGGTGAAGAAGATCGCGGCACTGCCCGCGAGCGGGCCGGGGCCGAAGGCGCGGGTAAAGAACAGCGCCCATATCAGCATGTCGACCGAGCGCATGAAGTCGAAGAAGCGTTTCAGGACCTGGCTGAGCACGCCGCTCGGCGTGATGTTGCGGGCGGCGAAGAAGGCGAGCGGGAACGCGACGATGCCGCCGAGCAGCGTGCCCAGGAACGCCATGACGATCGTCTGCAAAAGCTTCGTCCAGACGTCGCCGTGCTGCCACTGGGCGTTGTTCCAGATGTTGTCGCCTGCCAGCGCCAGGTTCGACGTGCCCGGCTTCAGTTCGGGCCCGGACACGATCAGCGAGATCACCTCTCCCGCTGATTTGCCGAAGAAGGGCGAGCGCGTGTCGAAGACGAAATTCGCCCAGCCGAGGAAGCGTTTGCGCACCTTGACGCGGTCGACGGTAACGCGCACCTCGCCGACGAAGCCCATCTTGGCGACCACCTCGTCGTCATGCGCGGTGATCCAGTCCGGCACCGGGCCTGATATCACCGGCTTGTCGCTTGTCAGCGAAACCGGTACGGTCTGGCCGTTGGCGACGATCGTTGCCCGCGCCTTGTCGAAGGTGACGGATTTCGCCGGACCATCGATCAGCACGGTGAAGGTGCCGTCCGGATTCTTGATCACCCAGTCGGGGTTGGGGTTCTCGCCAAGCGCGGAAAAGCGCGGGTATTTTGGCGTGATCTCAGGCTGGTCGAGGCGGAATTCCGGTTGCAGGTCGTAGCTGATCCATTGCGTCAGGAACAGCGGCAGACGTTCCCAATGCGATTCCCGCAGCACTTGCGGCAGGCTGAAGAACCACAGGACATAGACGAGATAGGTCAGGATGCCGACGGACAGGAAGAGCGGGGCGAAGCGTTTGTATGGCGGCCGTCGGAACACTTGCGGATAGCGCTCCTCGATCGACAGTATCTCCTCGGCGGTCATGGTCGCCATGGTTTGTCTTTCCCTTTGACCGTGATGTCCTGGACAAAACGCTTCCCGTTTGTCCGGGAAAACCGGATGCGACTTTTCGCTAACGCGGTCCATCGGGTCGGGATCATGGTCTACGCCGCCATCATAAAGGCTTGCTCGCCGACCAGCTTGCGGCGCAGCCAGGCGGAGAACTGGTCGATGATGAAGATGGTCGTGAACAAGAGCAGCACCAGCGCCAGCGTCTTGGCGCCGAAGCCGCGAGAGATGGACAGCTTCAATTCCTCGCCGATGCCGCCGCCGCCGACGGCGCCGATGATGGTCGAGGCGCGGACATTGATCTCGACGCGCAGCAGCGTGTAGGACATGAAATTGGGCAGCACCTGCGGCAGGTCGGCGAAGCGCACGCGCTCGAACCAGTTGGCTCCGACCGCCCGCAGGCCTTCCTCGGCGCGCATGTCGATGTTTTCGTTGATCTCGTAGAACAGCTTGCCGAGCGCGCCGATCGAATGCAGGCCGATGGCGATGATGGCTGCGATCGGGCCGATGGAGACGATGGCCGCGAACAGGCCGGCAATGACGATTTCGGGAAAGGCGCGCTGCAGTTCCATGAAGCGCTTGACGACCAGCCGCAGGGCCGGATGAGGTGTCAGATTGCGCGCCGCCATGAAGGAAAACGGCACCGCGAAGATAAAGCCGATGAAGGTGGAGACCAGCGCCACGTTCACCGTGGTCAGCATGAGCTCGAAATATTCGGGGATGTAGAATCCGGCCCAGACATAGATCCGGCCGAGTGGGAAGTTGTATTCCTGGGTGCCCGTGTCATGCGGCGAGGCAATATCGAACAGTGCCCGCCAGACGTCGTTCCAATCCTTGGGGACCAGCCAGCCCAGGAAATCCAGAATATGCGGAAGCCGGTCGAAGAAGTGCCCGGCATTGGCCTCGTCGGCAAACCACATGCTGGCGAACATCGCGGCCAGCAGCAGGCCGACGCCGAGTACTGTATAGAACCGGCGCAGCGACGTCTGGCGTCGCCAGGCATCGGCCATCTGGTGGGGAGCACCAGAAGGGGTTGTCAAAGAAGGGGCTGTCACGGAAAGGGTCATGATCGGAGATGCAAAAAAGGGCGGTGTTCGAACACCGCCCTTTTCGATTTCGCCGTTAGCCGCCGATGGCTGCCTTACGGGCTTCGACGATGACGTTGTAGAAGTCCGGCTTGACCGGAACGTACCCGGTGAAATCGCCCCCTTCGACGCCCTCGAAGCAAGCCTTGTCCTTCTTCGGCAGTTCGGTGAAGAAGGCGGCGAGCTTGGCGGTCATCTCGTCGCCGAGCGCGGTGCGCACGACCAGCGGGCCGTTCGGGATCAGGCCCGAGCGCCAGACTTCGACGAAGTCGTTCGGGTCGACGGCGCCCTTGGCGACGACCTTGTGGAAGGTGCCGGAGGTGAAGCCGTTCTTGAAGTCGCCGATGCCCGAGGAATCATCGACCGCGACATCGACCTTGCCGTCGCGCACGGCGAGGATGTTGTTCTCATGGCCGCCGTTGAACTGGGTCGAGGCGAAGAAGGTTTCGTTCGAGGCGCCGGTTTCCTTCGGAATCTGGGTCAGTGGGATCAGGTAGCCCGAGGTGGAGTCCGGATCGGCGTAGCCGAGCTTCTTGCCCTTGGCCGACTTGATGTCGGTGATGCCCGAGGTCTTCAGGGCCAGGCCGATCGAATAATAGCCGGTGGAACCGTCGGTCTGCCGGGTGGTGAGGATCGGGGTCACCGCTTTCGGATCCTTGAGATAGACGCTGGCGTAGCCGGAGGCGCCGAGTTCCGCGAAGTCGAGCGTGCCGCCGAGCAGGCCCTGGACAACGCCGTCATAGTCGGCGGCAGGAAACAGCGAGACCTTCTCGAAGCCGAATTCGGCCTTCAGATGATCGGCCAGGCACTGGTAGTTGCGCAGCCGGTCGGTCTCGTTTTCACCGCCCAGAATGCCGACGCGGAACTCCTTCATGTCGGCGGCGTGGGCCATGCTGGTTGCCATGGCGAGCACCGAAACGGCGCTGAAAACCATCTTCCTGAACATTTGATGTCTCTCCTTTAAGTTCCGGCCCCGTGCCGGCAGCGTTCGTGATCTTGACAAGTGCCCTTGACGCGGGCGGACGATCCAGTGCGCTCAGTAACCCGGGAATGCGGGTTCGAGCGGTCCGGCGGATGCTGCGATCTTCTGCCTGAAGGCAACGCTGGTGGAGGTGATGGCCTCCGATATCTCCGCGCCATTGCTGTCGGCGCCATAGACAAGGCGCACGGCCTCACGGTTGAGCTCTTCCGGCGGGCCGTCGAAGACGACCTTGCCGGCTGCCATGCCGATGATGCGGTTGCAATAGGCGCGGGCGGTGTCGAGCGTGTGCAGATTGGTGACGACGGTGATGCCCTCGCGCAGATTGATGTCCTGCAGCGAATCCATCACCACCCTGGCGTTGAGCGGGTCGAGCGAGGCGATCGGCTCGTCGGCGAGGATCACTCTGGGCTGCTGCATCATGGCGCGGGCGATGGCGACACGCTGCTGCTGTCCGCCAGACAAGGTGCCGGCGAGCTGAAGCGCGGTGCGGGCTATGTCGAGCCGCTCGAGCGCGGCGACCGCCTCCGCGCATTCGGCGCGCGAGAACATGCCGAGAAGGTTGGACAGGGTCGAACGGTGGTTCAATTTGCCAAGTAGGACGTTGGTCAGCACGTCGAGGCGCGGCACCAGGTTGAACTGCTGGAAGATCATGGCGCAATCGCGCTGCCAGCGCCGCAGCGGCGAGCCGCGCAGCCGGGAAACCTCGGCGCCGTCAAAAAAAATCGACCCCTGGCTGGGGTCGACAAGACGGTTGATCATGCGAAGAAGGGTCGATTTGCCAGCGCCCGAACGGCCGATGACGCCAACCATCTGACCCTGCGGGATCGAAATGTTGACGTCGCTGACGGCGGTGTTCTTGCCAAATCGTCGGCTGACGCCGCGGATTTCGAGCGTGGCAGAGCTTGCTGACATGAGCAGGTTCCAGTCCGGACCTTGTTGATCGTCAGGCACTCGCCTAACGCAGCCACATGAACCTGCCATGTCGCCAGCATGTCAGTTTTGTTACGCTCCACAGGCGCGACGCCTGCAGCGCGTCGCGCTGAATCGAATTCATGCGACGCGCTTCAGGTCCTTGGTCTTTATGCGTGTCGTTCTCCCAAGCCGGGGCCGCTTTCGGGCGACATGCGTTGGCGCCTTGTCGGCGATCAGCCGAGCACCAGCAATTCCTCGAAGTGCTTCATGTCGCGGAAGGCGCAGAAGGCGGGCGCCCTGATCTCGATTGTCGGAGCCTGCCTTGCGAAAAGCGCCAGGCAATCGTCGAACAGAGCCCGCCACGCGGCGGCGCGGTCGTCGGCAAGGCGCCGGATCTGATAGGCGAAGGTGATGTGGAAGACATAAGCGTCATGATCGGGGTGCCGGTAGCCGAACGGCATCGCCAGCGCATCGCGCCATTGACGCATGATGCGCACGTCCTCGTCGGTCGCGCCGGCCACGGTGAGACCGGTGGGCACGACCTCGACAACCTTGATGTTGAAAGGACCGAAGCCCTCGAAGCCCTTCAGGCGCTCCAGATAGAGGCGGGTCATGGCATCGATGCTGGTGTCGAGCGGTACGTCCTGCGGCCAGTAAGGCAAGCGGCGGCGATGTTCGATGATACCTTGGAACAGCGTCATATGCAGGCTGGAAACAGGCGTGAAGGCGAGCCGGTCGGCGTCGGGCATCGCCAGCATCTTCGCGCGCACCGCAAGCACCACGGCTTCGGACGGCGAGCCGCTGACGAGGTGGCTGACGATCGTGTTGCCGGGCTCGGTCAGGAAGTTGCCCGAGGTGTCGTAGCGCGTGCCGAGATGCGCCGGCGGGGTCGGGTTGGAGCCGGCAAAGAATCCGGCGAGCGAGGGTCTGACGGTGGCAAGCATGGCAATCTCCTTGGGGAGATGGCGTCCTGTCCGAGTCCTGTGTCAGAGATATGAACGGGTTCCCGAATAACGATGATGTGAGGAGCTATCCCTCGTATTTCTCCAGGAAAGCCTCCGCCGACAGCTCGCGAAAATCATCGAGCGAAGCGCGCAGCCGCGCGTGGTCCCAGTCCCACCAGCCAAGCGCCTGGTAGCGTTCGGCGGTGCGGCGGTCGAAGCGCTCGCGGATCGGCTTGGCCGGCACGCCGACGACGATGGTGTAGGGCGCGACATCCTTCGAGACGACCGCCCCGGCACCAACCGCCGCGCCATCGCCGACAGTGACGCCGGGCAGGACGGTCGAGCCATGGCCGAGCCAGGTGTCGTGACCGATGGTGACGCGCTTGGCACGGCGCTGGGCGAAGAACTCGCTCTCATGCTCGGCGTCGTCCCAGTAATCCGAGGCGCGGTAGGTGAAATGATGCAGCGTCGGCCGCCAGGTCGGGTGGTTGGTGGCGTTGAGGCGCACGCTTGCCGCGATATTGGCGAACTTGCCGATCGTCGCGCACCAGACCGAGCAATCCTGCATCATGTAGGAATAGTCGCCGAGTTCGCTTTCCGAAACCCGGCTGCGGTCGGCGATCTCGGTCCAGCGGCCGAGCGTCGAATTGTGCACTTCCGCCGTTGGGTGGACCAGCGGCGTCTCCGACAATTTCCTGGTCATGCGGCGAGTTTTCCTGGAGCAAAAGCGGTGACGTCGATGATGCGGTCGGCAACCGCCTCGCGCACATCATGATCGTGGAAGATGCCAAGCAGGGCGACGCCCGCCGCCTTCTTGGCGGCGATGAGTTCGATCACCACGTCGCGGTTGGTGGCATCGAGCGAGGCGGTTGGCTCGTCGAGCAGCAGGATGGGGTGCTCGGTGATGAAGCCGCGCGCGATGTTGACGCGCTGCTGCTCGCCGCCGGAGAAGGTCGCCGGCGGCAGCGCCCAGAGCTTTTCCGGCAAATTGAGCTGAGCCAGCAGCGCGCGCGCCCTGCCTCTGGCCGCCTCGCGTTCCTGTCCGCGCTCGACCAGTGGCTCGGCGATGACATCGAGCGCCGAGACGCGCGGCACGGTGCGCAGGAACTGGCTGACATAGCCGATCGTTTGCCGGCGAACGGCAAGCACGGTGCGCGGGCTGGCATTGGCAAGATCGATCAGTCCGTCCTCGTGGCTGACGATGATCTGCCCCTCGTCGACGGCATAGTTGCCGTAGAGCATTTTCAGGATGGAGCTTTTGCCGGCGCCGGACGGCCCGCCGAGCACGGTGCATTCGCCCGCCTTGATCGAGAACGAGACACCGGCGACGACAGGCAGTTTGATGCCATCGCGCAGGTGCATGGTGAAGCTTTTTGCGACGTCGGAAACAACGAGTGGGGTTGGCATCGCTACACCTGCAAGATGGAGGAAACGAGAAGCTGCGTGTAGGGCGCGCGCGGGTCGTCCAGCACGCGGTCGGTGAGGCCGCTTTCGACGACGCGGCCGTCCTTCATCACCATCATGCGCTGCGACAGCAGGCGCGCCACCGCGAGGTCGTGGGTGACGACGATGGCAGCGAGGCCGAGATCGGTGACCAGCCCGCGCAAGAGATCAAGCAAGCGCGCCTGTACCGAGACGTCGAGGCCTCCGGTCGGCTCGTCCATGAACACCAGCCGTGGGCCGGTGACGAGGTTGCGGGCGATCTGCAGGCGCTGGCGCATGCCGCCGGAAAAGGCACGTGGCTCATCGTCGATACGGTCTTCCTCGATCTCGACGCGCGACAGCCAGTCGACCGCCGTGGCGCGAATCTTGCCGTAGTGACGGTCGCCCACCGCCATCAGCCGTTCGCCGACATTGGCGCCGGCTGACACCGTCATGCGCAAACCGTCGGCCGGGTTCTGGTGGACGAAGCCCCAGTCGGTGCGCATCAGAAAGCGGCGCTCGGCCTCGCTCATACGGTAGAGCTCGCGGAACTGGCCGTCGCGCATGCGGTAGCTGGCGGTGCCCGACGAGGGCAACAGACGCGTCGACAGGCAATTGAGCAGCGTCGTCTTGCCGGAACCGGATTCGCCGACGACAGCCAGGACCTCGCCCGGCCACAGGTCGAAGGAGACGTTGTCGCAGCCGACGCGCGAACCGTAGAATTTGGAGAGCGCCGAGACGCGCAGCAGCGGTTCGTCGGTCATCGTGCAGGCTCCATTTTCTCGGAAGCAAGATGGATTTCCGGAGCAAGATGGCCGCGATGGCCCTCTTGGCGCCGCTTCTCGCAATGGTCGGTGTCAGAGCAGACGAACATGTGGCCGCCATGGTCGTCGAGGATGACCTCATCAAGATAGACATTCTCGGCCGCGCAAAGTGCGCAGGGCTGGTCGAAGGTCTGCACCTCGAACGGATGGTCCTCGAAGTCGAGGCTGACGACATCGGTGAAGGGCGGCACCGCGTAGATGCGCTTCTCGCGGCCGGCGCCGAACAGCTGCAAGGCGGGCGAGCGGTGCATCTTGGGATTGTCGAATTTCGGCGTCGGCGAGGGGTCCATCACATAGCGGCCCTCGACCTTGACCGGATAGGCATAGGTTGTGGCGATGCGGCCGTGCTTGGCGATGTCCTCGTAGAGCTTCACATGCATGAGGCCGTATTCCTCCAGCGCATGCATCTTGCGCGTCTCGGTCTCGCGCGGCTCGAGGAAGCGCAGCGGCTCGGGGATCGGCACCTGATAGACCAGCACCTGCCCCGCCGTCAGCGGATGCTCGGGAATGCGATGGCGGGTCTGGATGATGGTGGCGCTGGCGGTATCGGTGGTGACAGCGACGTTGGCGACCTTCTTGAAGAAGGCGCGGATCGAGACGGCGTTGGTGGTGTCGTCGGCGCCCTGGTCGATGACCTTCAGCACGTCGTCGGGGCCGATGATCGAGGCGGTGACCTGGACGCCGCCGGTGCCCCAGCCATAGGGCATCGGCATTTCGCGCGAGGCGAACGGCACCTGATAGCCGGGAATGGCGATGCCCTTGAGGATCGCCCGGCGGATCATCCTTTTGGTCTGCTCGTCGAGATAGGCGAAGTTGTAGGTAGCGATGTCGGTCATGGCGATCACATCCACATTGTGCTATCAAATTGGCGTCCAGGACGCCGGAACAGGGGCGAATTCAGATGAGCTCGGCCGGGTGGGTGCATCTCGCAATTGTGTTGGTGGTGTTCGCCGGCGTCGTTCTTTTTTTCCTTCGGCGCATGGTTTTTCCCGTTGCCAAAGGGGGCTCCCAAGGCGAGCCCGTGGGCATCGGCGGTGGCGACTATTCCGGGTATGACAGCTATGGCGGTCATAGCCACGACGGTGGCGGCCATGGGGGCGGGCACTGAATTCATTGCACCGTCTCCAAACCCCTCGCATAGCGCTGCAGCCGATCCGCAAGCGTGCCGGTGTGCAGTTCGAACATGTGGTTGTCGTCGTCGTAGAAATAGATCGAGCGACCTTCACCCTCGACGCGCGGACGTGGCGGGCGCATGTCGAGGCCTAGCTTGGCGACACGCCCGGCGTAGCGGTCGAAATCGGCGTCAGCGATCTTGAAGGCGATGTGGTTGTAGCTGCGCTCCGGCAGCTTTTCGCCTTGCATGATGGCGATCCAGAGGTCGCCGATCAGGAAGAATTTTTCGCGCGACAGCGAGAACTGGGCGGCGTCGCTGGCATAGACCTCGCGGGCGTCGAATACACCCTCCAAAATCTCAGTCATCCGGCCGAGATCCCTGACGATGAAGGTCATGTGGGAGAGGCCCTCGATCATTCCGCGGCCTCCCTCTTCTCTTCCACCTTGGTGGGGTTCTCCCGGGCCTCGTATTCGGCCCGCATGCGGCGCACCAGGTCGAGTTCGGCCTGGAAGTCGACATAATGCGGCAGCTTCAGATGCTCGACGAAGCCGGTCGCCTGGACGTTGTCGGAATGCGAGATGACGAACTCCTCGTCCTGGGCGGCGGCGACGACGTCCTCGCCGAGCTCGGAGGCGCGCAGCGCCCGGTCGCAAAGCGCCATGGCCATCGCCTTGCGCTCGCTCTGGCCGAAGACGAGGCCGTAGCCGCGGGTGAACTGCGGCGGCGCCTTGGCCGAGCCCTTGAACTGGTTGACCATCTGGCATTCGGTGACCCGCACCGTGCCGAGGGGGGCTGCGAAGGGCAGTTCGGGGACATCGAGTTCGAGCTCGACCTCGCCGATTCGGATCTCGCCGACAAAGGGATGGTTGCGGGCATAGCCGCGTTGGGTGGAATAGCCGAGCGCCAGGAGGAAACCTTCATCGCCACGCGACAGCGCCTGAAGGCGGATGTCGCGCGCCATCGGGAATTCCAGCGGCTCGCGGGTGATGTCGCCGGGCACATGATCCTGCGGCATCTGGCCATCCGCTTCGATCAGGCCTTCGCGGGCGAGGATCGCCGAGACGCGCGGCATGGCCAGCTTTTCCGTCTCGCGCCGCAAGGGTTCGGCGACATCGGCGCCGGCGGCAAGCCCGGGATCGAGCAGCCGGTGCGTGTAGTCGAAGGTCGGGCCGAGCAACTGGCCGCCCGGCAGGTCCTTGTAGGTCGCCGAGACGCGCCGTTCGACCAGCATGGCGCCGGTATCGATCGGCTTGCTGTAGCCGAAGCGCGGCAGCGTGGTGCGATAGGCACGCACCAGGAAGATCGCCTCGATCATGTCGCCGCGTGCCTGGACGATGGCGAGCGCCGCGAGTTCACGGTCATAGAGCGAGCCTTCGCTCATCACCCGGTCGACGCCGAGCGCCAGCTGTTCGACGATCTGGTCGAGGCGCAGTGCAGGCACCGAACGGTCGCCGCGCCGGCGGTCGGCAAGCAGGCTGTGGGCGTTACGAATAGCGGCTTCGCCGCCTTTTACCGCGACATACATCTTACGCCTCCATCGTCTTGATGCGCGTGGTGCGCGGCAGGCAGGCTATGCCTTCAGCTGTGGCGAGGATGATGTCGACGCCGCGCGGAAAGCGCTGGATATTCTGCTTCCACTGCTCGATGAAATGACGCGGCATCTGCGCCGGCGCGATCGTGGCGCTGGTTTCGATGCCGGGACCTTCCAGCAGCAACGGAGTGCCTGAAACGAGGTCGCTGACCTGCAGGATCAGGGTGGTCGACCTGTCGGGATAATCCTGCGTTCCCTGCGCAAAGCCGTCGAGCGCCATCATCTCGGCCGGCGTGGCGACAAAGGCGAAATGCGCGTCGGCAGGGGTATTGGCCAGCGGCGCGCCGGTGTGGAAACCAAGCCAGGAGCCGATCGCGGCGGAGGCGTGCAGGGCCGGGTCGAGCCAGAGCGGCGTGTCGTTGTCGCACAGCGCCAGTGCCACGGCGCCAGCGGTTGCCGAGAGCGGCGCCGGCGGACGGGCAAGGGCCGGCAGAGGCTGCACGCTGCCCGGACGCGCCATCGCGTCCATGACCGCGCGAAACACAGTCTGGGCATTGAAGACCGGATCGGCAAAGCCGCCCTCGATCGATTGCGCTGCGATATCCATCAATCTTCTCCGCGAACCATGGTGAAGAAATCCACCTTCGTTGCCGCTGTCTCGGCGCGTCGTTTTTCCTGGGTAGTCGCGAGCGCCGACCGCAAAGGCGCGATCAGCCTGGTCTCGACCTCGGCGCGGCGGGCAGGGTCCTGCCAGAGCGCGTCGGCTATCGCCGCCAGCCTCGCCTTCTGCTTGTCGCGGCCAAGTGCGTAGCAATGGCCGACCTGTCCGGACGGCAGCCGGACGGTGGCGCGGGTGACGGTCGCCTCGCCGACATTGAACGGAGCGCCGCCGCCGCCGATGCGTCCGCGCAGCGTCACCAGCCCGGTCTCGGGACCGCGCAACAGTTCGGCTTGCGAAGGCAGGCCGGCTTCGTTCCAGAGCCGGACGATGTCGTCGCCGCTCGATTGTGCCAGGGTCGCCATCGCGGCTTTGCGTTCGGCCTGGTCGCGGGCTTCCTGTCCTCGCATTGGCAGCATTCCTCTTTGCTAAATTTGTCTATTGATATAGACAACTATACAAATTATACATATTACCTAGCGCGAGTCCATGACGGATGGATGACAGGGACGGAAGGCAGGGGACATTCATGATCGGGCGACAGGAAGCCGACAGCATCGAACGGCGCAGCGGCGTCTCGCTGTGGCGGCAGATCGCCGACAGGATCCTGCAGGCGATCGCCACTGGCGATTTCGCCGAGAATGCCGCGCTGCCGCCCGAGGTGGCGCTCGCCGAGCGCTATGGCGTGAACCGTCACACGGTGCGCAGCGCCATATCCGCGCTCGTGCAGGAAGGGGTGCTGCGGGCCGAGCAGGGACGGGGCACCTTCGTCTTGTCGCGCAAGCGGCTATCGTATCCGATCGGCGCACGTACACGCTTTTCAACAGGCCTGCAGGGGCAGACCTCGGAACGCCATATCGTGCTGCTTTCCTCATCGGTCGAGCCGGCCAGCCAGCGCGTCGCCGAGGGGCTTGGACTGGCCAGGGCGGCCGATGTGATCAGGCTGGAGACGCGCGGCGAAGCCGACGGACGGCCTGTGTCACGCGCTGCCGGCTGGTTCGATGCCAGGCGCTTTGCCGGCATCGACAAGGCGATGGCTGAGACTGGCTCGATCACCGCGTCGCTAGCCCGCTTCGGCATCGACGATTATCTCAGGCAATCGACCGTGCTGTCGGCACGCCATGCCGATGCGGCCGATCTCGCCGATCTCGACCTGCAGCCAGGCGCCATCGTGCTGGTGACGGTGGCCGTCAACATCACGTCGGACGGCCAGCCGATCCAGTTCTCCGAGTCGCGCTTTCCGGCGGAGCGGGTCGAACTGAAACTGTCGGCGTTGTGAGCCGAGTTCCGCCGGCTACCCGATCTCGATCACCGCCTTGATCAGGCCGGATTTCTCATGCGCCCAGCGGGCGAGATCGCTCGGCGTATCGGCCAGGGTCGTGCGGTGGGTGACGAGCTTGGTCAGGGGAACCGCGCCGTTGCGGATCGAGGCAGCAACATGATCGAAATCGGCGCGCAGTGCATTGCGGCTGCCGACCAGCGTCATTTCGCGTTTGTGGAATTCCGGATCGGAGAAGACGATGTCGTCCTTGACGACGCTGACCAGCACCAGTGTGCCGCCATGCGCGACATGGGCGAAGGCCGACTGAACCGACCGCGTGTTGCCGGTGGCGTCGAAGACCACGTCGAGGCCTTCGCCTGATGTGGCTTCCCTGACCAGGTCCGGCACCGCTCCGTGTGAGCCGTCGAGGATACTGAAACCAAGTTCGTTCTCGGCGAAAGCGAGGCGTTCACTGCTCATGTCGAGCAGCGTCACGTCGAGCCCGGCAATGCGCGCGAAGATGGCGTTACCGAGCCCGATCGGGCCGGCACCGATGACAAGAGCGCGGGCGCCGGGGTCGGCACGGGCACGACGTACGGCGTGCGCGCCGATGGCCAGGAATTCGACGGCGGCCGCGTCGGCCAGCGACAGCCCGTTGGCCGGATACAGATTCTGCGCCGGGACCAGAATGCGTTCGCACATGGCGCCGTCGCGATGGACGCCCAGCACCTCGATCTTGACGCAGCAATTCGGCTTGCCGTGCCGGCAGGCGATGCACTTGCCGCAGGAGAGGTAGGGGTTGATGACGACCGGTTCGCCAACGGCAAGGTCGACGCCCTCGCCAGTCTCGATGACGGTGCCGGAGACTTCATGGCCCATGATGCGGGGGTAGGCGAGGAACGGGTGCTTGCCCTCGAAAATGTGGTAGTCGGTGCCACAGATGCCGACATGGCTGACCGCGACCAGCGCCCAGCCGGCAGGGGGCGCGCCGGGCGCGGGGCGGTCTTCCAGGACGAGTTCCCCAGGCGAGCGACAGATAACGGCTTTCATGTCTCAGTCCAATTGGGTTTCCGACCCGTCTTCACGCCGGGCCGGAGGTCGATTTCAGCAGTGGTCACTTGCCGCCGCGGCGGCGCAGACCGTCGAAATAGACGATGACGATGATCAGCACGCCGGTGATGATGCGCTGCCAGAAAGCGTTGACGTTGAGCAGGTTGGCGCCGTTGTTGATGGTGGCGAGAATGAAGGCGCCAAGCAGCGGGCCGTGCACCGAGCCGACCGCACCGAACAGCGAGGTGCCGCCGATGACCGAGGACGCGATCGCCTGCAGTTCCCAGCCTTCGGCCTGGGTCGGGTTGCCGATGCCGATGCGCGAGGCCAGGAGCACGCCGACAAAAGCCGCGCACAGGCCAGACAGCGTATAGGCCATGTAGATGGTGCGCTGGACATTGACGCCGGAGAGGCGCGAAGCCTCGGCATTCGAGCCGACCGAGAAGAGGTAGCGGCCCCAGCGGCTGTGATGCAGGAAGATGTAGGCCGGAATGCCGACCAGGATGACCATCCAGAACAGATTGGGCACGCCGAGGAAGGAGTTGCGCGAGAATTCCTGGAAGGCATCATTGTTGATGGAGATCGAGTTGCCGTTGGTCATCAAAAGGCCGATGCCGCGCAGCGAGGTCAGCGTCGCCAGCGTGATGATGAAAGGCGGCAGGCCCATCTTGACGATGCCGAAGCCGTGGAACAGGCCGATCGCAACGCCAACCGCCAGCGTGATAAGGATGGCGAGGAAGACGGGTATGCCGGCGTTGATCAGCATCGCGGCAATGACGGTGGCGAAGCCGACCACCGCACCGACGGACAGATCGATGCCGCCGGTGATGATGACGAAAGTCTGGCCGACCGCCAGGATGGCGATCATCGAACCCTGACGCAAAAGGTTCGAGATGTTGTTGGCCGAGGCGAAGCTCGATGTCGACAGCGACAGGATGACCCAGAGCAGCACCAGCAGCGCCAGCAGCGTCAGCCCGAACAGGGCGTTGTAATTGCGCTTGGGTTTTTCGGCAGGAATCGCCTCGGTGCTCATATCGTTCCTCCCAGCTTTTCTTGTTTCTCGGCCAGCGCCTGTGTGAGAATTTCCTCGTGGTCGGCGGTGCGGAATCCGTGTGTTGCCACCAGCTTGCCACGGCGGAACACATGCAACGTGTCGGCCAGCTCATAGACTTCCGGCAGGTAGGACGAGATCAGGATGATGCCCGCGCCCTTCGACAAGAGCGCGCCGAACAGGCGGTAGATTTCGGCCTTGGTGCCGACATCGACGCCGACTGTCGGCTCATCGAAAATGAACAGTTTGGCGCCATGCGCCAGCCATTTGCCAATGACGATCTTCTGCTGGTTGCCGCCCGACAGGCTGGAGGCCAACGCATTGCGTGTCGGCGTCTTGATGCGGAGATCGGCGATCTGGCGGTCGGCCTGGGTCTTCTCCTGCGCCCCGGAAATCAACAGGTTCTTGGAGATGCGCTTGTAGATCGGCAGGTTGAGATTGAGGCCAACCGGCAAATTGAGGCAAAGGCCCTGGTCGCGGCGGCTTTCCGGCGCCAGCGCCATGCCGAGCTTGATCGCATCATGCTCCGAATTGACCTGAACCGGCTTGCCTTCCCAGAGGATCTGGCCGGCCGATTTGCGATGGCGGCCGTAGAGCGTGGTGACGAATTCGCTGCGCCCGGCGCCGATCAGCCCGTAGAGTCCGACGATCTCGCCGGCGCGGACGGTCATCGAGACATTTTCGAAGCCCTTGCCCGACAGGTTCCTGGTCTCCACGATCGCGGCACCCGGCGTGAAGTGCTCCTTGTGATAAACCTGCTCGATCGAGCGGTTGATCATCAGCTTGACCAGTTCGGCATCGTTGGTCTCGGCGATGTTTCTGGTGCCGACCAGCGTACCGTCGCGCAGCACCGAGACGCGATCGGCGAGTTCGAAGACCTCCTCCATGCGATGGCTGATGTAGATGATGGTCACGCCTTCGGACTTCAGGCGGCGGATCAGGGTGAAGAGCTGGTCGGCCTCCTTGCGGGTCAGGTAGGCGGTCGGCTCATCGAATATCAGGAATTTGGTGCCGCGCACGGTGGCGCGAGCGGCGGCGATCAGCTGCTGCTGGCCGATGGTGAGATCGCCCAGCATGACATGCGCCGGCAGGTCGAAGCCGAGATCGTCGATGATCTTTTGCGCTTCCTTGACCATGGCGCGCTGCTGCAGGATGCCGAAGCGCGAATTCTCCTCGCCGAGGAACATGTTAGCGGCGACGGTCAAATGACGGCAGAGCACGACTTCCTGGTGCACGGCATTGATGCCGAGCGCCATCGCCTCGTGCGGGGTCGCCAGCGCCGCCGGATTGCCTTCCCAAATGACATCGCCGGAGGTGCGCGGCATAACGCCGGTGAGGAGCTTGATCAGGGTGGATTTGCCGGCACCGTTCTCGCCGACGATGGCGTGGATTTCGCCTGACTTGAAGGCCAGCGTCACCGGCTTCAGCGCATGGGTGCCGGGATATTTCTTCTCGAGGCCGCGCAGTTCGAGGATCGTCCTGCCGGGCTCCAGCACAGGGGCGGGATGCAGGTCTTGCGCCGTCGATGTCATGACAATCCTCCTCCCAGATTGGCCTCACGATTTGGCATGCGGCGAGGCTTTGAAATGCCATCCAGAGCAACCTAGCCCAGGCTGGCGGATTTCCAAGCGATATGGATGTCGTTTCCGGGGCGCGAGGCCCCGGAAACTGTGCGATTGCGCCTAAGGCTCAGTTGAGCTTCGGATTGAGCAGCGCGTCGATCTTGGGATCCTTCATATTGGCCTTGGTGACGAGGTTGGCGCCAGTGTCGACATTGGCCTCGACCTTCTCGCCCTTCGAAGCGGCGAGGGCGGTCTTGATGCCGTCATAGCCCATCCGGTAGGGATCCTGGACGACGAGGCCGGAAATGACGCCGTCGTTCAGGAACTTGATCAGCTTCTCGTCGCTGTCGAAGCCGATCAGGCCAACCTTGCCGGCAAGCTTGTTCTCGGCGATCGCCTGGCCGACGCCCTGCGCCATGATCAGGTTGGAGGCGAAGATGCCCTTCAGGTCCGGATTGGCGGTGATCAGGTCGGTCGCGATGTTGAGGCCGGTGGTGGCCTGACCGTCGGCATATTTGTCGGCGACCAGTTCGAGGCCGGGGTACTTGGCCTTGAGCTGTTCCTTGAAGCCCTGGGCGCGCTGCTCGAGCGAGCCAGCACCGGGCAGTGCCGTGATCAGGGCAACCTTGCCTTCGACCTTTCCGCCATTGGCCGCGCCGATGGCAGCTGCAAGACCGTCCGCGGCGACGCGGCCGCCCTGGACGTTGTCGGTGGTCAGGAACGAGGTGAAGGCCTTTGAGTCGGCGCTGGAGTCGATGCCGATGACCTTGACCTTGGCCGCTGCCTCATCGATCGGCTTGCCGAGCGCCTTGGCTTCGGTCGGCGCGATGACGACGGCGGCCGGGTTGCCGGCGACGGCGTTCTCGAGGATGGAGATCTGGCCGTTGACGTCGGTTTCAGCCTGGGCCCCGAGTTCCGGCACGTTGACGCCGAGATCCTTGCCGGCCTTGCGGGCACCGGCGAGCACGATCTGCCAATAGAAGGACGTGGTGTCCTTGACGATGATCGGAATGGTCACATCCGCCGCCGAAACCGGCGCCGAGTGCATGACGCCGGCGAGCATCGACGCTGCTGCCAGCGCCATGACGGCGCGGCGGTTGAGAATGCTGGTCACGAATTTCATAGGATTCCTCCCTAAGTCGCCCGGTGAACGTTACGGAAGCTCCGTTCGGATAGGCGTGGCCCAAACAGAACTTTATCAATAAAAAACATTTACGCTGTTTTGATAGTGCATCGATCTGGACGATGCAAGCGGTGTTTCGCACCCGATCCCATGTCAGGCACGGACACATTCAGGCGCCGCTCCTCCCTGGACACAGCCTAACGCTTCTGTTTCGTGCAAACATGGAATATTAATTCCATGAGTTAGTCAATGTGGAACATTCATTCTTTCCGTCGAGTCGCGCGTTTGTGAAGTCGAGCCTCTCCCGCCAAGGCTGGTGGACGCCCGCTTCACGCAAGGCTCTGCACCACCGTGTAGGGACGATATTTGGCGTATTCCGTCTCCGCCACCCTGGTTTCGAGCAGTTCGAGATTACGTGTCAGGTTTGCCAGCTTGGCGGTGCCGGTCAGCACGGTGGCGACCGTCGGTTCGTGCAGGGGAAACTGAAAGGCTGCGGCCGCCAGCGGGTAACCGCCTTCGCCGGCGATCTTCTCCATGGCATCGACCCGATCGAGCATATCGCGGCCGGCGGGCTGATAATCGAAATGCGCGCCTTGCACCGGGCCGGTCGCCAATATGCCCGAGTTGAAGACGCCGCCGATCACCAGCGACGTCTGCTGCGCCCGGCACAGCGGCAGCAGTTCGGCTTCGGCGCTGCGGTCGAGCAAGGAATAGCGGCTGGCGAGCAGGATGCAGTCGAGCGGCGCCCGGCGCATTACGTCGAGGCAGACCTGGACTTCGTTGACACCGAGGCCATAGGCGGAAATCGTGCCGGCTCGCTTCAACTCCTCGAGTGCCTTGAGCCCGCCATCCATGAGCTGGCGAAAGTGCAACTTGGTCTTCTCGACGCCATGCGTGTAGGCGCCGATGTCGTGCACATACAGGATATCGATCTTGTTCAGCCCAAGCCGCGCATAGCTGAAGTCGACCGACCGCATTATGCCGTCATACGAATAGTCGTAGTCGAGCGCGAAGGGCAGCGGATCGACATAGGAGTGGTCGGGCACCTGGTCTTCAGGCACCGGCCGGAACAGGCGGCCGACCTTGGTGGACAGCACGTAGGAATCGCGCGGCTTGTGGCGCAGGAAATCGCCGAAGCGTCGTTCCGACAAGCCGAACCCATAGAACGGCGCGGTGTCGAAATAGCGCAGGCCCGCATCCCAGGCGCCTTGCAGCGTCTCCATCGCCGCCTCGCGTGAACAGGCGCGGTACAGGCCGCCGATCGCAGCGCCGCCGAAACTGACCTCGGTGACCTCGAGCGCCGTCTTGCCGATGCGGCGTTTTTCCATGCAAACCCTCCCCGTCGCCGGCCGCTGTCCAGCCCGGCGGTTCTACCACATATGCGTTGAATTCAGAGCGTCGCGCCGAGATGCCAGGGCACGAACTCATTGTCGCCATAGCCGAAATCCTCGCTCTTGGTCTTGCGGCCGGAAGCCGTCTCGACGATGAGTTCGAAAATCTCGCGGCCCATGCCGGCGATGGTCTTTTCGCCCGAGGCGATGACGCCGCAATTGACGTCCATGTCCTCTTCCATCTGGTGATACATGGTCGAGTTGGTGGCGACCTTGATCGACGGTGTTGGCCGGCAGCCGAAGCAGGAGCCACGGCCGGTGGTGAAGACAATGACATTGGCGCCGCCCGCGACCTGGCCTGTGGCCGAGACCGGGTCGTAGCCGGGCGTGTCCATGAACACCAGTCCGCTGCCGGTGACTTTCTCGGCATAGCCGAACACGCCGTTGAGCGGCGTCTGGCCGCCCTTGGCGACGGCGCCGAGCGATTTTTCCAGGATGGTGGTGAGGCCGCCGCGCTTGTTGCCGGGCGAGGGGTTGTTGTCGATCGAGGCGCCATGCTTGGCGACGTGATCTTCCCACCACTTCACATAGCCATCGAGCTTCTTGGCGATCTCGGGCGTCGCCGCGCGGTAGGCGAGCAGATGCTCGGCGCCGTAGATTTCCGTTGTCTCGGAGAGGATGCCGATGCCGCCGACGCCGGCCAGAATGTCGACGGCCGCGCCCAGCGCCGGATTGGCTGTTATGCCCGACATGCCGTCGGATCCGCCGCATTGCAGACCGACGACGATCTCGCTGACCGGGATCGGCTCGCGCTTCAACTGACCGACTTCCTCGGCGATCTCGGCCAGCACGGCCATCGCCTTCTCCACCGATTTGCGCGACCCGCCGGCGTCCTGGATGTTGAAATGGCGTTTTCCCGCGGCGACACCCTTCTGGCCATAGAGGGTGAGCTGATTGACCTCGCATCCCAAGCCGACCATCAGCACGCCCCCGAAATTCGGGTGGCGGGCATAGCCGGCAAGCGTGCGATGCAGGACCATCATGCCGTCGCCAGTGCCGCTCATGCCGCAGCCCTGACCGTGGACGATCGGCACGAAACCGTCGATGCCGGGATATTTCGGCAGCAAAGTCCGGTTGGCGGTGTCGGCGATGGAGTGGCAGACCGTGGCCGAGCAATTGACGCTGGCGATGATGCCGATGAAGTTGCGCGTGCCGGCGCGGCCATCCGCGCGACGATACCCCATGAAGGTGCGGGCGCGGTCGGCCGCTGTCGCATGCTCGGCCTCGCTTGGCGGCACCACCGGCAGGCGGCCGGCCTCGAACACTAGATTGTGCGAATGGACATGCTCGCCCGGTGCGATGTCCTGCGTGGCGCGGCCGATCGCCTGGGCGTATTTGACCACGGCTTCACCGGCGGCAATAGGCTTGATCGCCACCTTGTGGCCCGGCTCGATAACGGCGGTGGCAACCGCGCCGCCCGGCAGAACCGTGCCGATCTCGACGCGGCCATTGGCAACGGCGACATTGTCTGCGGGAGACAGAAGAATGGTGTTCGAGACGTTCACGGGCGGTTTCCTGGGTGATCCTGGGATGCGCGGATTGACACGCGTCTGTTAAGAGCTAATGTCTTTTATCGTGAAAAAACAGTTTTGCGTCAATTGTTTTTTCGCGGGCGTTCCGCACGCCTCTGGCTGGCGGTGCCGCTGCAAACAATGGACCGTGCCCCGGCGAAAGCGATTCCTGCTTTTCAGGGTCATGGGAACGTCATATTGCGCTTCAAGCCGGCCGCCGCAAGCGCCGGCATGAATGGGTCAGGGATGTCCAAGAGCAACAACGTCTACAAGGACGCCTACAACAGGTGCCTCAGGCTGCTCGACGAAACGCGCAGCCTGCCGTCGGAACCAGAGCTGGGCACACTGCTCGGCGTCAGCCGCACGACCGTGCGCAGCATCTTGGCGCGCATGGAGGAAACCGGGCTGATCGCCTGGAACAAGCGCGCCAAAACGGTGCTGCGCGAGCCGCGTCCGGACGATTTTTTCCCTGAGGAAGAGACAGACACACTGGCCGAGATCATCGAGCGGTCGTTCATGCGACGGCTGCTCGCCGGCGGCGCCGAGGCCGGCATGCAGATCAACGAACTTGAACTGGCGCGCGAGATCGGGGTCGGCACCACCAGCGTGCGCGAGTTCCTGATCCGCTTCTCGCGCTTCGGCCTGATCGAGAAGCGCCGCAACAGCCATTGGGTGCTGAAGGGTTTTACGCGGGCCTTCGCGCTCGAACTGACCGAGATCCGCGAAATGTTCGAACTGCGCTCGGCGGCCGCCTTCGCCGCTCTGCCGCAAGACAGTCCGGTCTGGGCTGATCTCGAACGCCTGGAGGACGAACATCGTCTGCTGGCGCGAGAGATCACCACGCGCTTCAACGCGTTTTCCGAGCTGGACGAGCGCTTCCACCGGCTCATCCACCGGGCCTCGCACAACCGTTTCATCGTCGACTTCTACGACGTCATCGCCATGATCTTCCACTATCACTACCAGTGGAACAAGGCGCAGGAGCGCGAGCGCAACGAAGTCGCGGTGGGTGAGCACCTCGCCTATATCGAGGCGCTCAAATCGCGCGACCTCGGCAAGGTCGACGCCGCCTGCCGCAAGCACCTGAAGTCTGCGCGCCAGACGCTTTTGACCTCCATCCCCGAAAGCCGGTCCTTGCAGAAACCTTGATCGCGCCGCGTTGCCGCAGCATCGAATTGGCGATTTTCGACCTGCCGCCGCCATGATAGGTATCTTCCAGGAAGTGCTTGAAGAGGCAGATGGCTTGAACCGCCGGGGGAGACGCTGGAGCATGCCGACCGCGCTTGTCGCGGCCTGCGTGCTGCTGCTTCAGTCGATGCTCGGTGCCTTCGCTGCCGGGGCCAACGCCGCGCAGCTCGACGCATTCGGCAATGTGATCTGTACCCGTGACGGCGCGATCCAGCTTCCTGGGGGTGACCAGCACCCATCCCATCTCCCGGCCTGCTGCACCCTTGGCTGCAGCATGTTTTCATCCGCTTTTGCGCCGCCGCCCGACGCCGGGCTGGCCCTGGCCAGCCTTTCGTTTGAAGCGGTCGCCTTCGTTTTTCCGGCGAGCATCCACCTCGACTTCGCGCGCGAACGCTCGCCGTCGAACCCGCGCGCGCCGCCACCGGCGGCCTGAGCTTTTTGCCCAGCGGAACCTTTCGCGGGCGCACCCATCCAACGACCAAACGGCTCGCGACCGGCGACGGCGCGATCATCACTTCATGGAGCAACCATGTCCCATTTTTCCGATATAGCGGCGGGCAATCCGTTCGGCCGCATTCTGTCCGGCGTCCAGGACCGTCTCGGCGCTGCCGTGCTGGCCTTGGCGATCACGCTCGCCGGCGTCCAATCCGTCCTGGCGCATGAGTTCAAGGTCGGTGATCTCGAGATCGACCATCCCTGGTCGCGTGCCACGCCGATCGGCGCCAAGGTGGCCGGCGGCTATTTCACCATTGCAAACAACGGCAGCGCGCCGGACAGGCTGCTGTCGATTTCGTCCGACATCTCCGAAAAGGCCGAGCTGCATGAGATGGGTGTCAACGACGGCGTCATGACCATGCGGCCGGTTTCCGGCGGCCTGGAGATTCCAGCCGGCGGCAAGGTCGTTTTGGGTCCCGGCAGCTATCATGTGATGTTCATGGATTTGAAGCAGCCACCCAAGCAAGGAGAGATGTTCGCCGCCACGCTGACTTTCGAAAAGGCCGGGACGGTGACGATCAAATTCGCTGTGCAGGCCCTGGGCAGCGCGGCGCCTCAAGAAGACAACGACTGAACCGCCGTCGTGCCGATCAAGATTCTAGAGGGATCATCATGAACAAGTATCTTTTGGCTGCCGGCGCGATATTGGCTCTCGGGACAAATGCCGCCTTCGCGCACATCACGCTCGAAACCCAGGAGGCGGAGGTCGGCTCGACTTACAAGGCGGTGCTTCGGGTGCCGCATGGCTGCGACGGCAAGGCGACGACCGCCGTGCGGGTGCAAATCCCGGAAGGGGTGATCGCGGTGAAGCCGATGCCGAAACCCGGCTGGACGCTGCAGGCCAAGAAGGGCAAATATGACAAGTCCTATCAGCTCTATGGCCAGGCGGTGACCGATGGCGTCAAGGAAGTCGACTGGAGCGGCGGCAATCTGCCGGATGAATTCTATGACGAGTTCGTCTTCCGAGCCATGCTGACGGCGGATCTGCCCGTCGGCCAGAAGCTCTATTTCCCGGTGGTGCAGGAATGCGGCGATGCCGTCGACCGCTGGATCGCAATCCCGATGACGGGGCAGGATGAAGACGCGCTGGAGAACCCGGCGCCCGGCATCAAGCTCACACCGAAGAAATAGGTTTCTCCCCTTGGCGCGCTCTGCCTGCCGGAGCGCGCCGCAGCCCCGTGGCCTGGCATGACCGCAACATCGTCCCGGATGGTCGATATCACCAGCAAGCCCGTCGGCCGGATCGCCGGTGGACTGCTGCGCTTGCTCATGGTGCTTATCGTCATGGCCTCGACCAGCCAGGCATTTGCCCATGCCGCGCTGATCAAGACCGACCCGGCCGACGGTGTCGTGCTGGCGCAAGCGCCAACCCAGTTCTCGCTGACTTTCAGCGAACCGGTTTCGCCGCTGGTGCTGACGCTGGTGAAGCCCGACGGCACGCCGGTTGCGCTGACATCCTTCCGCCTCGGCGAGCAGACGCTCGAGATCGACAATCCGCAGACGCTTAAATCCGGCACGCATGTGTTGAGCTGGCGCGTCATTTCCGCCGACGGCCATCCGGTCGGCGGCTCGCTGCTGTTTTCCATCGGAGCGCCGACCGAGCCGCCCGCCGTGCCCGAAGCCGTCGACTGGCCGCTGCGCTTGTCGATCTGGATCGGCAAGGTCCTTCTCTACATCGGCCTCTTCCTCGGCGTCGGCGGCGCCTTCGCCCTTGCCTGGCTGGCCGGCAACGGAGCCGCCGGTCGGCGTTTTGTCACGGCCGCGATCCTGTGCGGGCTCGTGGCGGCACCCTTGTCGCTCGGCTTTCAGGGGCTCGATGCGCTCGGAGCACCGCTCTCCCATCTGGCACAGCCGGTGATCTGGCGGACCGGGCTCGGCACCGCCTTCGGCTGGTCGGTACTGGCCGCCCTGACCGCGCTGGGGATCGGTCTACTTTCGTTGGCTGGACCGCGTGTGCTCGCCAGGCCATTGGCGCTCGCCAGCCTCCTCGGTGTCGGTCTCGCGCTTGCCGCCAGCGGCCATGCCAGCGTGGCCGAGCCGCAATGGCTGACGCGGCCGCTGGTGTTCGTGCACGGTATCGGCATCGCCTTCTGGGCCGGCGCGCTAGTGCCGCTCGGTCTCGCGCTGAAGCGCCAGACGGCTGGCGCCGCCGCGTTCCTGCGCCGCTTCTCCCGCGCGATCCTGCCTGTGGTGGCCGTGCTTGCCGCGGCCGGCATCGGGCTTGCCGTCATCCAGGTGCAGACGCCCTCGGCGCTGGCCGGCACCGCCTATGGCCGGCTGCTGCTGGGCAAGCTGGCGCTGCTGGTCTTCCTGTTCACACTGGCCGCGGTCAATCGCTGGAAACTCACCGCTTCCGCCGAGGCCGGCGCTACGGAGGTGCGGCGCAGGCTGACCCGTTCGATCGGCGTCGAAATGCTGATCGTCCTGGCGATCTTCGGCGTTGCCGCGGGCTGGCGCTTCACCCCGCCCCCGAGGGCGCTGGCGATCGCGGCCGCGCAGCCGGCCTCGGTCCACATCCACGCGCTGGAGGCGATGGCCGATCTCAGCATCACGCCAGGCCATGCCGGGCCTGTCGCCGCCTCGATGATCATCATGACCGGCGATTTCGGGCCACTCGACGCCAAGGAGGTGACGCTGGTGCTGTCGAAGCCCGATTCAGGCATCGAGCCGCTGAAGCGCGCGGCGACCAAGCCCGGCGACGGCAGCTGGCGCGTCGACAACCTCATCATTCCGGTTCCTGGGCGCTGGATGGTGCGCATCGACATCCTGGTCTCGGATTTCAAGATGGTGAAGATCGAAGCGCCTGTGGACATCCGGCCGTAGCCGACAGATGTGATCGTTGTCGGACGGCCTGTATTGTGCGAACGCAACACAATTCGGCGAGGCGGTTGACGCGGCCAGAAAGGCCCGTCAATCATCTCGGGAAGAATAGGCATCCCGACAAAATCGCGGGCTCCAACCAACAAGATCCGAAAGCGGGGAAGAAACGATGGAAAAAGCCGAAATCGGCCTGATCGGCCTTGGCACGATGGGTTCCAACCTGGCGCTGAACATCGCCGAACACGGGCACCGCATCGCCGTCTTCAATCGCACCCAAGCGCGCACCGACGCTTTCGTCGAGAATGCCGGCGCGCTAAAGAACATGGTTGTGCCCTGCTACAGCCTGGAAGAACTTGCCGCTGCGATCCGGCCGCCGCGCCCGATCATCATCATGGTGCTGGCCGGCAAGCCGGTCGATGAGCAGATCGACGCCTTGCGCGGCGTGTTGTCCAGCAACGACATCGTCATCGATGCCGGCAACGCCAATTTCCGCGATACGATGCGGCGCTTCTCCGAACTGTCCGGCTCGGGCCTGACCTTCATCGGGATGGGCGTGTCCGGCGGCGAGGAGGGCGCGCGCCACGGCCCGTCGATCATGGTCGGCGGCACGGAGGATTCATGGAAGCGGGTCGAAAAAGTGCTGACCGCCATCTCCGCCAAGTTCAAGGACGAACCGTGTGCCGCCTGGCTCGGCACCGACGGCGCCGGCCACTTCGTCAAGACCATCCACAACGGTATCGAATATGCCGACATGCAGATGATCGCCGAAATCTACGGCATTCTGCGCGATGGCCTGGGCATGGGCCCGAAGGACATCGGCGCGGTGTTCTCCAACTGGAACAAGGGCCGGCTCAACTCCTACCTGATCGAGATCACCGCCAAGGTGCTCGCCGCCGATGATCCCAAGACCGGCAAGCCGGTGGTCGACATCATCCTCGATCGCGCCGGCCAGAAGGGCACGGGCAAATGGTCGGTCATCGAGGCGCAGCAACTCGGCATTCCGGCGACCGCGATCGAGGCGGCCGTGGCGGCGCGCGTGCTGTCGTCGATCAAGGACGAGCGGCTGGCGGCCGAGAAAGCCTATGGCAACATGGGGGTATCGAAGATTTCCGGCGACAAGGATGCGCTGCTGAAAGACCTCGAACTGGCGCTGTTCGCCGGCAAGATCGCGGCTTATGCGCAGGGTTTCGCGGTGATGAGCGGCGCCTCGAAGGAGTTCAACTGGAACCTGCCGATGCCGACAATTGCCAGGATCTGGCGTGCCGGCTGCATCATCCGCTCGCAGATGCTGGATACGATGGCAGAGGCCTTCAGCAGCGGCGGAGCTTCGACCAATCTTTTGATGGCGCCGGCTTTCATCAGCTTGATGCAGGAAGCGCATCCGTCGCTGCGGCGTATCGTGGCGAGGGGTTCCGAGGCCGGCGCGCCGGTGCCGGCGCTGTCTTCCGCGCTTGCCTATTTCGACAGCTATCGCCAGGGCCGCGGCACCTCGAACCTGATCCAGGCGCAGCGTGACTTCTTCGGCGCGCATGGCTTCGAACGCATCGGCGAGCAGGGTGCCTTCCACGGTCCGTGGGGCAGTGGCGCTGCCGGTTAGTCCGGAGAGCGATTGTAGGCCAGGACCTCGCCCGGCACGCTGAGACTTTGCAGCGAGCCGGGTGCCGCGCCGCCGATCCAACCGAGCACGGAGCGGGCGAGCTCGGAGCCCGCCATGCGGAAGTTCTCGTTGACGATCAGCAGTTCGGGCCGGAACAGATGCAAAAGGTCCGATGACTGCTTGGAGACGATGTCTACGTCGCGGCCAAGCTTGAGGCCCGCATCCTCGATGCCGGCGACGAGCGCAAGGGTGGCGGCGGCCGCGCTGCTGACAAAACCGTCCGGCCTGATGTCGCGGCGCATCAACTGCGCGGTCCTCGTCCTGATCTGTTCGATCGAATGGTCGATCGATACGGTGCTGAAAGGGATCTCGCTGGCGCCGACCTCGCTCAGTGCATCGGCAAAGCCGTTGACCGTATGGCCGTAATAGGTCAATCCGACGGGTGGCGTCAGCAAAGCGAGCTTGCGGCGTCCCATGCTCGCAAGGCGCCGTACGGCTTCGACCGCGAAGGCGTGATTGTCGAAGTCATGATAGGGGTGGACCAGCCCCATCTCGGTGCGGCCATGCGTGGCAAACGGAATGCCGCGCTCCAGCATGTAGCGTGCCCGTGGATCGTTCGGCTGCGTGCGTGAAATGATGACGCCGTCGGCGGAGCCGGTCTCGACCAGGTAGCGTATCGGGTCGAGCGGATCCTGCGAGCGCGAATAGGGCGTGACGATCAGATGGTAGGGCGTGTCGGCAATGACTTCCGAGACACCGTAAATGATGTCCGAAACAAAGCTCATGATCTCCTGCTCGGTGTTGAGCACGAGGCTGATGACACTGGTCTTGCCGGTTCTGAGCCTGACGCCGGCGCGGTTCGGGCGGTAGCCGATCTGCTTGGCGACGAGCTGGACGCGGCGCCTGGTTTCGGCGCCGATCTCAGGGGCATCCTTCAGGGCGCGCGACACGGTGGTGACGCCGAGCCCGGTCATGAAGGCAAGCGTCTTCAGCGTTGGCCTCCCTTGCGCCGACGCTTCCTCGTTCTTTTCCGTATGCCGTCTGTCCATTCGTCCCGCCCGTCAGGCGCATAGCAGCCGCAGGCCGGGTCGGCAATCGCCATGATTGGCGGCGTGGCATGATTTCAAACCCGGCAATCCGTCAATATACTGAAACGTTACAGATTGCCAACCGCACCGTGCTTGCGGGCGAATTCACAGGCCGGAATGGAGTCGCGAATTCGCTTGAGAATCCAGAGCGAAACGCCGTCCGGGCGACGCTCTTTGCCGGCTTGCGTGAACCCTTTCTATCTTGCACTGCAATTGCTCATATTGCGGCGCACAACGACGAGTTCGGTCGACATATTTTATTCGCGACTCGAAAAAATATCGAACGGTCCCCACCGCTGGGGTTGCGCCATCCGCGCAATTGCCGTATCGAAAATCTGTAACGTTTCAG
>NZ_PNOT02000046.1 GCF_002879535.1 Mesorhizobium intechi
GAATTCCCCATTGAAAACAGCCGGATAGAGTACAACCTGCACCGCAGCTGAGACGCTCGGCGCTTCCGGAGCAAAACCCTGTCCTGATCGATCACAGAAAAGTGAAACGAAGCTTGGCGCCCTGAACCCGCAATGAGCTCTTTTGGCATCAATCGCCGTCACTTGAAGCGGATCTATCCAGCTAATCCCGCCGACATTGCTCCGTCGCTGATCAGTCGCAGGATGGGCCATCGTCCATCCATACCGGACGGCCGTCCGGTGATCGCCAGGTCGAATAACTGCGATAAGATCATACGCGCGTTCGGACACGGCCATATCGGCGTGGCCTCTGCTCCGAAGACCACCGAGTTCGTCAGCTCCCTGATTGCCGACGACGAGAGCCAGCCCGCTGCCTTCGCCGCGGGCGACTCTGATACGGCAGAGATTTAAGGAGGGGTTCTGGCGTGCGTTGCGGATGCGCACGGGGGTTTCTTCCAGTTCCACAACGCCAGTCGCATACGAGATGCAGAAATAAGACGAAAGGCCGAATGCCGATCCGGGAACGACGGTGGCATTCGCCTGCTCGCCTGGGATGCCCGTGCGAGGGCTTGACGATTTGAGTTTGTCGCCAGATTGGGCGAGCGTTTCTTGACCTCAGACTCACAAGCAGCCCCAGCGCCCGGATTGTCGGATAGCCAAAGAGCCAGTGCATCGACCGTGTTCCCCTCCAGGAACCGGTGCCGGTGGTACGCTCCTTCATTGACTTTTTAGGAGAGGAACTGCCGGCTAGACGAGCCTGCGGGCGGTGATCGGGATCAAAATGATGACCTGGCCGGCCCGGATTGGCGCGGCTACTGTGCAGGCAACCCAAACGCTGAAGGCTGCATTGCCACGGTCGGGGCGAGCCGAAAACGCTCAACTGGTACAGGTCGCGGCCACCTGCAAGCCGAAGCTAGACCGGCCTCGGTTCGTCTTCCTGCCAGAGCTTCGACAGCAGGCGGCGCAATTCGGCCTGCTCTCGATCGCTCAGCCGCCCAAACATATGCCGCTCATGTTCAGCCAGCAGATTCAGCCATCGGCTGCTCTCTTCCGCGCCGCGCTGGGTGGGGAAGAGGCGTTGAACGCGCTGATCCGACGAGTCTACTTCGCGAAAAAAAAGACCGCGGGCTTCAAGCTCAGCCAGGATCGAAACGATATTTGCCCTTTGCATTCCTAGTATCCGGCAAATCTGTGCAGATGTGGTCCCAGGATACTCGACCATGACGGCAAGCACGCTCATCGGCACGATGCGGGTATTCACCGTCTCGAGCGCCGCGGCGACCCCCTGAAGATCGAGAAGCGAAGCACGGCGAAGATGGTAGCCGATAAGATGCTCCAATTTGGACACTCGCATCTCGGCCAGGATGTTCGTTTTTCGGTTGGACATGCCCCGATCACACTCCTTCTGCTTGCTTTTAGCATACCGCTATGAGATATAGCGGTCAATCGCTATGCAATATAGCTATCTCGAAACACCTGTCTGGAGGAGAATGGAACCATGGCCAATGATGTGGGTACCGTTGTCTACGAGGTAGCCGACGGAATTGCTTGGGTGAGTTTCAATCGCCCCGAGAAGCGCAACGCGATGAGTCCCAGGCTCAATCGCGCTATGCTCGAAACGCTCGACGAACTGGAATTTCGCGCCGATGTCGGCGCGCTTGTCCTGACTGGTGAGGGATCTGCATGGACCGCCGGCATGGACTTGAAGGAATACTTCCGCGAGACGGAAAAAGAGGGCCTAAAGGGCATTCGCCGATCGCAGCGCGAAAGTTATGGCTGGTGGCGCAGGCTGCGCTGGTACCAAAAGCCGACCATCGCGATGGTGAATGGCTGGTGCTTCGGCGGCGGATACGGACCATTGTTCGCCTGCGATCTCGCCTTCGCGGCTGACGAGGCAAGTTTCGGCCTTTCGGAGATCAACTGGGGTATTCTACCTGGCGGCGGGGCAACCAAAGTCGCGGTGGAGCTGATGCCGTTCCGCAAGGCAATGTACCATGCCATGCTCGGTGAACCGATTGACGGTAGGACTGCCGCCGAGTGGGGACTGGTCAACGAGAGCGTTCCGCTTGCGGAACTCAAGGATAGGGTGACCCAGGTCGCCGCTAACCTACTCAAGAAGAACCCAGTGGCGCTGAAGGCGACCAAGGATGCCGTGCGCCGGGTCGGTGTCATGAGCTACGACGACGCTGAAGACTATCTCGTTCGCGCACAGGAGGCAGCCAACTCCTTCGACAGTGAAGGGCGAAAGGAAGGCATCCGCCAGTTCATCGACGAAAAGAGTTTCAAGCCGGGCCTGGCCGCCTATGACAAGAATCGCGA
Organism: Mesorhizobium intechi; assembly: GCF_002879535.1. Classification (GTDB taxonomy): domain Bacteria; phylum Pseudomonadota; class Alphaproteobacteria; order Rhizobiales; family Rhizobiaceae; genus Mesorhizobium; species Mesorhizobium intechi. Next base: position 2,338 of record NZ_PNOT02000046.1, read on the forward strand.
GGCACGCTGAGCCTTGGCCTCCACGGACTCCAGTTGTTCAAACCGGCGGAGCCGAGAACCGCATCTCGGACATCGTCCTGGCACGATTGACGCTTGTGCGAGTCTGTAATGCCAACACGGCCGACCTTACGCCCGAGCTTGAGGGAAATCCGCGTTCACCCGCTGAAATCGGGATCTGTCCGACACCTGAAGACTACTGCGATAAGCAGCCGCGGCCTTGCCCACGACCGTCGATTGATGGTCGTCGACAAGAATGGGCAGATGCTTACGGCGCGGCAACACCCGCAACTGCTGTCGATCGACGCGTGGATCGAGGAAGACGGTGTCGTGCTCCTGGCACCCGGTCGTACGCCACTGGCCGTGCAGTTTGCGGAAAGCTTTTATGCAGCAGCCAAGATCAGCATCTGGGGCCGCGAAGTCGATGCAAGATTCGCGGGCGAGCGAGCCGACGCGTGGATCAGTTCCGTGGTCCAAATGCAGGCCCGGGTCGTCATCGACAGCCCCGCAGATCAGCGTGCCATCAACTTCAGCGATGCCGAACCCGTCCTCCTCGCCAGCGAGGAATCCCTCGCCGATGTCGCGGCAAGAGCCTCGATACCGATCTCGATGGACCGATTCCGCCCGAATTTGGTTGTGTCCGGGTTTGGTCCATTCGCCGAGGACGAATGGGAGGCAGTCCGCATCGGAGACCTAGAGTTTGATGCCATTGGACCTTGCGAGCGATGCAGCATGGTCTCGATCGATCCCTCAGAGCCATTGCAACGCGGCTCGCCCGAGCCGCTCTCGACCTTGGCGTCCTATCGGCGTGGCGAAAACGGCGAAGTGTATTTCGGTCAGCTACTGCGTCCGCGATATGGAGGCCGGGTCAATGTTGGTGACGAGGTAACCGTACTTGCGCGCCGCCCCAGGCCTCGGTTCGTCCCAGGCAAGAAGCCCCTGGCTCTCGGTATTCGCCCTTTCAATCAATTACGCCTGAAATGCGTGAGCGTCATTGATGAGACGTCTGCGGTTAAGACGTTCCGCTTCGTGACGGACGACGGCTCAACACCGCCCTATGAGGCGGGGCAACATATCCGCATCGGCTTCAATGTCGGCTCGTCCATCGCGCACCGGCGCTACACGCTTTCTTCCAGTCCGAGCCGCCCATCCTTCCTCAGCATTACGGTCAAGCGCGATGGGCTTGTATCGACAGCATTGCATGAGAAGTTGCGGGTCGGCGATCAAATATCAGCTGACCTGCCCAACGGCCGCTTCCACTTGATGGCCCGGCCGGCGGCCAAGATACTGATGCTTGGTGCTGGCAGCGGCATAACACCATTCCTGTCCATGCTGACATGGATTGCCGACAGTGCAGTGCCTTTTGATGTGGCATGCGACCTCAGCTTTCCGACCGAGGAAGAGTTGATCGCCGCGCAAGATCTCGCATTGCTTGAGAAACAATTGGCGGCGCGACTGCGACTGGTGCGTCGGTTCACCCGCCAGGGCCAGGGGCGTCTCGATCGCACAGCTATCCTCGACCTTTGCCCGGATGTGCACGACAGGGCCGTCTACGCCTGCGGGCCGCCTTCCTACATAAAGTCAATCAGAGCGGCCCTCACAAGCATCGAAGGGTTTGAGCCGCACAACCTACTCATTGAGAGTTTCGGCGGTGACGCTACCGCACGCGAGCCGACGCGTGAACTCGACGGGGCCGAGGATGAGACCTTCCAGCTCAACTTTGCGCGTTCGCAGACGGCCGCCCAGATTCAGGGATCCCAGACAACTCTCGACGCGGTGCGTTCAACGGGCATGGCCCTGGACACCGGTTGCGAGGCGGGCCTTTGCGGCAGCTGCCGCGTTCGGGTGATTTCAGGCACCTGGACCCTGTCGTCAAGTTGTTCGGACCCCGACCGCGAGGCGCTTTCCGACACTGAGAAGAAGAATGGCGTGGTGCTCGCCTGCACCACATGCCCAACGAGCGCGATGGAGATCGACCTATGATAGGCGCATTTGCATTGGTGGCCGGCGAAGCCACGCTTTCGCCCCAGCACCTTGATCCCAAAACCGTCCTTGCAGGAAATCCGTCGGTCTCGGGCAAGACGTTGTGGACTTCGCCCGACGGATCCCAGTCAGTTGGAATTTGGCAAATCACCGAAGGCACCGTAACCGACGTCGAGCAGGCCGAGCTGTTCGTGGTCGTCGAGGGAGCCGCCGAAGTAGATCTTCCCAGCGGTGAGACACTGCGTCTGATGCCAGGCGTGGTCGGCTTTTTTGCAGGAGGAGAGAAGACCGTTTGGCGCACTTCCCAAACCCTGCGCAAAGTCTACCACCTCCTTGGAAAGGCCGGAGCGGCAGAGCATCAGTCGCCTTGAATTGGCCAACCAGTCCCTCACAGAGGCGGGCGTCTGTTCGACCAAGGCAAGATGCGCTCTACCGCGGCTGCGGCGCTTAGCACCGCAGCGTCCGCGAACAACGGCCCAATGATCTGAAGACCAACTGGCAAACCCTGTTTTGAAAAGCCGCAAGGAATGCTGATGGCCGGCAGTCCGGCGTGACTTGGAGACTCCGTAAATCGATGGAAGTCGATAGCGGGACTGGCGACCGGAATGCCGTTGATGCTGGTTGGCCCGCCTACCAGCCGATCCGGATGTGGGAATGCGGCAAGCGGCATTGTCGGCGTAAAGATCAGGTCATTGTTTTCGAAGACCTTGTTGAACGCGGCCGTTATTTCGCCACGCACCGCAGTTGCCGTGTGATAATATTGCGCGGCGGAAAGCTGACGGCCGCGAGCGGCGAACGCCTTTGTGATTGGGTGGTCGGCGATATCTTCGCCGGTGGCTGCGTCGTCTTTCGCGCCGTCTTTTCCCATGAAGACGAAGCCAGGTGGCCAGTAGTCCTCGAAATAGCGCACAGGATCGGGGACGTCCAGGGCAACTTCCTCAACATGCGCTCTGTCACCGTCAGCAATGGCTTGGACCGCCATGCGGACGATGGCGGCAACCTCGTGGTCCACATTGGCACCGGCTGGCGCAGGAGCAAACGCTATCCGCTTCCCCGTCAGCACGGGATCGTTCAGGACTGCACGCACGAAATCCTCACAGGTCGCCGGCAGGCTGAGGGGATCGCTTGGATCTGGCCCGGCGGCAACGGAGAGCAAGAGCGCGCTGTCGAGGACGTTTCGCGTCAATGGCCCTTCAGTAGAGACACTCTCCCAGGCATGGCCTACCGGAAAGCGGCCGCGCGAGGCCTTCAGGCCAACGACGCCGCAGCAAGCGGCGGGGATCCGAATGGATCCCCCACCATCAGACCCCCAGGCAAGAGCCGCCACGCCGGCGGCGAGCGATGCGGCGGCGCCGCCACTTGAGCCGCCTGCCGTATGGGTAACGCGCCACGGATTATTCGTGATGCCGGTGAGAGGGCTGTCGGTCACGCCAAGCCCACCAAACTCGGGCGTTGTGGTCTTGCCGATCAAGATGGCGCCTGCAGCCTTCAGTCTCGCCCAGTTCAACCCGTCACTGGTCGGCACGTGATCGGCGAAACTGCGAGAACCGTAAGTCGTTCTGACGCCCGCAGTGTCGGTCAGGTCCTTTACGGTAATCGGAACGCCGAACAGCGCCGGCAAATCCTCCCCGGCTCGCGACATCAGCTCGGCTTCAGCCACTTTCGCCTGAGCTCTTGCCGCCTCCGCGGTCACTGTCACAAACGCGTTGATCGAGGGCTCGACGGCTTCCAGTTGCTCCAGTACCGCTTCGACGGCGTCAACGGGTGAGATGCGCCGCGATCGAATGATCGCCGCCAGTTCATATCCGCCCATCCAGGTTATCTCGGACATCAAACCTCCTCCGACGCCAGCGTCCACATGACTTTCCAGACCGCGACCATCGCCGGCTTCTCGCGGCCTTTGACCTCTATGCTGCAATTGATGGTTATGAGGTGACGCTTGCCGCGTGGCTCTATGGAAACGACATTCCCCCGGACGCGGATATGGTCGTCCGTCGTCACCATGCTTACGAAGCGAACGGAATCGAACCCGTAGTTCCAGCCGGACCAGTCCGGGTCTTCCACAACCAGGGCCTGGTTAACGAGGTGGTCGAGCAGCGAAAGCAGATGAAAACCTTCAATCATGCCCTTAGGATAGAGGGCTGAGGACATGCTGTTTTCGTTGTCGTCGATGTAGGCTGCGAGATCGAACCAGCGAAGCCGGTCGGGAGCCACCATGAGCCAATCGCTGACGAACGACCTCCCCACCAGCTCTTGGATACTTTCCCATTTCACGGAAACTGAAAGCATGTTCTGAAATCCGTCTTGCACTGTTCGGGACCCCTTTCACCGATTTCAATGGATTTTATTTGTAGCAATTGCTATATAAAAGACAACATCGCCTTTTGAACGGGATTGGGCCGAAATGCCGCGCATTGTGGATTCAACGAAAAGACGCGCCGAGATCACGGATGCCGCTATCCGGATTTTGGCGCGCGGCGGCCCATCCGCCCTGACACTTCGCAGCCTGGCGGAGGAACTGAATGGATCAATCACGCTCGTCACGCACTTCTTCGCCAATCGAGCGGGTCTTTTCGAAGCAATCGTCGACGACTATATCGCCTGCTACGACAGCGAGTTGGCGGAGTTGGAGCGTGGCTTGCCGCCGCTGCCGACGCTGCGAAAGTTCCTGACATGGTTGATCCCGACCGACGAGCGCGACCGGGGCCGGGAGGCAAGCAGAATCGCCTTGAACAGCATGCGCGGCGACAAATCGATCGATCATTTCTTCGAAGCCATGGATCGGCGAATTCGCGAACTTATCGCGGCGCATCTCGGTCCGCTCATGGACCCAAAGGATATTCCGGCCGCGGTCGATTTCCTGCGTGCCTGCACGAACGGCATCACCCTTTCGTCCGTCGAGCACCCGGATCTTTGGACCACCGCCCGGCAGCTTGCAGTCGTCGATACCGCGATCAACGCCCTTCCTCTGCATGATGCGGGCCGCTCTCAACGGGGCACCTCAGCGCTCGGCACGTGAAATGACCAGCGCGTCGACTAGCCTTACGCGGCCTGAGCCTGGCTCGATCATCACAGGGTTGAGGTCCATTTCCATGATCGCATCACCAAGATCAGTGGCCATCCACGAAAGCCGACAGACGAGATCCGCGAGCGGTTCGAGCGAGGTCTGCGGATAGAGGTTGCGATGCCCCGCCATCAGCGCTCCCAACTTGCTCGATCTGATCTTGCGTGCTGCAACGCTCGGGTTCACCGGCGCGGACATTCTGGCGACGTCCTTCACCAACTCGATCAGGACCCCGCCTAGCCCAACCGCCATGGTTGCCCCAAGGCGAGGGTCGGTCACAAAACCGGCGAAGGACTCGATCTGACCGTCGAGTTGCTTTTGAACCTCCATCCCCGTCAATCGGGCATCGGGAAGATGGCTCGCAACGCTCGCCGTAATGTTGCGCCATGCCTTTCCCATGCTTGCAGCATCCTCAATTCTTGTCACGACACCACCGACGTCCGAGCGATGCTGAACGTCGGGCGATGACACCTTCAGAACGACGGGAAAGCCAATCCCTTCGGCCCAGGCCGTCGCTTCGCCGAGGTCGCGGAATGTCGCGCTTTCGACGAAAGGCAGGCGGTAGGCGGTCAGAAGCTCGCCGAGTACTTCCGTAGCCGCTGCGCCGCCTCCCGTGCCGAGGCGCCCTTTCAACGAGGCAACCGCCCCGGCATCAGGAAGGTCGGACGGCCGCGCAATATCCTCCGGTGCATGGTGGGCGACCGCCGACCGGATGCCCACCAATGCATTGCGAATACCTCGCACAAGCGGCACCCCGGCAGCCTGAGAGATACGCTCGGGCTGGATGGACACAGATGAGCTTGACGCGATAACGACCGGCACCGCGCTCGCCGCTGCAAGTGACTGGCCAAAATATCCCTCTTCAAATGCAATCTCGGTTTCGGTGAGTGTTGCCTGCAGATCCAGAATGGGCATCACGATTCCAACTTCGGGATCGCGTGAGACAACTTCCAGGACCTGCCGGAAAATATCGCGGTCGCCCTCTGGGCCAGCAGCGACGTCGAGCGGATTGTTGAGAGGGTTGGACGGCAACAGCCTTGCGAGCTCGGCGCGCGTCGTAGCTGAGAAGGAGGGCAACGCAACGCCAAGATCATGGGCAAGGTCCGCGCACAGTGCTGCCTGGCCGCCTGAAATGGTAAGGACACCGATGCCCGTCGACTTGAGTGCCTGCGGCGGATGCGCGGCCATGATCTCAAGCGAGCCAGCCAACTCATCATAGTCGGCGACAAGCGGGACACCCAGGCTCTCGAAAAGCGACACATAGGCGGCATCGCTCGACAGAAGCGCGCCCGTATGGGCGGCTGCCGCCGCAGCACCGCTCTCGCTTCGGCCGACCTTGAGAACGACCAGCGACTTGCCCGCGGCTTTGGCCTGGCGCACCGACTTGGCAAAGGCTTCACCATCCGTGATGGACTCGATGATTGCGCCGATCGCGCAAGTGTCCGGGTCGGCGGCAAGAATCGAGATATAGTCGGCGGTCGTGGCTCCCGCCTCATTTCCTGTCGAAACAATTTTGGCGAAACCAACTCCGGTCATTGATCGGGCGACGAAGATGGCACCGGATCCGGACTGGGAGATGATCGACACGTTGCCTTTAGGCAAACCAGCCAGGTTATCCTCGTTGGCCCAGGCGTGCAGCCCGTTGGAGACGTTGATAAGTCCCATGCAATTGGGCCCGTGCACATAGGTGGAGCCTCGTGCGTGGACATCGCGCAGCCTGGCTATATCCGCCTCGGTCATACCAACGCTCATCACGATGACCGACAGGCACCCCGTTGCCTCAAGCGCCTCGACCGTATCGGCGGCCGCGGCCGAGGAAAGTGCAACGACAGCAAGCTCGATCGGCGGCAGGCTGTAGGGCGTGGACACCGCCTCGATCCCCTCAACGACCCCACCGGCCGGGTTGACCGTATGCAGCGAGCATTCGTAGCCGGTCTTGCGGATGTAGCGGATCACTTCATTGCCCGTAGCATCGCTCCTGCGCGAGGAGGCGCCGAATACCGCAATGGTCGCTGGCGCAAGCAAGGCCTTGATCTGACGAGCGCGATGGCCCTGCATTTCGGTCTCCCTTTAAAATAGCAGTCGTTATAAAACACAGCTAAATTGCCGTGGCAATAGCGATAAAAGAGCCTTCTTGGCACCGTCTGCAAGTGAGGAAATGCCTAATTATAAAAGAATATCAATACGATGACGAAAATTGACGATCAGCTTGCTTTTTCTCGATCGAGTGTAGTATGTGTTTTATATAAAAACCACTACAGGGTGAACGGAATGCCTGCCATCAATGGGAAGGTCAGCCTTCTGGCTGGAGCAATATCTTGCTGCGCTGCTGCACTGGCAGCCCACTATTCGACAAATTCCGCCAATGCCGCGGAGCCGGAGATCGTTTCCCGGGCTCCCGCCGCCTCGAGCGCCGTAGACAGTATCGTTTGGAATCTTCCTTTCGGCGAACCGTCGACGCTCGATCCGCCCAACGCGCCAACGCTGTCAGGGGCCGGTGTCGTGAGTAATCTTTGCGATGCTCTCGTCACCATAGATGAGAATTACAATCTATCGGGCAACATTGCGACGTTCAAAGTCGTTAACCCAAACAAGATCGTCTACAAGATAAGAACAGACGTCAAATTCTGGGACGGGTCTCCTGTGACGGCGGAAGACGTAGCTTTCAGCTTGAAGCGGGCGGCCGAACCCGCCCAGATCGTCAGCTTTCTGTTCCAGAACGTTTCATCGATCGATGTCACAGCTCCAGACGAGGTGACGGTCTCTTTCTCCAAGCCGGGCGAGATGTTCAATGCCGAGATGGCGACGTTTGCCGGCATGATCATGAAGAAAAGCTATGTTGATGCGGCAGGTAAATCCCTGGGCACGGCGACCGGCGGCCTGATGTGCAGCGGGCCTTTCAAGCTGGACGGCTGGAAAGCCGGAGACAGCATCGTCATCACGCGAAACGACGCCTATTGGAACAAGCAGCGCATTCCCCTTGCCAAGAAGGTGACTTTCACCTTCGTCACCGATACGGCCGCCTACGTGCAAGCCATGAAAGCCGGCGAGATCGACGGGTCCTACGAGGTCAGCCCCTCTGCAATCCCGGCACTGCAGGGCATCAATGCAGGGAGACTTTTCTACGGTCCGTCCATGCAGTCGATCCAGTTGCAGGTAGCTAGCCCATCTGGCCCCTTGGCTGACCTGAAGCTTCGCGAGGCCTTCCAGTCCCTCATTGATCGCGACGCGATCGCCAAGGTTGTCTACAAGGACGCTGCCGTGGCGCAATACACCGCCCTGGCGCCGGCGACATGGCAGAACGATGCTAGAGAGATTTACGCTGCGGCGTACCCGGAGTTCGAAAAGTCTCGCGCTTTCGACGTCGCGCGGGCGCAGTCCCTGGTAAAGGAATCAACCTATCAGGGTGAGCCGATCGTTCTTGCGATCTCCGCTGGCGAGGAGACCACGGTGCGGGTCGCTCAGCTTATCCAGCAGCAGGCAAAAAAGGTCGGCGTCAACGTAACGATCAAGCAGATGCAACCACTAGAATTCAGCGAAGCGCAGTATGATGCCGCCAAGCGCACAGGGATCGATTTCGTTCTTGGCACGAATTTCAATGCCGCCCAGGACCCGCTGGAGCCGACCGGGTTCGTCTACCTGCCTGGCGGCTTCTACAATCTTTCCGGTTTCGACGATCCGGAGGTAACGCGGCTTATCAATGAATCGCGCCAGAACTTCGACCCGAAGGAAAGAGCCAAGATGTTCGTCCAGATGCAGGACATCTATGAAAAGCAATCCGGCACGATCCCAATCGTGAGCCAGCGTACGGTCACATTCCTCAACAAGCGGCTTGCTGGCGCGGTCACTTCATTCGGCTATCTATCCATGCCTGCTCTCGCATTTGTGGGCTCGGCCCAGTAGCGGACGAAGGCACTCGATGGCTACGACGAATTTTTCTGGGCGCCGCGGGAAAGGGAGAGTCATGCGGGCTACGACTGGCGGTGTCGCACGATGGATCGGGGGACCCTGCGCCATCATTCTGGTCACGTCCTTTGTCATCTATGTTGCGCTCACCTTCGCCCCGGGCGACCCCGTCGCGCAGATCCTTGGCAGCCGATCAAGTCCCGAACAACGCGCCGAATTGGCGCGTGAGCTTGGCCTGAACCTGCCGCTGCTTGTCCGTTACTGGCATTGGCTTACAGGAGCGCTGACCGGAAATTTCGGCATATCGACAACGTTTCGTCAGCCGGTGGCAAATATCCTGATGCCCCGGATCGCCACCACCATCTACCTTGTCGCATACAGCGCGTTGATCATCCTGGCCGTCGGGATCTCCCTCGGTTCGGTCGGCGGCGTGTCGCGACGGTTGCGGCCGTACGTTAGTGCTCTGATCGGTTTCGGCATCGCGCTTCCCGGCTACGTCGCAGCGCTGGTGCTGGTCAGCATATTCGCCGTCTATCTTGGCTGGTTTCCGACCTTCGGTGCGGGTGCCGGCTTTCTCGACCGGATCTGGCATCTCACGCTTCCGGCAATCTCGCTCGCCATCGGCTGGACGGCCTATGTAGCCCAGATATCAGCAGCGGCCGTGCGTGAAGAGGAAGGGCGCGAGCACGTCATGACCGCGCGCGCCCGTGGTCTGCCACCGGCGCTGATCTTCCGCAAGCACATTTTGCGGAACGCGGCAGCCCCGATCATCACGGCCTCGGGGCTTTCGGTCGCTGGCCTGGTGGCGGGCGCGGTAGTCGTGGAGACAGCGTTCGCCATCGATGGCGTCGGGTCACTGGTCGTCAAGAGCGTCAGCGCCAAGGATTACGACGTGGTGGTAGCCATTTCAGTGCTCATCGTCGCGGTGTTCGTGGTGATGAACACTTTAATCGCGCTCCTCCACAACATTGTCGATCCTCATCGGAAGGCGAGTGATTCATGACGGCGTTCATCTCGCCCGCCGACCGGCAGGCACCCCGGTCGGGATCGGCGGATCCTCTTGTTCTGTTGCTTGCCGCGATTTGCCTGACGATATTCCTGATCGCGATCGTCGGCCCCTATCTGGCGCCCTATTCGCCGGAGGATGCTGACATTCTTTCGGCAGGCCTCGGACCGAGCGGGGCGCATTGGTTGGGCACCGACGCGCTCGGCCGCGATATTCTTTCGAGACTTCTGGTCGGGGCGCGCTTGTCCATAGCAGGCGCCTCGCTGATCGTGGCTCTGAGCACACTTTTTGGCGTGAGCATCGCCCTGGCATGCGCATGGCGTGGAGGCATTCTGGATTCGATTATGATGAGCGCGCTCAACATCGTATTCGCGATCCCGGGACTGCTGATTGCGGTCATACTTTCGGCCTTGATGGGCGCCGGATTTTGGCCACCAGTAATCGCCCTTACCGTGGTCTACGTGCCATTCATAGCGCGGGTTATCCGAAGCGCCGCGCTTCGTGAACGCAGGCGGGCTTATGTCGACGCGTGCCAGATTGCTGGCTTCTCGTCCTGGCGGATTAACCTTCGTCACATCGCGCCGAATATCGGCTCGATCATTCTTGCTCAAGCCACCATCACGTTCGGCGCCGCCCTGATGGATTTTGGGGCGATTTCCTTCCTTGGCCTGGGCATTCAACCGCCGCAGGCGGAATGGGGCTTGATGGTGGCCGAAGGACGCTCAGAGCTGCTCGAGGGTAGTTACCAGCTCAGCATGTCGGCGGGTCTCATGATCATCATCACAGTGATCGTGTTCAACGTGCTGGGGGAACGCATCAGCGACAGGTATGGCCGAGCATGACCAACGCGATCGAAATTGAGAACCTGCGGATTGACCTGCCTCGATCTGGATTTCGCAAACGCGTCCCCGTGATCAACGACCTCAACCTGTGCATCGAGGAAGGTGAGGCTGTCGGGCTCGTGGGTGAATCTGGCTCGGGCAAATCGATGACCACCCGCGCTATCATGCACTTGCTGCCGGATGGGGCGCAAAGGAGCGGCTCGGTAAGATATCGAGGGCAGGAGATTGCCGATTTCGATCGCAGAACGCTTGCCCTTTATCGCAGCCGCGACCTGGGTGTGATCTTCCAGGACCCAAGGGCGCATATCAATCCGTTGTGGACGATCGGCGACTTTCTTGTCGAGGCGGTGGTGGCAAACCGTCAGATGTTGCGAGCCGAGGCCACGGATCGCGCCATCGCACTGCTTGCGCAGGTCGGTATCAGCAACGGATCCCAGCGTATCCAGCAATATCCGCATCAATTATCCGGAGGGTTGCTGCAAAGAGTGATGATCGTTTCAGCCCTGATGCCTTCCCCAGCCTTCATTTTAGCCGATGAGATTTCAACCGCTCTCGATGTCACCGTGCAGTCGGAAGTGATGGCGATCCTGAGCGAACTCAGGCAAAGCAATCGTCTTGGCATGCTTTTCATCACACATGACCTCGACCTTGCCGCCGCTGTGACGGACAGGCTTGCTATCATGTATGCGGGCTCGATCGTTGAGGTTGGCCCCTCGCATGAGATTTCGACCGCGCCTAAACATCCTTACACTGCGGCACTTATGGCTTCGCGGCCGAGTCTGACCGAAGTTCGCAGACTGCAGACGGTGCCCGGAAGACCGATTTCGGCTTTCGAGGCCGGCAACGGTTGCGTCTTTGCATCGCGTTGCAGTTTTGCGGCCGCCCGGTGTTCTGTCGAGCGACCCCTCGCGAGGCAAGAAAAGGACCGATCCGTTGCCTGCCACTTTGCGGCCGACCTGGCTCCAGCGATCAGCGTAGCGGCGTCACAATGACCGGGCTGCTCGAGGTAAGGAACCTTCGCAAGGCCTTCCAGGTGAAGGGCGCCGACGGCTTGGAAGAGCTCGTTGCTCTCGAGGATTTGAGCTTCGACCTGGCGCGCGGGAGTTCACTGGCGGTCGTCGGTGAATCGGGGTCGGGCAAAACCACCTTGGCCCGCATCATCGCTGGACTTCAACCGGCGACCTCAGGATCCGTGACATTCGACGGAAAGCCACTGGCGCCGCCTCGCCGCCTCGTCGATCGTATTGCGCGCGCCCGCGAGATCCAGATGGTTTTTCAGGATCCATTTGGATCATTAGATCCAATCCAACGACTTGGCTCGAGCCTGGAGGAAATCCTCAATTTACACTACCCGGGAGACCGCGCCTGGCGTCGACGCAGAGTTGATGAATTGTTGGAACAGGTCGGACTGTCGCAGGAATTCCGTGAGCGTACCCCTCGCAGTCTGTCCGGCGGGCAGCGTCAACGATTTGCCATCGCCAAGGCAATAGCGTTGGAGCCTCGGCTTATTGTACTCGACGAATGTGTTTCGGCTCTGGATGTTAGCGTGCAAGCTCAGGTTCTCAACTTGTTGAGCGACCTGCGCCAGGCGCTCGGCATCAGTTATCTCTTTGTCTCACATGATCTCGCCGTTGTGCGCCAGGTCTGCGATCAATGTCTCGTCATGCAGTTCGGCAAGCTTGTGGAGATGGGGCCGACCCAGCTGGTCCTGAATGCGCCACAAGAACCGTACACCAAGAGCCTTTTAGCCGCTGTGCCGCGTCCAGGATGGCGACCGAGCAAGCGAACGCAAGTGCATCAATAGAGCGGGAACCACGTGGCGCGGTTCTCAGTACGCAGGCTCGCAGAGAGGCAACCAAATCGGTGACGTTGGCGGCCGTGGCACGACCCACTCGACAAGTGCCGACACAGCCCTGACCTGAACTGTCTCGCGACTTGGGCGACGTCCACTTTCGGAGAATCAGATTTGACACCTGGCGTTCGCGATGCGGTGCAGACGCGTCGTAGGAACAAGCCCTGTCATTTCATAGCCCTTCCGCCCTGTGTGGGCTTGCCTGGGAAATGCGTCGCCTTCCTGGAATATCGATCTAACGCGTAGGCGATGAGATGGAAGGCGACGCCATCGAGCAGGCCTTGTATGTAGCCAGCGATGCTGTCAGCCGCCATGCGCAGGTGCGGCGTCGATCGGTTGGGCTTCGGTCAGGAAAGACAGCATGGCGGTGGGTAGCGCTGCGGAATTGAGCGCATAGATGCCGCAACGCAAGCCGAAAATCGGGCATTAAGGGCGCGCGGCTGCCGGGTGGCATTTACGATCTGAAGCCTCTGCAGAGGTCATTTTTGGCTGCCGAAATCGTAATTACGGATGAGGAAGCGTCATTGTTCACGCCCCTCATGCGCCGCTTCGATCCATCTGACGATGTCTCGACCGCGGTGGCTCGCAAGAGAGCCTGCCTTCCACAGCCGAGGCTCGGCGTCACTGCCCATCTGAAGGATCAGGTCTTGAAGTTAAGCACATCGTTGTAGCCACAAGTAATCACATGGCCGGTGTTCGTGACCGGGCGTGGGAGGGGCAGAGGCCGGCAACATACTGACCGGTGTCATTTCCAACGGTCCGCCAATGTTTAGACTTGCCTAGCTGCTGGGCCGGCGCTCAGCAGCAGCGCCAGACGATTTGCGGCGCCCCGCAGATGCTCTTCCGCCGCCCTGCGAGCCTCTTGCGGGCTGCCTTCCGCGATCGCGTTGAAAATCGCGACATGCTCTCTTTGAACGTCTGCAAGCAGTGCATTGCGCAGCGAGCTGGCGCGCGCCTTGCGGATAAAGTTGCGGACGTGCGATTCGAGAAAATCAGACATCTCTCGGAAATGCGGATTGCCCGAGGCATCAACAATCTCGCGATGAAAAGCCAAATCTTCCTCGATTCCTGCTTCACCGTTGTCGAAGGCTTGCTGGATTGAGTGAAGTTGCCTCTCGATCGCTGCCAGTTGCTCGGCCGATCGCCTCTCGGCAGCAAGAGCCGTGGCTGCGGACTCCACAGCCATCAACAGCTCAATGACGTTGCGAATATCAATGGCGTCGGTGAGATCGATTCCGGCCAGCCGAAAGGCGATCTCCTTGGTTTCGATGACGAACGCACCGAGCCCCTGTCGCGTGGCCACCAACCCATCGCGTTTTAGAGTACCGATAGCCTCACGCACGATCGGCCGGCTTACTCCGTACTTTTCCGAAAGGTCACGTTCGGTCGGTAACTTATCGCCGATGGCATACATTCCTGACGTGATGTCCTCGCGGATACGCCCCGCGACAACGTCCACCAGCGACGGCGCGCGTCTTACCCTGTCGTCGACCACCATTTCATTCTCCAATCAGCCTCTCCGACCACGGACAGCAGACCCATGCAAGTCACCTCACGGGCGGCGGAAAGCGAATTTTCCACAGGATAGCAGATTCCACTTGTCAGGCAACCAAGCAACATGGTTATTAGCTAAGCCAGAAGACTGCGGAGCCGCTGGTTCGAAGCTGGGTGACGCCAGCGGCGAAGGGGACTTCGTGTGCCTTCTTGAAGGGGCGGGTTCCCGTGCCCTGCAGATCGCGATTCCGCGTAGTGGGAGGAACACACATGAACATTTTCGATGACGGCAAGAGGATTGCCAGACTTGCTCAAGAGGCTGCGGAATACACCGACTTCAGCCGCAGGTCCCTTCTCAAGGGGATTGGCGGTGCGCTCGGTGGCGCTGCACTTGCAGGCATTACCACGGCCAGCGCGGAGGATGTGACGCCGCCGAAGCCGGGCAAAAAAGTGCGGATCGGCGTGCCTCTGACCTACGGCCCGTTCAATCAGCCGTGGCGCCGTGGTTGCTGGCAGATCGTCAAGGCCGTGCTCGATGCTGGTGGCGAGGTCGTGAGTGTCCGCGGTGAGCCGACCAAGGCGAGCGAGCAGTCGGCCGAACGCGCGCTGCTCGACCGCGGTATCGATGCCTTGGTCATGGGCATCTACTCTCAGGAATCGGAAACCGCCTATATCGCCGACGAGGCGCACAAGCGAGGCATCAAAACGGTTGGCTTTACCATCCCCGTAAAGGATTCCCCAGCGGTCATGGATGACGTGTGGGGGACCGCGACCACGCTCGGATACTTCGTGCAGAATTACACCGGCCGCCAGGGCACTTTCGCCCAGACCGCGGAGCAGCGCGGCTATTTCACGCCGTTCGACATGGAAGTCGACATGTTCGAACTCATGTGCAAGTACGAGCCGCGCATGAAGGTCCTTCCCTTCATTGACGGCGGCCAAGGGACCACCGACGAGATTTCGGTCGGCCGCAAGAACATGCTCTCGCTTTTGCAGGCGCACCCCGAACCCAAGTCGCTCGCCGGCTTCATTTCCTGGTGGTGGCCGTTCACGCTCGGCGCAGGCCAGGCGCTGAAGCAGATGGGCCGTGACGACGTGCCGCTCTTCAACCACTATCTGTCGACGCAGTTCCTCGAGGCCTGGGCGGCCAAACAGGTGCCTGTCGTCTTCAGTTGCGACTCCCCGTTCCCCGAAATCGGCCGCAAGACGGGCGAACTCGCAGTCAAGCTGGCACGCGGCGAGGAAGTGCCCAACATCGTCTATCGTATTCCAGTGATCACCAAGACCCCGGACCAGGCGGAAGCGGCGCTGGCCGAGCTTAAGAGCTGGGACGAACAGGCGATTGCACTGCTCAAGCAGTTTGGCGGCTGATACATTTGGCGGGCGGCAACCGAGTAACCGCCGCCCGCCGTCTTTAGCAGGCAGCAAACAGATCGGAGTGGAATCCGGCGCTTGTCGGATTGGCTTAAACTTCATCCGAATGACGGGAACGGACAAGTGACGCAAGTTGACCACCAAACCTCCCCTGCGGTCGCGCAAAACGTGGCCAGGACCGCCGTGTCCTCCGGACGCAAAGAATCTGCCGCCATGCGGTTTTTGCGGCGCTGGGGAACGATTGTCGTCATCGTGCTTGCGGGCCTTGGGTTTGCTCTCGCCTCGCCGTACTTCGCGACCGTCTCAAACCTGAACAATGTCCTGTTTTCGATGATTGTCAGCGCCCTGGTCTCGATGGGCCTGACCTGGGTCGTGATGGCGGGCAGCTTCGATTTGTCCATCGGCCTCACGGTGACGACATCGTCAATCCTGGTGGCCTTCCTGATGCCGGTCGTCGGGCCTTGGCTCGCCATAGTGATTGCCCTCGCCGCAGCCTGCGTCATCGGGCTGGTGAACGGTGTCCTCGTCACCTACGGACGGTTGTCGGGCATCGTGGTCACGCTGGGCGTAATGTTTGTGCTGGACGGCATCAATGTCTTCATTACCGGCGGCTACCAGGTACCCATCGACTATGGCGAAACCGCCTTCCTGTATCTCGGTCAGGGGAAGCTCGGAACCATTGGCGTGCCCGTTATCATCCTGCTCGTCATATTCGCCCTGGCCCTCATTGCCGCGACGCGCACGCGCATCGGACACTATATCGCCGCTGTCGGCGACAACCCCATGGCGGCCTTTTACTCGGGCATCAATGTCTACCGCTGGGTGATCCTGGCCTTCGTCCTCTCGGCCTTCATGTCGGGGATCGCCGGAATTATCGTCACCTCGATCTCATCATCGGCTCAGCCCGTCGGCGGCGAAGGTTACCTGCTCGAAGCGTTCGCCGCCGTGTTCCTTGGCGCGACCGTGCTCGGGAAGGGAAAACCCCATGTTCTCGGCACCTTGGTTGGCGTGTTCTTCCTTTACATGGTGGACTCGGGGATGAACATGGTCGGCTTCCCCTTTGCAGCCCGGCACATCTTCCAGGGCTTAGTCCTCATCGTCGCGGTTGGCGCCAACGCGCTGCTCAACCGTGAAGAAGTCCATCTCAAGTTCATCTGAGAGATGGTCATGTCTGAAGCACCCCTCGTCGAACTGAGAAACCTCGAAAAGGAATTTGCCGGCACCAAGGCCCTAAAAGGTGTCAGCCTGAGCTTCGCCAGCGGCGAGGTGCACGGCCTGCTCGGCGAGAACGGCGCCGGCAAGTCGACGCTCATCAAGATACTGACGGGGGTGTACAGCCCCAGCGCCGGGGAAATCCGGCTCGAAGGCGTCCCGGTCAAGATTTCGAGCCCACCAGAAGCCCACCGGCTGGGTCTGGGTGCCGTGTACCAGGATGCGGAACTGGTCTCGAGCTTCACCGTCGGCCAGAACATCCTGCTGGGCAACGAGCCAGGGCGCGTTGCTCTGAATGACCGAGCCATTCACGACGAAGCGGCTCGTATCCTGGCCAAGATGGGAATCGACCTTGACGTAAGGCGGCCCGCCGGCGACCTCTCGGCGGCCGAGATGCAGCTCGTCACCCTGGCAACCCTGTTCCACCGGCGCTACAAACTCATTGTTCTCGACGAACCGACCGCGCGACTGTCAGCAGCAGAGTCGGAGGTGCTCTTCCGGATCATCGAGGGCTTCAAGACCCAAGGGATCGCAATTGTGTACATCTCCCACCGGCTGCGCGAGGTACAGGAAATCTGCGACCGTGCCACGATCCTGCGCGGCGGCCTAGTCTCCGGCACCCTGAACAGAGGCGAGGTTACCGAGGATCGTGTTACCGGGCTCATGGTCGATCGCAATCGCTCGGAGCTGAGCACCTTCAACAATGGCGAAAGCGTCCTCCCAGACGTTGCCCTCGAGGTAACCGCCATATCCACGGCCCGGCTGGCGCCGCTGAGCTTCAAAGTTCACGCAGGCGAAGTCCTCGGTGTCACCGGGCCGGTCGGTGGCGGCATGGAAGAGCTCGCCCGCGCGCTTGGCGGCATCACGCGCCACTCTGGAAGCGCCTCGGTGCGTGGCAAGACAGTCGCCTTGGCAACGCCGATTCAAGCCCGGAGCGCCGGAATCGCCCTCATCCCGGAAGATCGGCGCAAACAGGCTCTATTCCCGTCCCTCTCCGTCGCTGAGAACATCTGCCTACCGGTGCTGCACTCGCTGCAACGCCTGCTGACGGTCAGCCCGGGTCCCATGCGAAAATATGCCGATGGGGTGATGGAGCGGCTCGCGGTCCGCCCGCCCAATTCGTCCACGCAGGTGCGGTTCTTCTCGGGCGGCAATCAGCAGAAGCTGGTCATCGGCAAGTGGATGAGCGCCGGCGCGGCTGTCTACATCGTGGTCGAGCCCACCAACGGTGTCGACGTCGGCGCGATCAAGGAAATCTACGACATCATCCTTGGCTTGGCGCGCGGCGGCGCGGCGGTGCTGCTAGTCTCTTCATCGCTTCGCGAGACGCTCGCCATGGCCGACCGGATCATGATCATCCACGACGGCGTAAAAGTCGCCGAAGCGCCGAAAAAGGACTGGAGCTACGACGAATTGCTGGCCGTGACGCTGAGCGGGATATCGAGACGCGCGGCATAATCAATCGAACAGAAGGAGGACGATCCATGAGCACCGACATTCGGCTCTACATGTTTCAGACCGGGCAGATCCGGCAAAAAGAGGTCGACATCAAGCTCGGCTATAGCCAGGCTGAGTTCTTCACGCCCATTCCCTGGTACCTGATCGTTCACCCCAAGGGCAACATCGTGATTGACGGCGGCACCGCCGTCGAAGCGGCCAGCGACCCGGAAGGCTGGTGGGGCGACACCACGAAGAAATACTATCCGATCATGGATCCAGAAGAGGGCTGCGTGAACCAGCTCAGCAAAATCGGCATGAAGCCGGACGACATCAAATTCGTCCTGCATTCGCACCTCCACCTCGATCATTCCGGGGCCTGTGGCAACTTTCCGAAGGCACGGCATCTGGTGCAGCGGCGCGAGATCGACTGGGCCTTTGCCGCCGACTGGTTCATGCAAGGGGGTTACATCAAGAAAGACCTCACCAAGGACGGCATCACCTGGGACGTCATGGAGGACGAAGACCAGTATGACGTGTTCGGCGACGGCAGCGTCCAGACCTTCCTGTCGCCGGGGCACACGCCTGGTCACCAGTCGATCATGGTGCGGCTGCCGGAAACCGGCCCGATCCTGCTGGCCATCGATGCCGCCTACACCATGGACCATTGGGAAGAGAAGTGCCTGCCCGGCGCACTGACGTCCGCCCGCGAAGCCGCCGCCTCGGTGCGACGCCTGCGCCGGATCGCCGAAAAGGAAAACGCGATCGTCGTGCCAGGGCACGACATGGAGGCCTGGCAGAAATTCAAGAAGGCCCCAGCCGAGTATTACAAATAGCCGACACAGGCTTCCGCGACCGGCCTTAATCGCCGGTCGCGGCCCTTACGAAATTATTCATACCGAGCGAACGCGGCGTGGCCGCGGAGCGCAACGACCACTATTGCCGCCAACGGTTCCCTTGGGAGCAGCTTCCAAATGCACGACACGATCCTCGACAATATCCAGACGCGCTGGAATGCCGCGGCGGCGACCTGGGATCCAAAGGCGCTGGCACGCATCTACACCAAGGACGCCGTGTTTTTCGGGCTGCTGCCCCGGCTCTACGTCGGGCGTTCGGAGATCGAGGAATATTTTGGAAGCTACCGCCTGATTCTGGAGAAAGTTGAGCTCACTCTGGTCGACCAGAATACACGCCCGATGGGGCCCGACGTCTTTGCAGCTCAAGGCTTTGGCAACATCCTCAACTACAACTTTGATGGGACCGTGATCAAAAACGTGGTTCGCTCATCCTTCGTTATTGTCTCAAAAAGCAATGAGTGGCAGATCGCTCTGCACCATTTTTCAGAGCTCGTCCCTGGACAAAAACCCTCCCGTGGCTAGCGAAATCGGCCTCGCGGTTGGCTCGCCTTCGTCTGCTATTGGTGAAGCCCAGATCTTATCTCCACGACCGAGCCGCTGAAGGGTTTCGGGTGCCGTCAGGCGTACGAAAACCTCTCATGCCGGAACCCGCTGGCAGCAGGCGATGAGCTATGGGGATTTGTGTCTCGGGGTGTGCCAGCGTCCGTCGCGGACCTCCGCATGGGGTGCTGGTGGCTGGTCGAGTATGCGGCTTCTGGCCAGAAGGCGATCAGGCGGCGGTTCGAGATAGCGACCCGGTGGGTATAGCACGACAGATAGGCGAGCACCGCCTCCGGGCCGGCGAAGGGCGGCTTGGCGCAGACCGCCCAGCGCTTCTTCCCGACGGGAGCCAGGTGGCGTAGGAAGGCCGTCGCTCGGCGAAGCGCGCCATCGGACGAAGAAGGCGAGCCGCCGCATCGAGCGCGTGCTGTCCGCCATTGGCGCGCCGGTCAGCCACTTCTCGCCAAACTAGCCGAAACTCTTTGCCTCCTTCAGGCGGCGTTTGTTCCGCTGCTTTTCGATGGCTGGGGAGCGGCCCTCCCTGACCTCCCTTCGAGCGTCGAGGCCGCGCCTGAGCAAGAGAAATTCCGTCTCGGCCGTATCCGCCAAGACAGGCGGTCTCGCGACGCCCATGCAGTCTGTAATCCAGGCGAAAAGAGATCGCACCGCTTGGCATCGGACATACATCCTGTCGCGGTCCGCCACTTTTCGGATTTTCTCTTTTGGTTTCAATTCCTTGAGGGCAGCGTCCGTCAACATCCCTGCTGCCTTTAAGAAGTACCGTCACTGGTTTTTCGAGTGCCTTCGGCGACAATTTCTCTGCATTTCCAGCTAGTTAAGCTGAAAAAAGTACCGTCACGAGCCCTACGGATCTCGACGGTACTGTCGAAAATTCAACTTGCCGATGCGAGGGAGGGCCGTCGAGCGGTACGGCAAAGCCGAATTATGCGCGCCGATAGCCACCGAATGTCAGTGGCCAAAAATAGTTTTAGTTTGAGTGACTTAGATCGCACTACGGCGTGATTTCGGCGGTGCTCGGAGGAGCCTGAATCATTCCCACTCGATTGTTTTAAACC
>NZ_PNOT02000228.1 GCF_002879535.1 Mesorhizobium intechi
ACATCCAGCCGATCAACTACCCGACCGTGCCGCGCGGCACCGAACGCCTGCGCATCACGCCGACACCGTTCCATTCGGATGCGCTGATCGCCGAACTGCAGGACGCGCTGGTCGAGACCTGGGATGCCCTCGGCATCCCCTACGGCTCGGCAGGACGGCCCGCCGTCGCCAAAAGCGACCGGGTCATTCCCCTGCTGGTGCCCAAGTCAGGTGGCTGAAGCTCAGGCGGCTGAAGCCCGTTTGAAACGCGGCTCGACTGCCAGTCGACGAGGGCTGGCTAAATAGTCTTCATCCATTTCGCCAGCCGGTGCGCGGCTTCCTCGACCTGGTCGAGGCGGCGGTGGAAGCACAGCCTGAGGAAGGCTTCGCCGCCGGGGCCGAAGGCGGTGCCAGGCGCCAGGCCGACATTGGCCTTGTCGACGATGTCGAAGGCGGCGGTGCGGGAATCGGTGATGCCGTCGACGGTAAAGAACAGATAGAAGGCACCCTGCGGCACGGTCAACCGAGCGCGGCCGGTGGCGCCGAGAATGCCGCAGACCAGGTCGCGCGCCTTTCTCGCCCGCTCCACCTGTTCGGCGACGAAGCCATCGCCCTCGTCAAGGGCTGCGACCGCGCCGCGCTGCATGAACTGGGCAACGCCGGAATTCGAATATTGGATCAGGTTCTCGAACACCTGCTGCAGGCTCGGATGCGTCTTGATCCAGCCGACGCGCCAGCCGGTCATCGCCCAATTCTTGGAAAAGGAGTTGACGAAGAGGATGCGGTCTTCCTCCGTCGCGATGTCGAGGAAGGACGGCGCACGACCATGGCCATAATGGAACAGCGAATAGATCTCGTCGGCGATGATCCAGACGTTCTTGGCGCGTGCGAGATCGAGGATCGCCTGCAAGGTCTCGTGATCGGCGGTCCAACCGGTCGGATTCGACGGCGTGTTGATGAACAGCGCCTTGGTGCGCGGCGTGATCGCCGCGGCGATCTTCTCGACGTCGCAGGACCAGCCATTGCCGGAGTGATCGAGCGTGACCGGTACCGGAACGGCTCCCGACAAGGCGGCGGCGGCGTCGAAATTCGGCCAGGCCGGCGACAGATAAATCACCTCGTCGCCGGCACCGGCCAGCGCCGTAAGGGACATTTGGATGGCATGCATGCCGGATCCGGTGACGATGAATTGCTCCTCCGGGAACGTCTTGCCGAAATGCCTGGCGTAGTAGCGTGCCAGCGCCTGCCTGAGATCGGGTATGCCCCTCTGCCACGTGTAGAACGTCTCGCCCCCGGCCAGCGCCTTCGAGGCGGCATCGGTGATGAAGGCGGGTGTCGGCAGGTCGCCCTCGCCGGCCCAGAGCGGGATCAGGCCCTCGCGCAGGCGGCCGTAATTGACGACGGCGACAATGCCGCTTTCCGGCGCGGCGCGGGCTTCGGCGCGAAAGCTATCGATCAGGCTCATGGACAAATCCGTTTCCCTTGGGGTTGCCGCTCTTTATCAGATACGAAAACAGAAAACCCCAGCCGCGAACGACCGGGGTTTTGGTCCAGCAATGGTTGGCTGAATTATCGCTTGGCGAGCAGATCGCGGATTTCGGTGAGCAGCGCGACATCGGCGGGGGGCGGTGCGGCCGGGGCAGCCGGCTTCTCGCGCTCGAGACGCCGCCGCAGATTGTTCACCGCCTTGACCATAAGGAAGATGACAAAGGCAATGATCAGGAAATTCAACGCCACCGTAATGAAGCTGCCATAGGCAAAGACAGCGCCTTGTTTGCGCGCATCTTCAAGGTTTGTCGCAGTTACATTGTGCGACAGGCCAATGAAGTAGTTGTTGAAATCGACCCCTCCGAGCGCGCCAATGAAAGGCATGATGACATCATCGACCAGCGAAGTGACGATCTTGCCGAAGGCGGCGCCGATGATGACGCCGACGGCCAAGTCCATCACGTTACCTTTGGAAATGAATTCCTGGAATTCTTTCAGCATTCGACCCTCCTTGCATGGCGGGCCGCGCTGCCGTTCCGTCCTTGCGGCATCGACCCGGCCACAACATAGCAAAAACCTCCGGTTGCAACATGGGCAAAAAGGAGCAAGCAACCGCTTTCTCGTTCCGTCACGGCAATGCGAACGTCCTTCTGAATCTTGCAGCCGCTCATGCTGCCAAAGCCGCAATGGACATGGAGCTTAAGCTGTGATTGCGTTCAGACAAGCCGGATAGAAAGACGGCAAAGGAGGAAATTACAGGCGTGCAGGGCTTGTTCATCGTCATTATCGCGATCGCCTATGTGACGTTGCTGTTCGCCATCGCCAGCCTGGGCGACCGCCGCTCGGCCATCTCCGGGCCCGGTCGTGCGCGACCCTTCATCTATGCACTCAGCCTGGCGATCTATTGCACCTCGTGGACCTTCTTCGGCTCGGTCGGGCTCTCCTCCGAACGCGGCCTCGAGTTCCTTGGCATCTATACCGGCCCGGTGCTGGTGTTCGTGTTCGGCTTTCCGCTGCTCAACCGTATCGTGCGGCTGGCCAAGACCGAAAAGATCACCTCGATCGCCGACTTCCTCGGCGCACGCTACGGCAAAAGCTTTACCGTCGCGGCAATCGCCACGCTGATCGCCACCATCGGCGCGGTGCCCTATATCGCGCTGCAGCTGAAGGCGATTTCCGGCTCGGTCAGCCTGATGGTCGAGCACTATACGGGATCGCCGCCCTCCTTCGACCCGTTCGTCAGCGACATCTCGCTGGTCGTCGCCATGCTGCTGGCCTTGTTTGCCGTCTTGTTCGGCACCCGCCATGCCGACGCCACCGAGCATCAGGACGGGCTGGTGCTGGCTGTGGCGGTCGAAACCGTGGTCAAGCTTGCCGCCTTCCTGGCAATCGGTCTGATGGTCACCTTCCTGATCTTCGGCGGCCCGGGCGACATGTTCGCAAAACTGGCGCAGAACGCACAGGTGCGCCGGGCGATGGGCTACAACACCTCGCTCGCCACCTGGCTGGTGCTGACCACCTTGAGCGGCTTTGCCATCGTCATGCTGCCGCGGCAGTTCTACGTCACCATTGTCGAGAACCGGGGCGAGGCCGAACTGCGCACCGCGACCTGGGTGTTTCCGCTCTACCTCGTGGCGATCAACCTATTCGTGCTGCCGATCGCCTTCGCCGGCCTGTCGTTGGTCGACACGGGCACCAGCAGCGATCTCTACGTGCTGTCGCTGCCCCTGTTCAGCGGCCACGACGTGCTCGCCATGGCGGCCTTCATCGGCGGGCTATCGGCGGCAACGGCCATGGTGATCGTCGAAAGCGTGGCGCTCTCGATCATGATCTCCAACGATCTCGTCATCCCGCTGTTCGTGCGCCGCCTGCTCAAGACGTCGACCTCCGAGAACGAGGACTGGTCGACGCTCATTCTCAATGTGCGGCGCGGGGCGATCTTCATCCTGTTGTTCATCGCCTTCCTCTACTACCGCGAAAGCACCAACTCAGCACGGCTCTCGTCGATCGGGCTGATGTCCTTCGCGGCCATCGCGCAGTTCGCGCCGGCGCTGATCGGCGGGCTGATCTGGCGCGGCGCCAATGGCAGGGGCGCCGCACTCGGCATGATCGCCGGCATCCTCGTATGGGGCTACACCCTGCTGTTGCCCTCGCTTGTCGCACCCGATGCCGACATCATCGTGCAAGGGTTGTTCGGTTTCGAGGCATTGCGGCCGCAGGCGCTGTTCGGCACGATCGCCGAACCGCTGAACCACGGCGTATTGTGGAGCCTGTCGATCAACACGCTGTTTTTCGTGCTTGGCTCGCTGTCGCGCGCGTCGGTGCCGCTGGAGCGCATCCAGGCGTCGATCTTCGTGCCACGCGACGCCGGTCCGATGCCGAGCCTGCGCCGCTTCCGCACCGCCATCACCGTCAACGACCTCAAGGACACGATCGCGCGCTACCTCGGCGTCGAGCGCACAGAGCGCTCTTTCCAGTCGTTCGAGAAGACCAACGGCACCTCGCTGCACGGCAAGGAGCAGGCGAGCATGGAGGTCATCCGATTCTCCGAGCAGCTTTTGGCCAGCGCCGTCGGCTCCTCCTCGGCGCGGTTGATCCTGTCGCTGCTGTTCCGGCGCCATGACCGCGAACCCCGGGATGCCTTCCGCCTGCTCGACGACGCCACCGAGGCGCTGCAGCACAATCGCGACCTCCTGCAGATCGCGCTCGACCAGATGGAACAGGGCATCACCGTGTTCGACCGCGATTTCCGGCTGATCTGCTGGAACCGCCAATACCGGGCGCTGTTCGACCTGCCCGACGAGATGGGCCAGGTGGGCGTCTCGCTCGATCAGATCCTGCGCCATCTCGCCGAGCGCGGCGACATTCCCGCCGAACAGCGCGTGACGATGCTCAACCGGCTGACCAGCTTCGTGAGCCCCTGGCAGATGGAACTGAAGACCAGCGGCCGCATCCTGGAGCTTCGCTCCAATCCGATGCCGGATGGCGGCATCGTCGCCACCTATGCCGACATTTCCGGACGCGTCGAACAGGATCTGGCGCTGAAGCGCGCCAATGAATCGCTGGAACAGCGCGTGAAAACCCGCACCATCGAACTGACTAGGGTCAACGAGGAGTTGACGCGGGTCAATGAGGAACTGGCCCAGGCGCAGATGCTGGCCGAAGAGGCCAATCTCGGCAAGACGCGCTTCCTCGCCGCCGCCGGCCACGACATCCTGCAGCCGCTGAACGCCGCCCGGCTCTATTGCTCCTCGCTGATCGAGAAGGCCGGCAAAGGACCAGCAGGCAAGGCGGCGGTCAATATCGAATCCTCACTGGAATCAGTCGAGACGATTCTCGGCGCCGTGCTCGACATCTCGCGCCTCGACGCCGGCGCGATGAAGCCGGACGACACCGCCTTCAACCTCGACGGGCTGCTGCGCCAGATCGGCAATGATTTTCGGCCAATGGCCGCCGAGAAAAAACTCGGCCTGACGATCATGCCGTCTTCGCTGACGGTGGTGACCGATCGCAATCTGTTGCGCCGCCTGATCCAGAATCTTGTCTCCAACGCCATCAAGTATACCCGCAGGGGGCGTATCCTGGTCGGCGTGCGGCGGCGCGGCGAACTGGCGGAGATCCAGGTGATCGATACCGGCATCGGCATTGCCGGCGAGAAGCTGAGCACGGTCTTCCATGAGTTCACCCGGCTCGATGAAGGCGCGCGCGAAGCCGAAGGGCTCGGCCTTGGCCTCTCCATCGTCGACCGCATCGCTCGCGTGCTTCGGCTGGAAATCCGCCTTTTCTCCAATCCAGGCAAGGGCACGCGCTTTTCCGTCATCCTGCCCGTCGCAGCGGTGCAGGAGCCGCGACGCGACGTCGAAACCAAGGCTCCCGCCCGCGCCGCGGCTTCGCTCGCCGGGCTGCATGTGCTGTGTATCGACAATGACGCCCGCATCCTCGAGGGCATGCGGCTGCTGCTCGAAGGCTGGGGATGCAAGGTCGATACCGTGTCCGGCTCACGGGATCTGGAGAACGCCGCGCTCCACCGCCCGGATATCGTGCTTGCAGATTACCATCTCGATGGCGAAACCGGCCTCGATATCATCGCCCGGCTGCGGGCGACCCATGGCAACGACCTGGCCGCCGTGCTGGTCACCGCCGACCGGTCCAACGAGGTGCGGGCGGCGGCCGCGGGGCTCGATATTGCGGTGATCAACAAACCTTTGAAACCGGCGGTGCTGCGTTCGATGATGACCAGGGTCAGGCCGCTGGCATCTGCGGCAGAGTGACGCCAATGGGCCGGCCGGCCGCAGCTGGCGATTTCAGGCCCCGTGCCCCAGGCTCCTGAGGTAGGCGCAGAACATATCGGCTATCGCGTCGGAATAAGTCTCGATCTCCGCCGGCATTCGCGGACTTGCCGAAAAATCCCGTCCTGGATCGCCGGCATTCCGCTGGTGGCGATCGCGTCTCTCGGCCTCGGTGCCGCCGTCGGCCGGGCGCGGCGCCCTTCGCGGCCAATCATTGAACGGGCGACGCCGGCACTCAGCTGTTGGCCTGCAACGGGTCGGTGCCGATCTTGGACAGAAGGATCACCGCCTGGGTGCGGCTGTCGACGCCGAGCTTCTGCAGGATGGCCGAGACATGCGCCTTGATGGTCGCCTCGGAAACGCCCAGCTCATAGGCGATCTGCTTGTTGAGCAAGCCTTCAGCCAGCATGCCGAGCACGCGGGTCTGTTGCGGCGTCAGGGCCTGCAGCCGCTTGATCAGGTCCGATATTTCTGGATCGCGCTCGACACCGAGATCGACGCCCACAGGCGCCGCGATGTCGCCGGCGAGCACCGATTGCACGGCGTTGCGGATTTCCTCCATGCTGGCCGATTTGGAGATGAAGCCCGATGCGCCAAGATCGAGGGCGCGCCTGATGGTCGCCGGATCGTCATGCGCCGAGACCACGATAAGCGGCACCGCAGGATGAATGCCGCGGAGCGAGATCAGGCCGGAGAGGCCACTGGCGCCCGGCATCGACAGGTCGAGCAGCACCAGATCGACATCCTCATTGGCCACGACCAACGCCTTGGCGCTTTCGAAATCGCCGGCCTCGTGAATGGCGGCGACATTGCCTATGCCGGCAAGCGCTTCGCGGAGCGCACCGCGAAACAGCGGGTGATCGTCGGCGATGACGAAAGAATAGCCTGACGGCAAATGTTCCTCCCCGAATCCCGTCGATGATTTTAGAGCTTTTCGGGACCAGCCGGACGATTATGAGGGGCAGCGCGCTGTTTTCAAGCGGCAATGCCAGCGCGCCGCGTTTTCCCTGTTTCGCAACATCGACGTCCTACAGCGCCCTTTGCGCGTCCAAAAGGACGCGCGGCGCTGTAGGAAGCTCAGGTCTTCTGCGCGTTGAGCTGGGCGCCGCCACCATTGTCCTTGTCCATATCCTTGACGATGCCCATGAAGCCGCGCAGGAAGCGCTCCATGTAGCTCATCGTCTTGTTGAAATCCTCCTCGCTCGGCAGTTTGGATTCGAGGCGTGCGGAGAGCGAATTCTCCAGCTTCGTGACGCGCTCGTCCATGGCCTTCATCGAGGTCTGCAGGCGGTCGATTTCATCCTGGAACGCGGCGCGTTCATCGGCCGCCACCTTGCAGACGAGCTGACCGGAGCGTTCCTCGCAGAGCGACAACGCACCGGTCTGCGTGTCCATGCGGACATAGCCGTTGGCGGATTTTTCCAGCCGGTAGCGATCGGTCTCTTCCGAATAGGCTGATACCGCGACCAGTGAAACCAGCGCGGCGGGGATCAAGATGTGTTGCAGGCGCATGTTGTCCTCCTTGGCCAAGGCCTGAAATATCGCATGTTTGCGCCGGAAATGGGGAAGACCCTTGGCGTGGCCTTCCCCGCACGACTGGTTCGGACTATAGCGCAACCATGTCTCAGTTTATCTACAAGATAACCCCGCAAGCGCTTTGGCGCGAGGCCGAAGCCAGCGGCCGCTTCACCGGCGCGCCGGTCGACGTCGCCGACGGCTTCATCCATTTCTCCACTGCGGCGCAGGTCCGGGAAACCGCGGCAAGGCATTTTTCCGGCCAGACCGACCTTCTGCTGGTCGCCGTCGACGACGCCAGCCTGGGCGATGCGCTGAAATACGAGGTTTCGCGAGGCGGCGCGCTGTTTCCGCATCTTTACGGCGTGCTGGTGCTGGATACCGTCGAGTGGGTGCGGCCGCTGCCGCTCGGTGCCGATGGCGTGCATCAGTTCCCGCCACTGGGGGGGCAGTGAGCGTGCTCGACCGACTCGGCCAGAAGCTGCTGTTCACCTTCGATCCGGAAACCGCGCATGGCTTGTCGATCGCTGCGCTGCGCTGCGGCCTGCCGGCCGGCGCGCGGACGGTGCGCGACATCAGGCTGAAGGCCAGCCTCTGCGGCCTCGATTTCCCCAACCCGCTCGGCATGGCGGCCGGCTACGACAAGAATGCCGAGGTGCCCGACGCGCTGCTCGGCCTCGGCTTCGGCTTTGCCGAGGTCGGCACGGTCACGCCCCTGCCGCAGGCTGGCAATCCGAAGCCGCGCATCTTCCGGCTGACGGCGGATGAAGCGGTGATAAACCGGCTGGGCTTCAACAATGAAGGTCATGCCGCGGCCGGAAAGCGCCTTGCCGCGCGCAAGGGACGTTCCGGCATTGTCGGCGTCAATATCGGTGCCAACAAGGACAGCGCCGATCGCATCGCCGACTATGAACGCGGCGTCACCCGCTTTGCTCCCTATGCCAGCTACCTCACGGTCAATATCTCCTCACCCAACACGCCCGGCCTGCGCAACATGCAGGCGCGCGAGCAGCTCGGCGAACTTTTGTCGCGGGTCATGGCCGCGCATGCGTCGGCCGCGGCCCAGCCGCCCATTTTCCTCAAGATCGCGCCGGATCTGGCCGAGGCCGAGATGGAAGACATCGCCGCCGAGGTCGTGGAAAAACGGATCGACGGCATCATCGTCTCCAACACCACAATTTCGCGGCCGCCGCTGCGCAGCGGCGACGCCGCACGCGAGACCGGTGGGCTTTCGGGGAAGCCGCTGTTCGAACGCTCGACCATCGTGCTGGCGAAGATGCGCACGCTGCTCGGGCCGAGCATTGCCATTGTCGGAGTCGGCGGCGTGGATTCCGCCGAGACCGCGCTGGAGAAAATCCGTGCCGGAGCCGATCTGGTGCAGCTCTATACCGGCATGATCTATGCCGGACCCGCGCTCCCGGGCCGCATCGTCGCCGGCATGGCACGCTTTTGCGAGACGGAGCGGCTGAAGTCCATTGGCGAATTGCGCGACAGCCACCTCGATCGATGGGCGTCCAAGCCGCTCAGCTGAACGCCGTCCGCAACCGCAACCGCAAGATGGTCAGCAGGCTGAAACCGCGCGCCAGCAGGAAAACGTGCAGCGCCGCCCACAGGCCGTGATTGCCGAAGGCAGGTGCCAGCGTCAGCAGCGCGACGGTAAAGACCAGGAACGACAGCAACATCATGTTGCGCATGTCGCGCGACCAGGTCGCGCCGATGAAGACGCCATCCATCTGGAACGCCAGCACGCCGCTCAGCGCGGTGAAGGCCGCCCAGGGCAAATAGATGTCGGCCACCGAACGGACCTCCTGCGATGTCGTGACGATGGCGACCAGACTGGCGCCGGCCGACAACTGCACCACGGTCGCGGCACCGGCCAGCCCCAACCCCCAGAACAGGGTGAGCCGCACCGCCTGCCGGAACGGTTGCTCGGCGCGCGCGCCGACGGCGCGGCCGGCGAGCTGCTCGGCGGCGGTGGCAAAACCATCGAGGAAATAGCCGGCAACGAGGAAGAAATTCATCAACACCGCATTGGCTGCCAGCGTCACCGTCCCGAACTGCGCGCCCTGGCGGGTGAACAGCGCGAAGGCGGCAAGCAGCGAGAACGAGCGGATCATGATATCGCGGTTGAGCGACAGCATGCGCAGGAAAGCGGCAGTGTCGAGCAGTCGATGGCGCGGCAGGGGCGGGGTCGCGCGGAAGCGACGGACCACGATGGCGAGGCCCAGCAGCATGGCCAGGAATTCGCCCGTGACGGTCGCCCAGGCGACGCCGGCAACGCCCCAGCCAAGCTTCAGGCCAAGCAGGAGGCAGAGCGCGATGTTGATGCCGTTGAGCACCAGTTGCAGCACAAGGCCGAGCCCGCCTTCGCCACGCCCCAACACATAGCCGAGAATGGCGTAGTTGATCAGCGAGAACGGTGCGGCAAGCAGCCTGATCCTGATGTAGACGCCCATCGACTCGCTGACGCGCGGTTCGGCGCCCATGAACCACTGGCCGCCGATGGCGATCAACGGCGAAAGCGAGGCAAGCACGACACCGGCAACGACCGCGATCAGCACGGCGCGCCAGAACACCGCCTGCTCCTCGAGCGCATCGCCACGCCCGAAAGCCTGGGCGACGAGGCCGGTGGTGCCCGAACGCAGAAAATTGAAGCTGGTGAAGACGACGTCGAAGACAAGCGCGCCCGCCGCAAGGCCGCCGAGAAGAGCCGCGTCGCCGAACTGGCCGACAACAGCCGTGTCGACCAGGCCGAGCATCGGCGTGGTGAGATAGGCGAGCGTCATGGGCACCGCTATGGCGAGCACGGAACTGTTGGTGACGACAAAGGATCTGGCGTCGACTGGAGTTGCGCCCTTGTCCAAGGGATTGCTGCCTTGCTGATTTGCGGCTTGATCGAAGAGCCGATGTGCCCCATTTTCCGGCCAGCGCGCAATCATTCTTCCCGCGATGGCCAACCGAAATCCCGGCCTGGCGCGAAGCCGCCGGATTCGGTTCATGCCCCTGCAGATCGTCCACCACCCCGACTACGACGCCGGCTTTGCCGCCAACCATCGCTTCCCGATGAGCAAGTACCCGCTGCTGATGGAGGCTTTGCGTGCACACGGCCTGGTCGGGCCTGACGCGCTCAACACCGCGGAGCCGGCACCGGCATCATGGCTGAAGCTTGCCCATGCGGCCGACTATGTCGACCAGGTCATCAATTGTTCGGTTCTGGAAAAAATCGAACGCGAGATCGGCTTTCCGGTCGGGCCCCGGGTTTCGCTGCGCGCGCAGCTTGCCACTGGCGGCACGATACTGGCGGCGCGGCTCGCCTTGCGCCATGGCATCGCCTGCAACACTGCGGGCGGCAGCCATCATGCGCGGCGCGCGCACGGCGCCGGCTTCTGCACCTTCAACGACGTCGCCGTCGCCTCGCTGCTGCTGCTCGACGAGGGTGCCGCACAAAACATCATGGTCGTCGATCTCGACGTGCATCAGGGCGACGGTACCGCGGATATTCTGAGCGACGAGCCAGGTGTGTTCACCTTCTCCATGCATGGTGAGCGCAACTATCCCGTGCGCAAGATCGCCTCGGATCTCGACATCGCGCTTCCCGACGGCACGGGCGACGACGCCTATCTCCGGAGGCTAGCAACGATCCTGCCGGAGCTGTCGGCCCGGGCGCGCTGGGACATCGTTTTCTACAATGCCGGCGTTGACGTCCACGCCGAGGACCGGCTTGGCAGGCTGGCGCTTTCCAATGAAGGCCTGCGCGCCCGCGACGAGATGGTCATCGGCCATTTTCGTGCGCTCGGCATGCCGGTCTGCGGCGTCATCGGCGGCGGGTATTCCACCGACGTGCCGGCCCTTGCCGCACGGCACGCCATCCTGTTCGAGGTCGCGTCGGCCTACGCCTAGATTGCTCTGAAAGTCACTTCCGATAGTTGGCGATCCTGAGCAGGAGGAAGGCCGGCACGACGATCGCGGCCCCAAGCAGGATGTAGCCGAGGAAGCGGTCGATGGCGTGGAAGCCGAGGTTCCAGAGGTCGATGAAGAACTTCTGGATGCCGTAGAAGACATCCAACGGCGACCAGCCGAAGGCATTCATGACAAGGCCGACGAGGAACGACACCACCAGCAGTTTCAGAATCACCCTGAGCGGCGAGTCGCCGAGAAAACGCGTCAGTGCGGACAAGGTCGTCTCCCGATTGAGATGCCCAGACTCACGGGCACGGCCCAGAGATACGTGCTTGGCGGCCTTCCATCAAGCCAGCGCGATTTGTGCCCTGGCTGGAACACGGGATCGAAACTGCGAGTTTCAGACAGCTTGCAATTCTTAAAGATGGGTAAACAAGATCAGTTCAATAGCTTGAAAATAAAGCACAAAATCATCATTTTCCAATTTTGCGCAATGTGCGT
The DNA here is from genome assembly GCF_002879535.1 of Mesorhizobium intechi. Lineage (GTDB taxonomy): Bacteria > Pseudomonadota > Alphaproteobacteria > Rhizobiales > Rhizobiaceae > Mesorhizobium > Mesorhizobium intechi. The sequence continues at coordinate 11,673 of NZ_PNOT02000228.1, forward strand.
GCAATTTTCACCTGCGAGACAGTCGGCGTCTTTCAGGTGACTGGTTGCGCGGCGCTCCGACCCCCTACCACAGCTGGCGAACGCCAGTTTTCAGGACCGTGCAGCCGTCCCTGAGAGACACCAAACCGGAGCCGTGACCGCCCCAGCGGCCAAAGCTCCCCGGGAGTTAACCTGCGTGTCGATTGCTGGATGCGCTTTTGTGTTGGAGTGATGCTGTGTCCTCTCGAGTAAAGATCGCCCTGACGGCGGCTAGTCTCGCCTTTTGCCTTCTCGGGCCGGCGATGGCCGCCGACCTTTCACCCACCTACAACGACCCCCCCGCCTTCCAGTGGAGCGGCGCCTATGTCGGCGTCCATGGCGGCACGGCGTTCACCGGAATGCCAAACCCGTTTGCAGGCCGCAATGGCCTCAGCGGCGGCGTCCAGGCCGGCTACAACCAGCAGATGGGTCCCACCGTTCTCGGCGCCGAGATCGAAGGCTCCTATCTGGGCGGCGCCGAACACGATGTCCAGGGCGGCAAGATCAAGGAGAAATGGCGCGGTGCCGCCAAGGCCAAGGCAGGATTGAGCTTCGACCAGACGCTGCTGTTTGGCACCGGCGGCGTTGCCCTGACCAAATTCGACAATGGCGACAATGTCAGCAGCACCGATCGATGGAAGGTCGGCTACCTCCTGGGCGCCGGCATCGAGCAAGGCTTCGCCGGCGGGCTGTCCGCCAAGGTCGAGTACGACTATGTCCGCACCCCAGGCGTCGAGACGACATCGACTCCTGGCACATCGAAGACGACGATCGGCAGCCATGAACTGAAGGCCGGCGTCAATTACCGGTTCTAGTACGGGCGAACCGGATTGCACCATGCCGCTGGGCATCGCGCAATCCGGTGTCTCGATATCCACCGCACAACGGCTTTTTCCGCAATGGCGCCCTTCCCGCGCGTCGCTGCAATGTCGATGCAATCTTCGCGATCTAGGTCCGTGCGTGAATTTTCACCATGGGAATCTGTTCAGATATGTCCACGCATGGCGCCAGCCTCATGACACGGGCCCGGACCGTCGTCTTCATCGCAATCGCGCTCGCAGGCTGTGCCTCCGACATCATGAAAAACTATGTTGGCCAGCCGGTCGAATCGGTCGCCCTCGATTATGGTCCGCCAACGGCGATCGTCGATCTTGGCCAGGGTGAGCGCGCCTATCAGTGGCGCAAGGTGTCGACGTCAGCGGTTTCCGGGACATCGAGCGGCGAGGTTCGCGAGACAAAGCACGGAACCGTCTATGAAGAGACCGAGACGCCCGGCTATATCGAGCGTCAGGAATGCTTCTACACATTCTATGCCCGCGCTTCCGGTGGTCGCTGGTTCATCACCAATTTCCGCCAGCCAAAACTGGAATGCGAATGAACTGCCGCGGCCGCAGACCCCGACCGGCCGCGGATAAAGGAGACTATTCATGCGCGTCCTGTTGATCGAGGACGAACCGGAAATGGCCTCCGTGCTGAAGGCCGCGCTCGAGCGTGTGGACATCATCGTCGACCATGCCGCGACATTGGCCGATGCCGTGGCTATGGCCCGCCTGGGCTATCACGACGCGGTGGTGCTGGACCGCCGACTGCCGGATGGCGACGGTCTCAGCCTCATACCGCGCCTGCGCGCCTTGCATCTGGATGTGCCTGTCATCGCATTGACGGCGATGAGCGGGTTGGACGACCGGGTCGCCGGGCTCGATGCCGGCGCCGACGATTACATGGTCAAGCCCTTCGCCACTGTGGAACTCGTCGCGCGGCTCCATGCCTTGCACCGTCGCTCGTTCACCTCGCGCGCCAACCAGACGATGGTCGGCCGCCTCACCTATGATTTCCGCCATCGCGAGGCGCTGATCGAGGACCAGGCGCTCGATCTGCCGCGGCGCGAGAGGCTGGTGCTTGAAACATTGATCCGCCGGCCGGGCCGGACCATTATGCGCAGCGCGCTGGAAGAGGCTGTCTATGCCCTCGACGACGAGATCGGCTCCAATGCGCTCGATGCGCATATTTCGCGGCTGCGCCGCAAGCTCGACGATGTCGCTGCCGGCATCGAGATCCGGGCCATCCGCAACCTCGGCTACCTCCTGCGGGCGGTCTCGTGAAGAAGGTCCGTACCGGCTCGCTGCAGTGGATCCTGGTCCGGCGGCTTATCCTGCTGCAGGCGGCGACGCTGCTCATCTTCATCGTGCTTTGCGCGGCAGCCCTTTGGATCGCCAATCCGCGCCTGCTGATCGACAATGAGGCCGCCGTCGCGGCCGTCAAGGATGCCGTCGACCGGGACAAGGGCGGCAGGCTGATCGTGCGTGAAACGGAGGAACTCACCGCGTTTCGCGAGAGCTTCCCCAATGTCTGGTACATTGTTCGCGACGGCAGGGGCGAGAGCGTCCGTGCCGGCAACATACCCGACATCTACACCAAAGGCTTCGGCGAGCTGCTTGGCGCGGCCGATCACGCCACGATCGGATTCTCCGACAATGACATGCGGCCTGAAGCCTACATCGAAAACGCTTCGACCAAGGCCGGCGCGGTGCAGATCGTCGCCGCGACACAGTCGTCGCGCCAACAGACAGATGGCCTCGAGATCAACATTTCGGCCACTGTCGAGGTCGCCCGCAATCCGGACGGCAGCAGGAACTGGGAGCGCGCCCTGCCGGCGCTCGGGCTCGTCATCGCGGTCCTGCTTTTGCCCATCATTCTCGTCATGGGCACGACGACACTGGTGACGACGCCAGCCGTGGTGCGCCGTTCCTTCGCCGGCCTTGTCGAAACGGTCCGCCAGGCGGCGCGCATCGACATCGGCACCCGCGCGATGCAACTGCCGGTCAAGCAGGTGCCGCAGGAGATCGCGCCGCTCGTGCATGCCTTCAACGAGGCGCTTGCCCGCCTCGCCCAGGGCTATGACCGCCACAACCGTTTCCTCACCGACGCGGCGCATGAATTGCGCACGCCGATCGCCATCCTGCGCACGCGCGCCGAACTTTTGAAGCAGGAACCGCAGAGCGCGCGCCTGCTGCGTGACATCGAACGCCTGTCGCATCTTGCCCAGCAACTGCTCGACCATCAGTTGCTCGACCGCCCGTCGGACCAGCGCCAGATCGTCGATCTCGACGATCTCGTCAGCCGGGTGGCGGCCGACTTCGCACCACTCGCCATCGAGGCTGGCTATGACCTTGCCTTCGAGCCGTCGCCAAACAAGGCCCAAGTGGAGATCAATGTCCTGCAGATCGAACGGGCGCTCGCCAACCTCGTGCGCAACGCAATCGAGCATGGCGGCGGCGGCGGCACGATAACGATCGCCATCGACGAGGCCGGCGGCATCGAGGTGCGCGACGAAGGGCCGGGCATTCCAGCGGAAGAGCGCGAGAACGTCTTCGAGCCCTTCTACCGATTGCAGCCGCAGTCGCGCGGCGCGGGGCTGGGACTGAACCTCGCCCGGCAGATCGCGCTGCTGCATGACGGCACGATCCGCATCCTGACGGGCTCATGGCGCGGTGCCCGCATCCGAATGGAGTTGCCGGTGCGTTCGTGACGGTGCCGAGCCTATTGCGGCAGGCCGGCCGTCGCCCCTGCGATTTATCTGTTTTCTAACCAATTGCCGCTATTGCCATCGCAAGAGCGGGAGCCAGGCTTTGGTGGGAACGGGAAAAATCGGCGCGCACCGCGCGATCAAGCTGTCGGTCGTCGTGCCATGCTACAACGAGCGCGACGGCGTGGCCGAGCTTCATCGACGCGTCAGCGCCGTATGCCTCGAGCAAAGCCCTTCCTACGAGATCGTGCTTGTCATCGATGGAGCGACCGACGGCACCCGCGAGGCCATTTTCGAACTTGCCGAAAAGGACGACCATGTGGTCGCCATCGACCTTGCCCGCAATTACGGCCATCAGATCGCCTTGAGCGCGGGGCTGGAATTCTGCCGTGGCGAGCGCATCCTCATTCTCGACGCCGATCTCCAGGATCCGCCCGAACTGCTCGGCGCAATGATGGCGAAGATGGATGAAGGCTTCGACGTCGTCTACGGCCAGAGGGTCAAGCGCGACGGCGAAGGCTGGTTCAAGCTGGCTTCCGCCTCGATGTTCTACCGCCTGCTTGGACGGATGGTCGATGTCGAGATCGCACCGGACTCCGGAGACTTCCGGCTGATGAGCCGGCGGGCGCTCGACCATCTGAACGCGATGCCCGAACGCTACAGGTTCATTCGCGGCATGGTGAGCTGGATCGGGCTCAGGCAGGTCGCCTTCCCTTACGAGCGGCACCGGCGCTTTGCCGGCACCACCCACTATCCGCTGAAGAAGATGGTTCTTCTGGCGGTCGACGCGATGACCAGCTTTTCGATCGTGCCGCTGCGGTTTGCCTCGCTGCTGGGGATGATGTTCGGCCTGCTCGGCCTGGTCGTGCTCGGCTACACGCTGTTCGAATGGTCCAGGGGCAACGTGGTGCCTGGCTGGACCAGCCTTGCCGCGATCATGCTGATCCTGGGCAGCGTCCAGCTTCTGGTACTCGGCATTTTCGGCGAGTATCTCGGCCGCATGTACATGGAGACGAAGCGGCGGCCGCTGTATTTCGTCAGCGAAATCGTTTCGCGCGACCAACCGGCCAAGGACAGCGACCTGCCCGTCCATCGCCTGCAGGAGATGGCGAAAAGAGCAGCTCGTGGCTGAGACGAAGGTCGAGCGGATGCAACGGCAACGGGATCGGCAGGATGCGGTCGGCTCTTCCGTTTGATGTCTCGCCGATGCCGCGCTTTGGCGCCATCGGGCTTCTCGACACGACGCGCGGCTATACAGCGGTCGTGACAGCGACGCCGCCACCTGGGGCCGCGACATGAACCAGACCGCAGCAATCGCGGCGGCGAGGACGTCGCTCGGGGACGCGCAACGCATCAGGCTGATACTCTGCCTTCTCTGCGCCTGCCTGGTGGCCTATCTGCTTGCCACCTTGGCCAGCGCGATGCTTCAGGATCCCGACAGTTGGTGGCAAGTGAAGGTCGGACTGGACTTTCTGGAAAACCGGACGTTTCCCACCGTCGACCCCTATTCCTATACGTTCGCCGGTCAGCCCTGGATCGCCAAGGAATGGCTGGGGCAGGTCTTTCTGGCCCTTGCCTACCGTGCCGGCGGCTGGAATGGCGTCGTCACACTGATCATCGCCACGATCAGCCTGACGGTCTTCTTGATGGGATGGTTCCTCAGCGCATGGCTGAAGCCGACACTGGCGATAGCGCTGGCCTTCGCCGCGGCTTTGCTGATCGCTCCGATCTATACGGCCCGTCCACACGTCTTCACCTTGCCGATCATCGTCGTCTGGACGGCAATGCTGTTTCGCGCCGCGCAGGAAGAGAGGGCCCCGCCTTTGTGGCTGCTCGTGCTTGTGGTCTTGTGGGCCAACCTTCACGCCACGTTCACCCTGAGCTTCGTCATCGCTGCCTTCGCCGGGCTCGATCTCCTGGCGCGCTCGGGCCTGTCGAAACCCGCCCTCCTGGCAAAATGGGTTGCTTTTGGCCTGCTCTGCCCGCTGGTCAGCCTGATGCATCCCTATGGGATGAAAGCCATCCTGGCGACGTTCACGGTGGCCTATGGCAACGAGGCGGTGCCACTCATCCTGGAGTGGCGGGCATTCAACGCGCAGGAGCAGATCTTCCAGGAAGCGGTGATGCTGTTGGCGCTTTTTGGACTTTTGGTATCGAGGCTGCGGATCGACTGGGCCAAGGCTGTGTTCATCGTCTTCGCCCTGCATGTCTATCTCGCCCATCTGCGGTTTGTATATCTGCCCTTCCTGCTGGTCCCCTTGGTGATCGGGGTCGAGGTCGCCCGGCAATACCCCTCGCTCTCGACCACGACCTGGCTGGCGGAAAGGCGTGACGGACTGGAAAAACTCTTCGCCAGCCAGTTTTACGCGATCTGCGGCGCAATCGCTGTCCTGCTGGTCGCTGCGGTGGTCATCCTCGGCAGTGCCTACCAGGTGGCGCCCAGCCAGAAGACAGCGGCCAGCGGCGCCCTCGCGTATGCCCGGGATCACCAGCTTTCCGGCAATGTGCTGAATTCCTATAATTTCGGCGGCACGCTGATCTTCCACGGCATCAAGACCTACGTCGACGGCAGGACGGACCAGCTGTTCCTGGGCGGCTTCACGAAAGCCGAGGACGCGACGGGACACAGCGACGGAAAACCGCTGCTCGAGGCCCAGTTGAAGAAATACGCCATTCGCTGGGCACTCCTTACATCAGACGATACCCGCATCCCCTTCTTCGCGGAGTTGGGCTGGAAGCGGGCCTATGCCGACGACGACGCCGTGATCTACCTGCCTCCCGACGCCTGATTTACAGCATCCGGCGAAACCGGTTTCGTCAGCGTCCGAAGCTCTGGCATCTGCCTTGACATGAATGTTGCAGTGCAGCAAACTTGTGTTGCAGAGCACAGTTCGTGAAACCCACGAGCCAGGATTTTTCCAACGACGGGGACATCGCCGCATGAGGAGCATGTCAGGTTCCGCCGCGCGGCTGCCGGCCACCGCGTACGGACCCGCCGAATGAACTACAGGCGTGATATTGATGGCCTGCGGGCCATCGCGGTGTTGCCCGTCGTGCTTTTCCACTTCGGGGTATCGGCCATTCCCGGCGGCTTCACCGGTGTCGATATCTTCTTCGTCATATCGGGCTATCTGATCAGCGGCAGCCTGCTCGACGACCTCGAGCGCGGCCAGTTCTCGATCGGCCGCTTTTACTGGCGCCGCGCGCGGCGCATCCTGCCGGCGCTGACCTTCGTCATCCTGCTCGCCAGTATCGCCGCCTGGTTCATCCTCCTGCCGTCGGATCTCCACGAGTACAGCCTCAGCGTGATCGCGGCCTCGACCTTCTGGTCGAATATCTATTTCTGGAAAACGACCAACTATTTCTCCATCGATGCCGAACTGCGGCCGCTGCTGCACACATGGTCGCTTTCGGTCGAGGAGCAGTATTATATCTTCGCACCGGTCCTCGTGTATCTGATCTACCGATACGCCTCGAAGCGCTGGCTGACGATATTGCTGCCGATTGCCATAGGCAGTTTTGCCCTGGCGGTCATGGCAACCACGCTGGCGCCGACCGCCGGCTTCTACCTCTTGCCGACGCGCATCTGGGAACTGGCGCTGGGCGCAATGCTGATGCTGAGAAAGCCGCCGGCGCTTGCCAGCCGGCCGCTGACTGAACTGATCGGGCTGGGCGGTTTTGGCCTGATCGCCTTCGGCTTTCTGACGATTTCGGAGAGCGATCCGTTTCCGGGCTACAATGCCCTGTTTCCCTGCATCGGAACGGCGCTGCTCATCTATGCTGGCCAGCCCCACGCGGACAGACCGGTCCCTGTCGCCACGCAGGTGCTGCGGCTCACACCGCTGGTTTGGATCGGCCTCATCTCCTATTCGCTCTACCTCGTTCACTGGCCGATCAATTCGTTCGTCCACTATCTGTCGCTCAAGGCCATCGGTGTGCCGACGATCATGACGATGATCGCGGCCAGCGTCGCGCTGGCGACGTTCTCGTGGAAATATGTCGAGCAGCCCTTCCGCCAGAAGCGAGCCTTCACCGCTCCCCTGCCCATCTTCGCCTTCTCGGCCACGGCGATCGCCCTGCTGTGCGTCGGCGGCTTGGCCGGCGCGCTGGGCAAGGGTTTTCCGCAACGGTTCCCGGATTTCTCGACGGAACGGGTCCTGGTGGGAGACTGGCGCAACGGGGTCTGCTTCAACGAGGGCGCGAGCCGCATCGAGAACTGGAACCTCGCCGACTGCACCCGAACGCATGGCTTTGCCACCAATGTGCTGCTGTGGGGCGATTCCTTCGCCGCGCACTACGTGTCGGGGCTGGAAGCCAATGCGCAGAAAATCCAGGCCAATATCATTCAGTACACCTATGCCGGCTGCCCACCCAATCTGAGCTACTTTTCCTATGCCCGGCCGGCTTGCACGCGTTTCAACGAACGGGCGCTGTCGATCATCCACGATGCCAACATCCAGGCGGTGATCCTGAGCGGCCGGTGGACCGACTATCAGGCAAGGGGCTTCGACGGCCTGCAGAAGACGGTCGACCGGCTGCGCGACATGGGCGTCAAGGTCTATGTCATCGGCCAGTCTCCGGAGTTCATCGCCGACGTCCAGAAAATCGCTTTCTTCGCAAGAAGGGAGCACGCCGCGAACACATCCTGGCCGATGGCCATGGATCCGGACATCAACAAGCAGGTGCTGCCATTCGTCAAAGGGGCGACTTTCATCGACCCGCTGGCCTATCTGTGCGACGCGGCCGGTTGCTCCTATGCCGACGCCGGCACCAGGCAGTTTCTCTACTTCGACTACGGTCATTTCTCGTCCGCCGACGCGACGCTGGCCATCTGGAAATATTGGCCAAGCTTTGCCGCCAGCAACAAAGTCGCCAAGGCAAAATAGGAATCACGGCCAGCGCCGCGGACCAGCGAAAGCGTTTGTTCAAGGGCCCGCTTTGCGATTGCCCGAAGGCCGAACCTCATGGTAACGAGAGCACGCGCGGGTATGATGTAATGGTAGCCTGTCAGCTTCCCAAGCTGAACGCGCGGGTTCGATTCCCGCTACCCGCTCCAGTTTAAGGCGCAAGGCCTTGCGCCTAATCTAGAGACCCCTGAACCTGATAGTTCCACAGGAGTCTGCAGCGTTCCTGCCTCGGTGAGCCTACCCTTCCGAGGCGGCGACCTAAGCCTGGCCAAGCCGCATCTGCTTCTTGAGGAGGAAACGGGCGAGGTTTTTGATATTTCGCGGAGCCACCTTCTTGGGGAGATGCGCGATGAGGTCCCTGGATCTGGCGTCGCTCTGGAACCGCTCGGCCCACTCTTCGGTGCGGATATCGCGCTGTACCCGCAAATTCGTGCTGAACTCGCCGCTTGGCATTTCAACCGACAACTGCCGTGCCACCGATGCGACGTAGGCACGAGGATCGTCCAGGAGATCTTCATAAAACAAATGGTCGTATGGCAGCCCGGACATGCGCAGATAGGCCTCCCAGAAGGCATAGCTCTGTCCGATCAGGAAGTAGGCCTGGCAGATACCGGCGAAATCGTATTGCGGGACCTTATCTGCGCCGTCCATGGTGCTTCTCCAACGACCCGACGCTTTCGCCCGGCAATAGGAGATGGCCTGGCGAAGACGGTCCCGTCGCTCCAGCAGGATCAAACCCATGGCATGGCGCCGGACGCACTCCGCGAGGAAGTCCGTCCCGTATTTGGCCTGCGACCAGTCGAGGTGTCGTGGAAACAACTTGACGGCGAACCTGCCATTTTCGGTCGCGCCGCGTTCAATCACTGCGGACAGCAGTTCGTCGAAGGATTTCGGCCTGAAGCCCAACGTGTCCGTGTCGAGCCATTCGGCCGACCGACCCAATGTTCCGGTGCTGTTTGCCAGACTGCCAAGCCATTCGGAACCGCTGCGGGCCTCGGTCAGTATCGCCACCCCTTTCATGCGTAGCCATTGCCCAGGGTCCGTGGACGAGTATCCGTTGCTACAGGATATGGTTCTGTTCCTCGATCGCCCCTCGGCATGGTCACATCCCAGTTCAAAAGGGTTCCATTAGAGACGTCTAACATTGTTTGGTCAATTCGCACTTGTTTCAGGTGGGGGCAATCCCAGGCCAAGTGGGCAGGTCAATTCGTCGCGGCCGGGTGATCGGTGCCAACGCAGCACCGACCGTAACGATGCAAGATTTTCCACGGCCCAGCCGCGCGATAACGACACCGTCCACGCCGCGGGGGCGGCCTTTCGTCAACGGTTCGTCAGAGCCAGACGCGGAGCCACACCCGCTCGCGCCAGCAACGCACATGACGGCGTCCACGGCGCCAATATCGACGGCAAACCCGTCTCCAGCCGCGGCGGCGGCGCCTCTCTCCGTAATGGCGATCTCCGTAGTAGCGATGATGCCAACGACGGTGGGAGACCTTTTCCACTTCGAGGTCGTCATCGCCTTCGAAGACAGCCGGATCCGGCTTGTCCAGTTCGTCGAGAATTCCGTTGCCCTGAGGAATGCCGGCAACCGCGCGGCCAGGTCGGGCTATGCCCGCAAACGCCACGGCCCCCGCAACGCCCAGCATTCCTGTGAGAAACAACCGACGTTCCATCAAAACCTCCCGAGTTGTTGACATCGGCATCTCGTTCCCTCGCCCAAAACGAGCTCCAGCGAGATGCCGTTTGGCCTGAACGCGTGACTGCACTTCTTGTTCCATCACCCCACTTCGCGCAGGATGAAATCGTGCAGCATCTTGGCGGCCGGCGACAGCGCGCGATTCCTGACCGTGATCAGGCTGTAGGGCCTGACCTCGATGTCGAATTCGGTCTGGACGACATCGATGGCGCCGGCGAGTCCGTCGGGATTCTGGATGAATTTGGCCACCTGCACCGAGACCGGCGCGATGGCGTCGGACTGCGCGACCATGACCAGCGTCAGGAGCAGCGAACTGGTGTTGAGTATCCGGTCCGGCAGCGCGATGTTGCGATTGAGGAAATTGCTCTCCATCGCCTGGCGCAAGGGCGAGCCGCCCGACTGGAAAACCCAGTCATAGGCGGCGGTGTCTTCGAGGCGCACCACGCTGCCCCTGGTCAGCGGGTGGCCACGACGCACGATCAGGCAGGCTTTCTCGACGCCGATGACACGCGATTCGAACAGCCGCGGATTGAGATCGTCGGGGATGCGCGCGATGATGAAATCATGGCGCGTTGCGATCAGTTCGCGCGCCAGCACATTCGAGGTCTCGACCTGCATGGTGATCTCGATGCGCGGATAGATGCGGCGGATTTCGCGGATCGCCGGCACCGCCAATTCGATCGCTGGCGCCGTCACGGCACCGAGAAACACGGAACCGCCCTTGCCCGCCTTGAGCTCGGAAATCTCGCGATCCACCTCGCGCATCTCCAGCAGGATCGAACGCGCACGCCTGGCCAAGGCCTTGCCGTAGGGCGTCAGCGTGATGCCGCGCGGCAGCCTCTCGCACAGCTTGACCGCGAGTACCGCCTCCATCTCGGCAATCATGCGCGATGCCGCCGGCTGCGAAATGTTCATGACCTGCGCCGCGGCGCTCACCCGGCCATGATCGTCGAGCGCGACGATCATGCGCATATGACGCAGGCTGAGGCCGCTGCGCAGGAGGGTTTCGCCATCGCCTGGGGTCTCGTTGTATTCATTTGAACCCGCAGCCGGATTCCGTAACGCCGCCATGGTTTTTCCCTGCCTCTTCTCGCGGCCCGCTGGGCATTCGCCGGCAACCCGTCACGCGTTCATAACATATACCACTTGCGGTATAGCAACCATCAAAGATCGCATTTGACAGTTATGGCAAAAGGACGGCAACGTCAGCGCGTTCCGAGACGCAACGGTCGCCGACGATAGAATCGTATCGATTGAAATCAGCGGCTCGGGGCCATGGGAGGATACCGGAGATCGATATGACGGCAGCAGTGCCTTGGCGCTTCTGCACGATTGCGCGGCCCGCGACCCCCGGGGTGCTGCGTCCATCAACCAGGGAGAGTTACGTGAAAATCATCAAGACACTGGCCGCAGTCGCGGCGCTTGGCATCGCTGCCATGACCTACTCGGCGCATGCAGCCGACAAGGGTCTCGTCGGCGTGCTGATGCCGACCAAGACTTCGCAGCGCTGGATCAATGACGGCGACGCCGTCAAGTCCCAGCTCGAGGCTCTCGGCTACACCGTCGACCTGCAATATGCGCAGGATGACATCCCCAACCAGCTCAGCCAGCTGGAGAACGAAATCACCAAGGGCCCGAAGGCGCTGATCATCGCCTCGATCGACGGCACCACCCTGTCGGATGCGCTGCAGAAGGCCGCTGACGCGGGCGTCGTCGTCGTCGCCTATGACCGCCTGATCAAGAAGACCGCCAACGTCGACTACTACACCACCTTCGACAATTTCGGCGTCGGCGTGATCCAGGCGAATTCGCTGGTCAAGGGCCTCAAGGAGCGCTTCCCGAACACCAAGCCGTGGAATGTGGAACTGTTCGGCGGTTCGCCGGACGACAATAACGCCTTCTTCTTCTACAACGGTGCGATTTCCGTCCTGCAGCCGCTGATCGACGACGGCTCGATCAAGATCAAGTCCGGCCAGATGGGCATGGACAAGGTCGGCACGCTGCGCTGGCTGGCGGCAACGGCCCAGGCCCGCATGGACAACCTGCTGTCGGCCAACTACTCGGACGGCAGCCGCGTCGATGGCGTTCTGTCACCCTATGATGGTCTGTCGCGCGGCATCACCGCCTCGCTGCGCGCCGTTGGCTACGGCACGGCCGCTCAGCCTTGGCCTATTGTCACCGGCCAAGACGCCGAGACCGCCTCGGTCAAGCTGATCATCTCGGGCGAGCAGTATTCGACCGTGTTCAAGGACACCCGCGAACTGGCCAAGTCGACGGTCGAACTGGTCGACAAGGTGCTCTCGGGCGGCAAGCCTGATGGCCTCGACACCAAGACCTACAACAACGACGTCAAGGTCGTTCCCTCGATCCTGTTGACGCCGCATGAGGTCGACAAGTCGAACTACCAGAAGCTGGTCGTCGACTCCGGCTACATCAAGGCCGAAGACCTGAAGTAATCTCTGCATTAAAATCTGGGGTCCTGCGCGACGCAGGGCCCCTTTTCGTTCACAAGCGACCCCGGTATTGTTACCGCCGGCCTAGAGCAATTCCAGGAAACGCGCGTAACGCTTTCCCCTGGGAATTGCGTAAAAAACAAGAAAGTCTGGGAGCTTGCCCTTATGACCTCGACGATTTTGGAGATGCGCGACATCACCAAGACGTTTCCCGGCGTGAAGGCGCTGTCTAACGTCAACCTCAGCGTCGAGGAAGGCGAAATCCACGCCGTGGTCGGCGAGAACGGCGCCGGCAAGTCGACGCTGATGAAAGTGCTGTCAGGCGTCTATCCCGCGGGCACCTATGACGGCCAGATCATCTTTCAAGGCCAGGAATGCCAGTTCAAAGGCATCCATGACAGCGAACACAAGGGCATCGTCATCATCCACCAGGAGCTTGCGCTGGTGCCGATGCTGTCGATTGCCGAGAATATCTTCCTCGGCAACGAACACGCCAAATACGGAGTGATCGACTGGGACGCCAACGAGGCGCGCACCAGCGCCCTGTTGAAGAAGGTGGGCCTCAAGGAGGACCCCAAGACGCTGATCACCAATATCGGCGTCGGCAAGCAGCAGCTGGTCGAGATCGCCAAGGCGCTGAGCAAGGAAGTCAAGCTCCTGATCCTCGACGAGCCCACCGCATCGCTCAGCGAGAAGGACAGCCAGGCGCTGCTCGACCTTTTGCTCGAGTTCAAACGGCAAGGCATGACCTCGATCCTGATCTCGCACAAACTCAACGAGGTGAACCGGGTCGCCGACAAGGTTACCGTCATCCGCGACGGGCGCACCATCGAGACGCTGGCCAAGAAGGATATCTCGGAAGACCGAATCATCACCTCGATGGTCGGCCGCTCGCTCGACGACCGCTATCCGCCGCGCGAACCAAAGATCGGCGAGGTCATCTTCGAAGTGAAGAACTGGTCGGTCTATCACCCGATTCATGCCGAACGGCAGGTGATCAAGGGCATCGACATCAATGTGCGCAAGGGCGAGGTGGTCGGCATAGCCGGGCTGATGGGCGCCGGCCGCACCGAATTCGCCATGAGCCTGTTCGGCCGCTCCTATGGCCGCCGCATCACGGGCGAGGTGCTGCTCAGAGGCAAGCCGATCGATGTCTCATCGGTGAGCAAGGCGGTCGAACACGGCATCGCCTACGTGACCGAGGACCGCAAGACTTACGGTCTCAACCTGATCGACCATATCAAGCACAACATCACGGTCGCCAATCTCGGCGGCGTGTCGCGTCACAGCGTGATCGACGATCTGCGCGAACTTGCCGTCGCCAACGATTATCGCAAGAAGACCAACATCCGCGCTTCGAGCGTCTATCAGATGACGGGCAACCTTTCCGGCGGCAACCAGCAGAAGGTGGTGTTGTCGAAATGGCTGTTCGCCGATCCGGAATTGCTGATCCTCGACGAGCCGACGCGCGGCATCGATGTCGGCGCCAAGTACGAAATCTACACGATCATCGCGCGTCTTGCCTCGGAGGGTAAGGCGATCGTGGTCATTTCGTCGGAAATGCCGGAATTGCTCGGCATCACCGACCGCATCTACGTCATGAACGAGGGCCGCATCGTCGGCGAAATGCCCGCGGCGGACGCAAGCCAGGAAAAAATAATGCGCGCCATCGTTCGGGGAGAAGGAAAAGCAGCATGAGCACCGACAGCGCCCCCGCCCCGCAGGGCAACATCGCCGAGGACCAGCGTCCACGCATTGCCGTCTCGGCGTTGACGACGAACCTGCGCGAATACGGTCTCATCATCGCGCTGATCGTCATCATGCTGTTCTTCCAGTTCACCACGTCGGGAACGCTGTTCAAGCCGGTCAACCTGAGCAATCTGGTGCAGCAGAACTCGTTCATCATCGTGATGGCACTGGGCATGCTGCTGGTCATCGTTTCCGGCTATATCGACCTCAGCGTCGGCTCGGTCGCCGGTTTCATCGGCGCGCTGGCGGCAAACATGATGGTCATCTGGCAGCTCGGACCGCTCAGCAATCCGCTGGTGGTTTCGATCGTCTGCCTGATCGTTGGCGGCCTGATCGGTGCGGCGCAAGGCTATTGGATCGCCTATCACCGAATACCGAGCTTCATCGTGACATTGGCCGGCATGCTGATCTTCCGCGGCATCTGCCAGGCGCTGCTGGGCGGCGGCTCGTCGGTGGGCCCACTTCCGGATGGCTTCAAGGCGCTGAGCTCCGGCTTTATCCCGGACGTTATCGGCCCGCTGACCTTGATTCCGCCCACTGTGAACGCCGCCGGCAAGACCATTTTGGGCAGCGGCCTGACGCTGCACATGACCACGATCGTGCTCGGCATGATCGCCGTGCTGGCCTATGCCTATTTCGGGGTGAGGACACGACGCAAGCGCGAACGCCACGGCTATGAAGCCGAGCCCTTCCCCCTGTTCGTCATCAAGACGCTGGTCGCCAGCGCGCTGGCGCTGTTCCTGGTCTATGAGTTCGCCAGCTACAGGGGTCTGCCGGTAGTGCTGCTCGTCATGGGCGTGCTGATCTCGCTGTTCGTCTTCGTCACCAAGCGCATGACCATCGGCCGCCGCATCTACGCGATGGGCGGCAACCCGAAGGCGGCGCAGCTGTCGGGCATCAACACCGAGCGGCTGACGCTGCTGGTGTTCATCAATATGGGCGTGCTGTCGGCGCTGGGCGGCCTGATCATCGCGGCTCGCCTTGGCCAGGCCGTGCCGGCGGCCGGTCTGGGCTCGGAGCTCGACGTCATCGCCGCCGTCTTCATCGGCGGCGCCTCGGCGATGGGCGGCGTCGGCCAGGTCATCGGCGCCGTGGTCGGCGGCTTCATCATGGGCGTGATGAACAACGGCATGTCGATCATGGGCGTCAATGTCGACTGGCAACAGGTGGTCAAAGGTCTGGTCCTGCTCGGCGCCGTGATTTTCGACGTCTACAACAAGAACAAGGCCTGACAGGAACAATTCCAGGAAAGCGCATCGCGGTTTTCCTACGGGAATTGCGTAAAAACAAAATACCGGGAGCGGAGCGAACCGTTCCGGTGAGGCGACGAGGAAGGCATACGGGTCACATCGCGGCGCTGCCGGAACCGACCGGCACGAAGAAGTTCTCTCAAGGAACCAGGCCCCGCGAGCGCAATCCGAACGGAGAATTTCACCCGTGGCATGGGCGACGTCCCAGCCGCGCTTGGGAAGGTTTGCCGCGGCGGCAGCCATGCCAAGGCACATGAGAGAGGATTGATCATGCTGATCTCGCAGATTCTCGATGACGCCGAGACCATCCGCGTCGTTGCCCGCAATGGCGGCAAGACCCGGATCATCAACGGCGCCCGCAGCGTCTATTCGCTGGCGATGGAGGCGGCCCGCACCGGCGTCGGCCTGGCCACCCTGATCGAGCGCAAGGGGCTCGGCGAGACGGTCGACCTCGATGCCGCCTACAAGAAGGGGCGGCTGTTGTCGCCGATCAATCACCCCGACCCGGCGCATCTGCATCTCACCGGCACCGGCCTGACCCATCTCGGCTCGGCGGCGACGCGCGATTCCATGCACAAGAAGCTCAGCAGCGCCGATGGCGAGGAGCAGCTCACCGATTCCATGAAGATGTTCCGCATGGGGCTGGAGGGCGGCAAGCCCGCCAAGGGCCAGGTCGGCGTGCAGCCCGAATGGTTCTACAAGGGCAACGGCACGATGGCCGTCGCGCCGGGTGCCGCACTCCTGTCACCGGCCTTCGCCAAGGACGCCGGCGAGGAACCCGAAATCGCCGGCATATATGTCATCGGCGATGACGGCGCCCCTTTCCGCGTCGGCTTCACCCTGTCGAACGAGTTTTCCGACCACGTGACCGAGCGCGTGAACTATCTTTTCCTCGCCCACTCCAAGCTGCGCAATGCCTCGTTCGGACCGGAGATCCTGATCGGCGAGCTGCCTTCGGACATCCGCGGCACCTCACGCATCGTGCGCGACGGCAAGACGCTCTGGGAAAAGCCGTTCCTGTCGGGCGAGGCGAACATGTCGCACACCATCGCCAATCTCGAACACCATCACTTCAAATATTCGGCGTTCCGCCAGCCGGGCGATGTGCATGTGCATATGTTCGGCACCGCGACACTGTCCTTCGCCGACGGCATCAAGACGGAGGCCGGCGACGTGTTCGAGATCGAAGCCGGGGATTTCGGCCTGCCACTGCGCAACCCGCTTGAGATCGAAAAGCCGGTGAAGGTGGCGGTGAAGGCGCTTTAAGATCGCGCCAATATGCTGGGCGAGAAAACGAACGGGATGGGCTTGGTTTCGTCTTAGCGGGCTTGGCCCTATCCCTCGCCTGATCCTCCGTGGCTTACAGCGCCGGGCAATACGGAGCAAAGTGCTGCCGCGAAGCGCCGGCCGCGATGACGAGCCGGCTTCTGGCAACCAACTACGCCCGGCGACCGGCAAGTCGGCCACGCATGATGTGCAGGCGCACGCAAGCCTCCTGCCTGGCGGCAGTCGGGGTTCAGCGCGCGGCGCGGAAATGCTTGGAGAGCTTCAAGCCCTGTGCCTGGTAGTTGGAGCCAAGATCGGTGCCGTAGAGCGCCTGCGGTCGCTCCAGCATGTGTTCGTAGACCAGCCGGCCGACGATCTGGCCATGGTCGAGGATGAACGGCACTTCGTGGCTGCGCACTTCGAGCACCGCCCGGCTGCCGGTGCCACCGGCCGCCGAATGGCCGAAGCCCGGATCGAAGAAGCCGGCATAATGGACGCGAAACTCGCCGACCAACGGGTCGAAAGGCGTCATCTCGGCTGCATAGAGCGGGGGCACGTGGACCGCCTCCTGGCTGACGAGAATGTAGAATTCGTCCGGGTCGAGCACCAGTTCGCCGGCGCCGCTCTTGTGGATGGGTTCCCAAAAATCGACGACATTCTGCGCGGCACGCTTGTCGACATCGACGAGGCCCGTGTGATGCTTGCCGCGATAGCCGACCAGCCCGTCACCATCGCCCTTGAGATCGATCGACAGCGCGATGCCGCCGCCCGAAATATTCGGCGGTTCGGTGGCGACCAGCATCTCGGCACGGTGCAATTCATGCAATTCGGCTTCCGAGAGCAGAGCGTTGCCGGTGCGGAAACGGATCTGCGACAGGCGCGAGCCGGTGCGCACGACGATCGGGAAGGTGCGCGGGCTGACTTCCAGGTAAAGCGGACCGGTGTAGCCGGCGGCGATCTTGTCGAACTCGTGGCCGCGGTCGGTCATGACGCGGGTGAAAATGTCGAGCCGCCCGGTCGAACTCTTCGGATTGGCCGAGGCGGACACGGTTGCGGGCAGCGCAAGGCTTTCCAGCAACGGCACGATGTAAACACAGCCCGTCTCCAGCACCGCGCCATCGGCAAGGCTGAACTCATGCAGCTTCAGCCGATCGAGTTTGTCGGCAACCCGATGATCCGGACCCGGCAGGAAGGACGCCCGCACCCGCCAGGCCTTGTCGCCGAGCCTGAGATCAAGGCTCGCCGGCTGGATCTGGTCGGCATCGAGCGCGCGCGGTGACTTCAGCGCGCCGGACCGGAACAGCGCCGAGATATCCTGATCGGGAAGAATGCCTGTCTGCCGCAAGGCTCCGCTCCTAGGCCAGACGATTTTCCTGCCGCAGGTTCTCGCCGCAAAACCGTGAAACACTTTTGCGGAACCTGCTTGGTACAAACCTCTTAATGAAGCCGGCAATTGACGCAAGCGTGGTACGGGTCTAAAGGGTCGTTATCCCGTGGTGATTTGGCCGGTCGGCTTGCAGCCACGTTAAACAAGTCGCTAAAGGACCGTTGGCCGCGAGGCCGTATGGACCGGTTGCGACTTTCGCGGCCGGTTTTTTTGTGTCTGGAACAAAGCGATGAGCAACAAGAAGCGCAACTGGAAGCCTCAGACAGCCCTCGTACATAGCGGAACCCTGCGTTCCGGCTTTGGCGAGACCTCCGAGGCAATGTATTTGACCCAGGGCTATGTCTATCAAACGGCGCAAGCCGCCGAAGCCCGCTTCAAGGGCGAGGAGCCGGGCTTCATCTATTCGCGCTACGCCAATCCGACCGTCGACATGTTCGAAAAGCGCATGTGTGCGCTCGAAGGCGCGGAGGATGCGCGCGCCACGGCATCTGGCATGGCGGCAGTGACGGCGGCCCTTCTTTGCAGCGTCAAGGCCGGTGACCACATCGTGGCGGCGCGCGCGCTGTTCGGCTCCTGCCGCTGGGTGGTCGAGACGCTGGCACCGCGCTACGGCATCGAGGCAACGCTGGTTGACGGCACCGATATCGCCAACTGGGAAAAGGCGGTCAGGCCCAACACCAGGCTGTTCTTCCTGGAAAGCCCGACCAACCCGACATTGGAAGTGGTCGATATTGCCGCTGTGGCTGCGCTCGCCAACTCGATCGGCGCGCGGCTTGTCGTCGACAATGTCTTTGCCACGCCTCTCCAGCAGAAGCCGTTGCAGCTCGGTGCGCATATTGTCGTCTATTCGGCGACGAAGCACATCGATGGCCAGGGGCGCTGTCTCGGCGGCGTGATCCTGTCGGACAAGAAGTGGATCGACGAGAATTTGCATGACTATTTCCGCCACACCGGCCCCAGCCTGTCGCCTTTCAATGCCTGGACGCTGCTGAAGGGCCTGGAGACGCTGCCGCTGCGCGTGCGCCAGCAGACAGAGAGCGCCGGCAAGATCGCGGATTTCCTCGCCGAGCAGTCGCAGATTGCCCGCGTCATCTATCCCGGCCGTGCCGACCATCCCCAGGCCGAGATCGTCAAGAAGCAGATGTCGGGTGGCTCGACGCTGATCTGCCTCGACGTCAACGGCGGCAAGCAGGCGGCCTTCGCCCTGCAGAACGCGCTCGACATCGTGCTGATCTCCAACAATCTCGGCGACGCCAAGAGCCTGATCACCCATCCGGCAACGACAACGCACAAGAATTTGAGCGACGAGGCGCGCGCCGAACTCGGCATCGGGCCGGGAACGCTCAGGCTGTCGGTCGGCCTGGAGGATACCGATGACCTTCTGGAAGACATCGCGCAGGCTCTCAAGGCCGCTAAATAGGGGGTCGTCGAGGTAGATCGTCCGCGCCGCGATCAGGCGCGCGACGACGCCTCTTCCAATTCGGCGGCCTTGCTGTCGATGATCATCGCATTGCCGCGCCAGTCGACGGCGCCGCCGAGCCAGCCGCGCGCCCACATGATTGGAAGCATCAGGTCCCGCGCAATCATCGCCGCGACCGTGCGCGGCGACGTGTGCCAGCCCTTGGACCGGGCCAGGGCGCATTCAGGAAGATAGAAGGCCGCCAGCACGGCGATGGCCGTCAGCGGCAGGCTGAAGCCGGCGCTCGCAGCCGCAACCAGCGCAAGCGCCAGCGGCACCACCGCGCCAGTCAGGGTTTCAGGCGCGAAGAACCGCGGGAAGGTAACGCGGCGCAGGCGCGCCCAGCGAGTCTGGCGCGACCAGATCGTGCCAAGCGTGCGTCGGCCAAGCGGCTGCTCGAAGGGTGCCGCGACGAGATTGACGCGCAGGCCAAGCCCATTGACCAGCTTGGTGGCGGCGGCGTCCTCGGCGATTTCGGCCGCCAGCGCGCGGATGCCGCCATTGGCATCCAGCATCGGCTTGTTCCACAACATGCTCTTGCCCTGGGCAAAGCCAAGGCCGAGCGCCTCGGCTGCATACTGCCAGCGCGCCTGCAGCGTGTTGAGGAAGGCGCATTCAACCTCTGCCCAGAAGCCGTCCGGCCGCGAACCGATCGGTGTCGAGCAGACAAGGCCGGTCTCCGGCCGCCATGCCGCCATCAGGTGCTGGACGTAGTCTTTCGGCATCAGCACGTTGGAGTCGGCCAGGACGACCCAATCGTGCCGCGCGGCTTCCCAGCCCTTGACGCAATTGTTGAGCTTGGGATTGGCGCTGACGCGGTCGTCACCGATCAACAGCCGGGCCGGCACTTTTGGAAAGCGACCAACGGCGTCGCGGATCAACCCAACCACCGGGTCGTCGCCATGGGCGACGCAGAAGATCAGCTCGTAGCGCGGCCAGTCGAGAGAGAAGGCGCGCTCCAGCGTCTCCTGCGTGAACGGCTCGACGCCGCGCGAGGGTATTACAATCGATACCGGCGGCGATTTGCCGACCGGCGGCGCGATCGTGGTGCGCCGTCTCAGCTGGGAGGCGGCGAGCAGGATACTGGCGGTGTTTGAAAGGATAAGAGCAGTCGAAAGCGAGGCGGCTATGAGAGTGAGTTCCATCGAGATCTGGTCACTCCAGAAGCGACGGCCCGCATCTTGGCCGTTTTCCAACAGTTCGACAGAGCGCCGAGTCGCTCGGTTCGTGCACACCACCATTGTCATGTGTCACTTAAATGACATTCTTTGCCGGCACCTGCGTTTCGAAACGAAGCGCGACAAGACGCGCACGTTGACCTGCCCGCCGGGGCGCCGAAAGGTATCGGATTGTTTTTGGAGCCGCTTATGTACCGCGCCGTCACGCGCAACATCGAAGTGCAGGTCAAGCCGTTCTATCTCGAGGACCGCTCGGATCCTTCCGAGAACCGCTATGTCTGGGGCTATCAGATAACGATCGACAACCAGTCGGACGAATTCGTGCAGCTTCTGTCGCGTTATTGGCACATCACCGACGGTGCCGGCCGGGTCGAGGAAGTGCGCGGCCCGGGCGTCGTCGGCGACCAGCCCGAACTCAATCCCGGCGACAGCTATCAATACACGTCCGGCTGCCCGCTCACTACGCCATCAGGCATCATGGTCGGGCACTACACGATGCGCAACAAGCGCGGCGAGACCTTCGACATCGCCATCCCGGCATTTTCGCTGGATCTGCCGGGGACCAGGCGTACGGTGAATTAGCCTCCTTCTCCCCGTTTCACGAGGAGAAGGACTGGCTTTACTGCGCGGCAAATTCCGCTGGATCGAAATCGTACTGTGTCGAGCAGAATTCGCAGGCGACGTGGATGCCGCCATCCTCGGTGCTGTCCTTGATCTCCTGCGCGGAGAAGCCCTCCAGGATGCCGCGGATCTTGTCGCGCGAGCATGAGCACTGGTCGGCGACGGGAACGCCGCCGAAGACGCGCACGCCATGCTCGTGGAACAGGCGATAGAGTAGCCGTTCGGCACCGATGGTCGGATCGATCAGCTCGGTCGGCTCGATGGTGCCGATCAGCGCCAGCAATTCCTGCCAGGAATTGTCGGTGGGATCATGGATCTCCTCGCGCGGATCGCCATCGCCGCCGGGCAGGTCCGGAACGCGCATGCGCTCGGGCGCCTGCGGCAGGAACTGCGCCAGGATACCGCCGGCGCGCCATTGTTCGCGCGCGCCGCCGACGCCGGGCGTCAAAAGCTTGGCTACCGAAAGTCTGATATCCGTCGGAATCTGCTCCGACTGGCGGAAATAGGTGCGCGCCGCGTCTTCGAGGGTTTCGCCATCTAGCTGGACAATGCCCTGATAGCGTTGCGTATGGGCGCCCTGGTCGATGGTCAGCGCCAGCACACCGCCGCCAAGCAGCGTCTGCTGGGATGTTTCGCCCGCCGCGACCAGCGCCTCGAGCCTGTCGGCATCGAAGCGCGCATAGGCGCGCAGTGCCGACGGCGTGGTGAAATCCGCTACCAGCATGTCGACCGGCCCATCGGTGCGGGTCTGCAGGATGAACTTGCCCTCGAATTTAAGCGAGGTGCCGAGCAGCACCGTCAGCACACAGGCTTCCGCCAGCAGGCGGGCGACCGGCTCGGGATAATCGTGGCGGCCGAGAATGGCGTCGAGCATCGGCCCGAGCTGCACGGTACGGCCGCGCACATCGAGCGGGCCGACCTCGAACGGCACGACATGATCGTCACCGGCATAGCCGAACTCGCCGAGTTTGGGGTGATGTTCAGTCACTTGATGCGTTTCCAACATGACAAAGCTCCAGGGCGCGGCCATGCCGCCCCCTTGGGTGCATGCGTCCAAACGCGCTTGATTTGCGTGATGCGGCGCAGATAGGCATCGCGCCCATGCAAATCAAGCCTCCGGACCTTTCAGACCCCAAGCCACTTCAAGCCCCAAGACACCACGCAAGCACCGCCTTCTGGGCGTGGAGCCGGTTCTCGGCCTCGTCGAAGACCACCGAATTGGGTCCATCGATGACCTCGTCGGTCACTTCCTCGCCGCGATGCGCAGGCAGGCAGTGCATGAACAGCGCATCCGGCTTGGCATGCGTCATGAGCTTGGCATTGACCTGGTAGGGCGAGAAGACGTTGTGGCCGCGCGCGCGATGCTCCTGCCCCATCGAAACCCAGCAATCGGTGACGACGCAGTCGGCCTGGTCGACGGCTTCCTCGGGCGAACGGGTGAAATGCAGCTTGCCGCCGTGCGCCTTGGACCAGTCGATATGCTTCTGCGCCGGCTCGCTGCCTTCGGGCACGGCGACGTTGAGGTTGAAGCGGAACCGCGCCGAGGCCTCGAGCAGCGAATGCAGCACATTGTTGCCATCGCCGGTCCAGGCGATGGTCTTGCCGGCCACCGGACCCCGATGCTCCTCGAAAGTCATGATGTCGGCCATCAGCTGGCAGGGATGGGTGTCGTCCGTCAGCCCGTTGATCACCGGAACCGTGGCATTCTCGGTCAGCTCAAGCAATCGGTTATGCGAAGTGGTGCGGATCATGATCGCATCGACATAGCGCGACAGAACCTTGGCGGTGTCGGCGATGGTTTCGGAGCGGCCGAGCTGCATTTCGGTGCCGGTCAGCATGATGGTCTCGCCGCCGAGTTGGCGCATGCCGACATCGAAGGAGACGCGCGTGCGCGTCGACGGCTTGTCGAAGATCATCGCCAGCACCTTGCCTTCGAGGGGTCGGGTCCGCTCGCCGGCCTTGAGGCGCGCCTTTCGCACCACCGCGTCATCCAGCATGATGCGCAGGTCGCTCTCGGAAACGGTGGAAAGATCGGTGAAATGG
This sequence comes from Mesorhizobium intechi, assembly GCF_002879535.1. GTDB lineage: Bacteria > Pseudomonadota > Alphaproteobacteria > Rhizobiales > Rhizobiaceae > Mesorhizobium > Mesorhizobium intechi. Next base: position 35,226 of record NZ_PNOT02000228.1, read on the forward strand.
CGAACTGACATCGGCAATTTTCCGGAACTACTTCGCGGCGGCCACGGCGATGGCATCCGCCAGGCCTTTGGCACCGGCACGGATGCGGTTGAGCGCTTCGTGGATCTCGGCGTCGGTGACGGTGAGCGGCGGCAGCAGGCGAATGACATTGTCGCCGGCCGGAACCGCCAGCAAATGCTGGTCGCGCAGCGCCATGTTCACCTTGGTGTTGGGCATGGCGCATTTGAGGCCAAGCATGAGGCCGGTGCCCCGGATGTCTTCGATGACATCGGGAAACTCGTCGGCGATCGCCGCCAGGCCCTGCTTCATCAGCAATGCCTTGCGCTGGACGTCTTCGAGGAAGCCCTCTTCCAGCACCACGTCGAGCACGGCGTTGCCGACCGCCATGGCCAGCGGATTGCCGCCGAATGTGGTGCCGTGCACGCCAGCCGTCATGCCGACGGCTGCTTCGTCGGTTGCGAGGCAAGCGCCCATCGGAAAGCCGCCGCCAATGCCTTTGGCGATCGCCATGATGTCGGGCGCGACACCTGACCATTCATGCGCGAACAGCTTTCCGGTGCGCCCGATGCCGCACTGGACCTCGTCATAGATCAACAACAGGCCGTGCTGGTCGCAAAGCTGCCGCAGTCGCTTCAGGGATTGCGTCGGGACCGGGCGGATGCCGCCCTCGCCTTGCACCGGTTCGATCAGGATCGCGGCGGTTTCCGGCGTGATCGCCTTCTCGGCGGCATCGATGTCGTCGAAGCCGACCTGATCGAAGCCTTCGACCTTGGGGCCGAAGCCTTCAAGGTATTTGTACTGGCCGCCGGCCGCGATCGTCGCCAGCGTGCGGCCATGGAAGGCGCCTTCGAAGGTGATGACGCGGAAGCGCTCGGGATGCCCCTTGACGAAATGGTAGCGCCGCGCCGTCTTGATCGCACATTCCAGCGCCTCGGCGCCCGAATTGGTGAAGAACACCTTGTCGGCGAATGTGGCATCAGCCAGACGCTCGCCAAGCCGGCTCTGCCCGGGAATCTCGTAGAGATTGGAGACGTGCCACAGCTTTGCCGCCTGCTCGGTCAGCGCGGCGACCAGATGTGGATGGCCATGGCCGAGCGAATTGACCGCGATGCCGCCGGCGAAATCGAGATATCGCTCGCCCTTGTCGGTAACCAGCCAAGTGCCTTCCCCGTGGTCGAAAGCCAGGGGAGCGCGAGCAAAGGTCTCGTAAAGCGCCGAACCGCTCATTATATGCGTCTCCGGTACCGGAAAATCAAAAAAGCCGCCAAAGCGGCGGCCTTGTGCGGCTTATCGTGTTTTTCGGCCATGAAGTCAACGAAAACGTCGCGTAGTGGCACGCGGCAAGCCCCCCGACGGGACGCCGGCTGATAAGCGACCGGGCAAGTTGGGGAAAACCGAAAAAACCGATTCGTGTTGCACTTGGGACTCTTGTCACCGAGTCAGCGCATAAGGTAATTGTAGTCGAGAAATAACTAGATTTCGTGCGGCGGACCTAATCACCAGATATATGTGGTGTCTGCCCCAGCAGTGGTGCTGGGTCGGGAAAGGATTCTGATTGCCGCACGCTTAGCAGGAGCGCGGTCTCATGAACTGGACTGACGAGCGGGTCGAACTTCTCAGAAAATTGTGGTCGGAGGGTCTGAGCGCAAGCCAGATCGCCGCCCAGCTTGGAGGGGTGAGCCGAAATGCCGTCATCGGTAAGGTGCACCGTCTGAAGCTGTCGGGCCGCGGCCGCGCAACGGCGACGCCGGCACGGCAGAAGAAGACGACACAAGGCTCGAGCGTGCAAAAATCGGTGGCGCGCGCCGCGAGCACGGCTCGCCACGTCACGACATCGATCGGCGCGACCGCCCTTCAGACGCAATTCGACACCGAGCCGGTGGCGCGGCACTATATCCGCCCAGTCGAGAATGTCGTTGTACCGATCTCACGGCATCTGCAGCTCGTCGAGTTGACCGAGCGCACCTGCAAATGGCCGAACGGTGATCCGTTGTCGGAGGACTTCAACTTCTGCGGCAACGAGGCCGCCGAAACCGGGCCTTATTGCAAATACCACGCCCGCGTGGCGTTCCAGCCAGCTGCGGAGCGGCGGCGGAACCGATAGGTAGGAAATGGGCATTGGGGCAGTATGCCCTGAACCGCTTCTTGCCTTTTGTCGGTCTTCATAGCCACCCATTCTTGCGAAACCGCCAGTAGAGAAGCGCGCAGATCGTCGAGATGGTGGCCAGCACGATGGGGTAGCCATACTCCATCTTCAGTTCCGGCATGTCGGTGAAGTTCATGCCGTAGATGCCGGCGAACGCCGTCGGCACCGCCAGTATGGCCGCCCATGAGGCGAGTTTCTTGGAAATCGCCGTTTCCTGGCTCTGACCGACCAGCAGGCTCGCCTCGAAGGCAAAGGCCAGCACCTCGCGCAGGCTGTCGATTTTTTCCTGGACGGTGCGGATGTGATCCGTCACGTCGCGAAACAGCGGGTGCATGGCTGAATGGATCTGCGGCAGGTCCGCGCTGGTCAACCGGCGGCAGACCTCCACCAGCGGGAGCGCCGCATTGCGCAGGCGCAGCAGATCGCGGCGCAGCATGTAGAGCCGCTCGATATCGGGGCCGGTCATCGGCTTCAAAAGCACCCGGTCCTCGATCATCTCGACCTCGTCCTCGATCTGCTCGAGCACCGGCATGTAGTTGTCGACGATGAAATCGAGAATGGCATAGAGGACGAAATCCTCGCCCTTGGCCAGCGAATGCGGGCAACTTTCCCAGTGCTGCCGCACGGCGGCGTAGGAAGTCGATGGGCCGTGCCTGACGCTGACGATGTAGCCCGAGCCGACGAACAGATGCGTCTCGCCGAAAGTCACCCGTCCTTCGATCAATTGCGCGGTGCGGGCGACGATGAACAGCGCATCGCCATACTGCTCGATCTTGGGCCGCTGGTGCGGATGCTCGGCATCCTCGATCGCCAGCTCATGCAGCTGGAACTGCGCCTGGACGCGCAACAGAAGCTCACGATCCGGTTCGAGCAGCCCGATCCAGACGACATGTCCCGATTTCTTGGCCCATTCGCCGGCTTCCTCGATCGGAATGTCGGCAATACGCCGCCCGGCCGTGTAGACACTGGAGGCGATGATGCCTGATGTCGGCGTCGCGGGCTTGAACTCTCGGACATATTCCATCGCAGCCTCCTGAAAGCAGGCCCCTTCTCAAGACCTGAGAAGCTCAACGCCGGGATAGTTTAGCGCAATATGATCTGGCGTTCGAGAGGATGAACGTTCATTTCGCCGGAAGCGGCGCCGAAAGGCTGATCTTGTCCGTCTTGTCGCCTTTCGGCCGCTCGGCGGGCATCTGGTCGCCGGTGACGATGTAATAGATGGTCTCGGCGATGTTGGTGGCATGATCGCCGATGCGCTCGATGTTCTTGGCGCAGAACAGAAGATGCGTGCAGGGCGTGATGTTGCGCGGATCTTCCATCATGTAGGTCAGCAATTCGCGAAACAGCGACGTGTACATGGCATCGATCTGGTCGTCACGGTCGCGCACGAAGCCGATCTTGTCGACCGAGCGCGATGCATAGACATCCAGAACTTCCTTGAGCTGGGTCAGCGCCAGATTGGCCAGGGCCTCCAGGCCGCGAAACAGGCTGCTCGGCTGGCGGCCGTCGGTGACGGCGACCACCCGCTTGGCGACGTTCTTGCCGAGGTCGCCGACCCGTTCGAGGTCGGCCGAAATGCGGATGGCGCCGACAATCTCGCGCAGGTCCGTCGCCATCGGCTGGCGCTTGGCGATGATGATGATCGCCTTGTCGTCGATCTCGCGCTGCCCCTCGTCCAGCACCGCATCGTCGTTAATGACCTTCTGGGCCAGCCCCGGATCGGCGTTGACGAGAGCGGCGACCGCCTGTTCGACCATGCGCTCGGCATGGCCGCCCATCGACGCGATGCGCTTCGACAGATATTTCAGCTCCTCGTCAAAGGCGCTCATGATGTGCACGGACTGCATGGATGAAATGCCTTCCCACCGGTTCTTGAGTCGTTTCCTCGAATCCCCGCTGATACGCTAGCCGGATGACAGAAAAAAGAAACGCCTCCAGGGGAAACTAGGGCACTATCAGTGCGTCGGCAAATGAACCGAGAAGGCGGCGCCCTTACCGACCTCGGACTTGATCGTCAGCCTGGCATTGTGGCGCGTCAGGATGTGCTTGACGATCGACAGGCCAAGGCCGGTGCCTTTCTGGGTCCGGCTGGTCTCGACATCGATGCGATAGAAGCGCTCGGTGATGCGCGGAATGTGCTCCTCGGGAATGCCGGGACCGAAATCCCGGATGGTGACGTCGATGCCGGGTTCGGAACCGTCATCGGCGGGCGCGATCGACACCACGACACGGCCGCCGGACTGGCCGTATTTGCAGGCATTTTCCAGCAAGTTCTCGAAAACCTGGAACAGCTCGTCGCGATCGCCCGGCACATCGAGAGGTCCCTTGGCGAAATCACGCTCGATGACGACGCCGTTCTCGCGCGCAAGCGGGGCCAGTGAATCGATGACGCTGTCGACGGTCTGGCGCAGGTCGACCTCGGTTCCGGGCTTCAGATAGGGCTTCATCTCCAGCCGGGACAGCGACAGCAGGTCATCGATCAGGCGCGCCATACGGCCGGTCTGGTTCTGCATGATCTGCAGGAATTGGTCGCGCGCCGCCGGATCGTTGCGGGCCGGTCCGCGCAACGTTTCGATGAAACCGGCGATCGAGGCGAGCGGGGTACGCAATTCGTGGCTGGCATTGGCGATGAAATCGGCGCGCATGCGGTCGATCCTGCGCGTCTCGCTCTGGTCCTTGAACACCAGCACATAGAGGTCGGTGCCGTGCCCGACCGAGGACGCGCTCACCCGGTAGGCCCGTTCGACCGGCAGCTTTTCGGTATAGTCGACCACATCGGAGGCGATCGTGCCCGACAGCACGCTGTCGAGCAGCGTCTGCATTTCCGGCGCCCGGAATTTCAGCGGCAGCGACAGGCCCGGTGCGATGCCGCCAAAAGCGGCAAAGGCGGCGGCGTTGGCATGGACGATGGTGGCGGCGCGGTCGAAAATGATCAGCGGGTCGGCGACGGCCGCCGCCAGATATTCGCCCGACAGGCGTTGCAGGCCGATCGCCTCGATCGCGGCGGCATTCTCGCCGGACTGGCGCAGGCCCGCGGCCGGCAGCATCGCAGCGACGAGCAACAGGAGCAGCGCCGGCACCAGCACGTAGGCGGAAATATTGGCAAAGGCAAAAGCGCTCAGAACCGCGACGACACCGGCCGCGAGCAGCCAGCGGCTGCTCCACAGCCGGGCGGCGGCTTGCGCCATGCCTTTGTGCTCCACGTCCAGGTCAGTCATTCGCTCGCGCGCCCGCGTCCCATGCCGTCCCACCGATCGTGCGGCGACGGAAACTTCCGCTGGACCGCTCCGGAGGCTCCCAATAGCATGAGTCCACAAGCTTAGAAGGGTTCGTCTCGATGAAAAAAAACAAGGAAAATCCCGCAACGCCGACGTCAGCTCCGCTGAAGATCAGGATCGACGGCAAGGAACGGGAGTTCGACATCGAGAATCCCGAGCTCCCGGACTGGGTCGAGGACAACAAGCTGACCGCGGGCGGCTACCCCTACGACAAGAAGATGAACAGCGACGACTATAGCGAGACGCTCGAGAAATTGCAGATCGAGCTGGTGAAGGCGCAGGCATGGCTGCAGGCGACCGGCAAGCGGGTGATGGCGCTGTTCGAGGGCCGCGACGCCGCCGGCAAGGGCGGCACGATCTTCGTGGTGCGCCAGTATCTCAATCCGCGCACCGCGCGCAACGTGGCGCTGACCAAGCCAACCGCCACAGAACTTGGACAATGGTACTACCAGCGTTATGTCGACCATTTCCCGACGTCGGGCGAATTCGTCACCTTCGACCGCTCCTGGTACAACCGTGCCGGCGTCGAGCCGGTGATGGGCTTCTGCACACCCGAACAGCATGAGAAATTTCTCGACGAGACGCCGCATTTCGAACGGATGATCGTCAACGACGACATCCACTTCTTCAAATTCTGGCTGAACATCGGCCGGGAAACGCAGCTCGAGCGTTTTCACGATCGCCGCTACAGCCCGCTGAAGAGCTGGAAATTCTCGCCGATCGACGTCGCCGGCATCACCAAATGGGATGATTACACCAAGGCGCGCGACAGCATGTTCGAGCGCACCCACAAGGCGTTCGCGCCATGGATCATCGTGCGGGCCAATGACAAGCGCCGCGCGCGGGTGGCGGTGATGCGGCGTATCCTGTTGTCGCTGCCCTATGAGGGGCGCGATCTCGATATCCTCGGCAAGGAAGACAAGAAGATCATCGGCGAAGGGCCATCATTCCTCGGCAAGGAAGGCTAGGCCTTCGCGCCGCGCGGCCACCGGGCAGCGCGGCGCGTGGCTCTTGAGGCGGTTGCTCAGGCCGCGAGCCGCGCGATCCGCTGCAGGCGCCGCAGCGTGGTGTCGTCCTGCAACGCCTGCTGGAACAGCGATATCTCCTGGTCGATGCGGTCGCACAGCGCGCCAGTGTTGCCCTTGAGCAGGCCGCGGGTCTGCAGCAGGGCGGCAACCGGCTTCTTGGCGAGCTGCCTGGCGCGGCCGAGTGTCGCCTCCTCCGCGCCGTCATGGACGATCTCGGCGACGAGGCCGAGTGCCCTGGCGTCCTCGGCGTGCAGCGTGTCGCCGAGACAGAAGAAGCGGAAGGCGCCGGCATAGCCGAGCTTCTGCGGCGCCAGGATGCTGGTCGCCGCATCCGGCACAAGGCCGAAATCGACGAATGGCACCCGGAACGTGCTTTCATTCGAGGCGATCACCATGTCGCAGTGGAACAGGATGGTGCAGCCGACACCGACGGCATCGCCGTCGACGCAAGCGAGGATGGGCTTGGGGAACGTCGCCAGCGTGCGGAACATGTCGGTGACGGCGGCGATCAGCTTCTGATGCTTGGTGGCGTCGAGGAATTCGGAAAAGTCGCCGCCGAGGCAGAAGCAGCCCGCCAGGCCACGCAGCACGACGACACGGACCTCGTCATTGTCGGCGGCTTCGTGGAACGTCCTGGCAAGGCTTTCATAGGCCCTTCTGTCGAGCACAGGCCGGCCGTCAGTCGACGACACGGTGACGATCAGCGTGTGGTTGCGCAGTTCCGGTTGCGGGTGCGGGTTCATGGCGGTCTCCAACCTCATGACGCCCTCCTTTGGCCGAACATGTCGGGATATCCCCGGGCCATGACGGGAGCATGGTGGTTGCGGCGCGAACGCACAACGTCCAGCGTGTGCTCATTGAAGGAGAGCAGGGTCGCCACGACCTGCTGATTGCCATAGGTGCGCTGATAGCCCAACGGCGTCGCCAGGAAATGCAGTTGCAAGGCGCGCAGCACCCACATCGGCTCGAACTCGATGATCACCTTGTCGACACCGCGCTTCAGCCCCCATTCGACGAAGCCGGCGATCAATTCGGTTCCGACGGTCGAGACGCCGCGACGACCATCGCGAAAGCCGGGCGCCACGGCATAGCGGGTCAATTCCCAGATGTTGGGGCCTGACGGTGGCGTTCCTTCGGAGAGGTCAGCCAGGACCTCCGTCAGCAGATGAGGCCGCGTGGTCGGCAACATCCGTTGATAGCCCGCGACTTCGTTGCCCCTGATGACGATCTGATGCACAGCCTCGTCATGGTCGAACTGGTCGACCTCGAATCCGTCCGGTCGCCGCAGGTCCTCCCACCCCATCTCCTCGACAAATATCTGGTAGCGTAGACGATGGACGGCCTCCCAAAGGTCGGGCCGTTCCATCAATTCCTGAGTTGTAAGACAAAAAAGCATGCCGTCGTCTCCTGGGTTTAAGAGGAAGATACGGCCGTGCCTCGACGAGAAAATTGCGTGATCACGTAGGCAAGAAGTTCTAGGTCGGCACGGCCGACCTAACTAATGTAGCCGCGCCTTATCGCTTCGGCGACGGCTTGGACCCGGTTGACGGCACCGAGTTTGCTTTTGGCGTTAAGAAGATGTTTCTCCGACGTGTGTTCGGAGATGCCAAGGATTTGCGAAATCTCCCATTCCGACTTGCCGACGGCGGCCCATTGCAGGCATTCGCGCTCGCGCGGGGTCAGTTCGATGTGGTCGATGGTCTTGCTCGCCATGGTGTGGATTTGCATGGCGCGGCCAACGGCATAGGTGGAGACCAGCGACACAAGGCCGAACTCGGCCGCCGACAGCTGCACGGCCTCGCCACCCAGCGACACCATGACGATCTGGCCATCGAGCGTGATCAGCGGGAAGGCCAGCCCGTCGCGCAGCTTGAAGGCGCCGGCATCGCCCATCACCTCATCGCTGCTCTTGTCGAAGCTGATGCCCTGGGCGGCTTCGCGCCACTGGAACGGCGCCTGCAGCTGCTTCATGTGGCTGACCACCGGATCGTGGTCGACATAGTTGCGCGCCACGTAGCGCTCCAGCCATTCCACAGGCCAGTCGCAAAGCAGCACATGCTCCTTTTGCTGCCCTGTCGGTGTGGCTGGCTGCGGAACGGTTCCCGCCATCAGCGCGGTCAGGCCGAAATCCGACGTTATGCCCAACAGTTTCTCGCAAACCGCCGCCGCCGTTCCGGCGTGCTGCAGTTGGTCTATGTATTCCAGCGTGCGATCGAATTGGCCCATCGCAACATTAACCCCATGTTGCCTCATGCATTGAGATCAATGGTCCATGCGTTGTCTGCATTTAGCCACCGACCACGGATTGCAACACGCACATTCTCGGTTGTGGTTCTCGGCCCTGATTCCCCAACCAGAGCAGCCACCGCTGTTTGCAAACGTGCTAAAGCATAACCTGAAATTGGCGCGTTGAAATCAAAAACCGTTGTGCCTGTACCATTTTCGTACCAGAACCGGTGCGAAGACGAGTGCGGCGGAGTTCTATGGTGGCGTTCCATCGGAGGTTCCTGATCCTGGCGTCGCTGCTGATCGCCGCGCTGCCATTGGCTCCTGGGGCTCGCGCGGCCGAACCCCAGGTACCAGTGTTGTGGGACGCCAAGGAACGGTTGCCGAAGCCCGACCTCTCGGCCTTGCCACGGCTGCGATTCCTGACGACCACGGATTTTCCACCCTTCAATTTCCTCGATGGCGCCGGAAAGCTGTCCGGTTTCCACATCGACCTGGCGCGCGCCATCTGCGCCGAACTCGGCATTGCCGACAAATGCCAGATCCAGGCATTGCCCTGGGGCGAACTTGAAGGGGCGATCGAGAAAGGCGAAGGCGAAGCGATCATCGCCGGCATCGCCGCGACGCCGCAATCGCGCCAGACCTACGCCTTCTCGCGCTCCTATCTGCAGTTTCCGGCGCGCTTCATCACGCGGAAGAACAAGGCGATTGCCGAACCGGTTTTCGACAAGCTGCGCAGCAAGCGCGTCGGGGTTCTCGCCGGCTCGGCGCATGAGCGCATGCTACGCGACTATTTCAACACGGCCCAAATCGTCACCTTCAACGGACCGGATGCCCTCTACGGCGACCTCAAGGCGGGCAAGATCGATGCCGCCTTCGGTGACGGCATGCGTTTCGCATTCTGGCTGGGCGGCTCCGATGCGGCCGGGTGCTGCCGTTTTGCCGGCGGTCCCTATCTGGCGCCCGAATATCTGGGCACGGGCATGGCTATCGCCACAAGGGCGGACAATCCGGCGCTGGCCGCCGCGATCGATTACGCGCTGCAGGAGATCTCGATGAAGGGCACCTTCGCCGAATTCTACCTGCGCTACTTTCCGGTCAGCTTTTTCTGATTCCCGATCACGGCCCAGGGTTTGTTGAGATTCAGGTCAGGCCGGCATCGGCTGAATATCAAATGAGCCCTAAGTCAGGGTGCGCAGCCGCGCCTTTGCCGCGCGGCCGATGGCGGCGACGGTCAGCGTGTCGAGATCGAGCTTGCGGCGGATCAACTGCAGCACCCGGACTTCCTCCATGCGCATTTCCAGATCGACGGCGGCCACTTCGAAGGCGGCGGCATAGGCGGTATCGCGCAGGCGCTCCGGCAGGGCTTCGGCAATTTGGGCCAGGACACCCTCGAGGCCATCCTTTTCATGCAGCAGCTTCTGGCAAGCCTGGGCGACGGGAACCAGGCGGTCCTGCTTGAAATCCTCGAACACCGGCCATGAGCGGACAACGTCGCCGATCCGGGCCAGTTCGACATCGGTCATATCGCGGTCGGAGGCCGAGGTGATGACCATCAGGTAGATCAGGGCTTCATGCGGGGTCGGCGACGGCATTCTTTACTCCTTGAACGGGTTTCGAAGGTAGGAACGGGGGTCGAAGGTCGCAAGGAAAAAGCGCGCTACGCGTTGACGCTCCGGCCATGCGCGCCTAGAGGACCGGTTGAAAATCGACACTGCGACCATACCGGCGAGCAATTTGGAAAACAGGATCATGGCGGGATCAAACATAATCGATCTCAATCCCGAACTGCTGGCGGCAGCGGCCGAGAGCAAGGCATGGCCGTTCGAGGAAGCCAAAAAGCTCATCGAGCGCTACAAAGGCAGCGACTTTCCCGAAACGATCCTGTTCGAGACCGGCTATGGCCCGTCGGGCCTGCCGCATATCGGCACGTTCGGCGAGGTGGCGCGCACCTCGATGGTGCGCCATGCGTTCCGCGTGCTGACACAGGACAAGGTCGCCACCAAGCTGCTGTGCTTCTCCGACGACATGGACGGGATGCGCAAGATACCCGACAACGTGCCGGATCGCGCGGCACTCGAGCCGCATCTGCACAAGCCGCTGTCTTCCGTCCCCAATCCGTTCGGCGGCGACTATGCCAGCTTCGCCGACCACAACAATGCGATGCTCTGCCGTTTCCTCGACACGTTCGGCTTCGACTACGAATTCGCCAGCGCGACGCAGTACTACAAGTCAGGTCGTTTCGACGCCATGCTGCTGCGTGCTGCCGAGCGCTACGACAAGATCATGGCGGTGATGCTGCCGACGCTCGGGCCGGAGCGGCAGGCGACCTACAGCCCGTTCCTGCCGATTTCGCCGAGGAGCGGCCGTGTGCTTTACGTGCCGATGAAGCATGTCGACGCCAAGGCCGGCACCATCACCTTCGACGATGAAGGCACCGAGACCACGCTTTCGATCACCGGCGGCCGGGTGAAGCTGCAGTGGAAGCCGGATTTCGGCATGCGCTGGGCAGCGCTCGGCGTCGATTTCGAGATGTTCGGCAAGGATCACCAGACCAACGCGGTGGTCTATGACCGCATCTGCAACATTCTGGGCGGGCGGGCACCGGAGCATTTCGTCTACGAGCTCTTCCTCGACGAAAACGGCCAGAAGATCTCGAAGTCGAAGGGCAATGGCCTGACCATCGACGAATGGCTGACCTACGCGCCGACCGAGAGCCTCGGGCTCTACATGTACCAGCGGCCGCGGCAGGCCAAGAAGCTCTATTTCGATGTCATTCCGAGGGCGGTGGACGAGTATTACACCTTCCTGGCCGCCTACCCCAGGCAGGATTGGAAGGAGCGGCTGGGCAACCCGGTCTGGCACATGCATGACGGCAATCCGCCTGCCATCGACATGCCGGTGCCGTTCTCGCTGCTGCTCAACCTTGTCAGCGCCTCCAATGCGCAGAACAAGGACGTGCTATGGGGTTTCATCTCGCGCCATACGCAAGGCGTGACGCCAAAGACGCATCCCGAGCTCGACCAGCTGGTCGGCCACGCGATCCGCTATTTCGACGATTTCGTGAAGCCGACCAAAACCTTCCGCCCAGCCGACGAGGTCGAGCGCGAAGCGCTGGCAGCCCTCGACGCGGCGCTTGGCGCGCTGCCGGCGGATGCCGGCGGCGAAGCGATCCAGAACGCTTCGCTCAACGTGGCGCGCAAGATCGCGCGCTACCAGGATCACTCCAAGCAGAGCCCGGAGGGTGGTCCCGGCGTTTCGGGCGCCTTCTTCCAGATGATCTACCAGGTTCTTATCGGCCAGGAACGCGGCCCGCGCTTCGGCTCGTTCGCCGCGCTCTACGGCGTCGCCGAGACCCGCGCGCTCATTCAGCAGGCGCTGGCTGGTCAGTTGGCTTGAGGGCGCCGTCGACCTCTTCCAGTATCGAACCCGGCGCCTGAAGCGCCGGGGCTGGCGCGGGCGGCACCGCTGCGATGCCGGCCAGGTTCGGCGCCGATCCGAAAATGCCCTTCTTCGCGCTTTGCGCCTTTTCACCGGCCTCGACGTAGGGTCCGGCCTTGGCGGCACGCGCCCAGCCATTGTCGACCAGCCACTGGCCGACGTCCTGCTTGCCGATCCGGCATTCCGCCGAGATGCGGTCGCGGCCGCCTTCGGGCGGCACCGTGCAGACCACGGCGCGGCCGCGCAGGAAGGCGCGGAACGCCGTGCGCGCACGGATACCGCACGGCCAGGACTTGCCGTCGGTGGTGCAGGTCTCTTCCTGTCCGACGACATCGATGCCGGAGATCGCCACCGAATAGCCTTTCGCCTCGATCAGCCCGGCGGCTGTCGCGACCGGCTGGAACAGCTTCGTGCCATTCCAGTCATCGGGCATCTTCGGCTTGGGCGGCATGGCCAGCGCCAGCTTGCTCAGCGGCTCGCGCGGCTCGACCCGCTCGAGTTGCCCAGCGGGCAGTTCCGGCGGCGCGACGACATCCGGATCGATCGCCCGCGAATGCACCGCCGGCTTTGGCGGTGGCGGAGTGGCGG
>NZ_PNOT02000135.1 GCF_002879535.1 Mesorhizobium intechi
GAGTACCAGTCAAACTCTTCGTAGGAAAAATAACTGCGGACTTTAACGTCCAAATCAACGTACACCAAAATAGCATTGGCAGTAGTAGCTGCATTGCCCGCTCACCGACACCCTGGGTGAACGATTTTCGCAAAATTGCCCCAGAAGAAAGGTATCCGCTTATCGCCATAAATAGAGGCATATGAAACATGTAGATCGACTTGAAATACGGCGACAGCCAGAAAGCGTCGGTGCCCTGGTAGATTAAATATTGTAACAAGTGCCCAATTATCACCAAAGTAATGAGTATGCCTTTGGCGAAATCAAAGCTTAGGTCTCGGTTGTTTGTCCCTGCTGGGCACGAGCCGCGTCCCTTCGCTCCGGCTCTTATGTGATCAAGCATCAGACTCCAGCCTATCTGTTGCAGTTGCTACTTGCCGTTTCTGGGCACGGCGAGCGCGGTGCAAAGGATCGAAAATCACGCGGATCGCGGCGTGGTATGGAGGGCCGATTGGCTGCAACCGAGCGGACAAAATCCCAGTGCCTGATCGCAAACCTCGAGCGCATTGGCGGTCGCATGTGTGGCGATGCGAACGCCCGGCACTATGGTCGTCTGGCCGTCTCTGCAGAACCTCTCAAGATGGTTTCGCAACGGGTGCCGAACCATGCCAAAAGCGAATGGAATGCCACGCTGCTGCAGCACCGGCCGCATGATGCGGATAGAATGACTCATTCCGAGTCTCTCAAGATCCGGATGCATCCTGTACGATCCGAGCTCGCCTACCAAGAAATCAACCTCGCCAACCGTGAAGAAATGGCGCAGCAGGTCCTAGTGAGCTGCTACGCCGTGCACATCAGAGCCGATTGCGCGAACCTTCGGCCCTGCACCGGCCCAGCTACAACCGCCTGAAAGCCCCTGTCGCCCATAGGCCTTTTGGAAGAAGGCGGAGAGTTCGACATGATCGGCTACTTACAAGTCATTTCCCGGCACACGCTGCAGAAGCAGTGGCGTGATCGGGCGCATGTCAAGTGCGGTCATCTATGCAGCGCCCTGGAAGTTTGGTAAAATCGATTGTTTAGATCGCGAGCATCCACGCTATGGATAAGTGAAAGATGCGCTTCAAGGGCCTTGATCTGAACCTTCTCGTCGTGCTCGACGCACTGCTGACCGAGCGGACCCTCACGGCGGCGGCAAGCAGCATCAACCTTAGTCAGCCGGCCATGAGCGCGGCCGTCGCCCGGCTGCGCGACTATTTCAACGATGAACTGTTTACGACGAGCGGCCGCGAACGTGTTCTAACCCCGCGTGCGGAAACACTCGCCCCCGCGGTTCGCAGCGCACTGCTGAACATCCAGTGCTCGATTATCTCTTGGGATCCGTTTAATCCGGCTCAATCCGATCGCCGTTTCAGGATCATTCTTTCCGATTTCGCCACACTCGTGTTTTTTGAAAAGGTCGTGGAGCGGGTTGCACGCGAAGCACCCGCCGTCAGCTTCGAATTGTTGCCTATCGACGACGACCCCGATGAGCTTCTCCGGCGCGGTGACGTCGATTTTCTGATTCTTCCGGAATTTTTCATGTCAAGCGCCCATCCAAGAGCGGCGCTGTTCGACGAGACATTCGTGTGCGTGGGCTGCCCCACGAACAAGGAGTTGCCACGGCAGCTTACATTCGAGAGATACGTATCGATGAAGCACATTGCGTTCAGGGTCGGCGGTGCCCAGATGCCCTCCATCGAGGAACAGTTTTTGCTTGAGCATGGTCTCAAGAGACGTGTCGAGATCGTCGTGCAGGCCTTTAGCATGATTCCGCCGATGGTCTCAGGCACAGCTCGTATAGCGACCATGCCCTTCCGGCTGGTTCAGCATTTCAAAAAAACCTTTCCCCTGCGGATCATCGAACTTCCGCGGCCACTACCCACGTTCACCGAGGCCGTCCAATGGCCCACCCTTCACAACAGTGATCCGGCAAGCATCTGGATGCGGCAGATAATGTTGCAGGAGGCATCCCGCATGTGAAGTCGCGGGCACTCCTGGTCTTAGTCTCGATTTACTCAGCGCCTCATACGGGTGCGAACCGGCGTGTAAAATTGGGTCTGACGCAAATTCGATGATTTTGCATGACGCGTGCCACGTGTTTCCCCACGCTGGCAGCCGGCAACACCAAAAACGTGAAGTGGAAGAAGTACTTTTACCGCAAGCTGTGCGAGGCTGAAGGTTTTCGCCATGCGCCGCACCGAATTGCGGGGATCCTGAGCGTGAGATAACTCATCTCGTCGTCCTGCCGAATTCCGGTAAGCCGCCTTACCAAGGGCAGGCGGCGCTTGAGATTCCGCCGCTGGAAAGCCGCCGCGCGGGTCTGTCGACGTTCAATCGCGGCTGGATCACAGTTGGTGAATACAACTACGATATCGCCGAACGATCCTACTATTTCGGGCCGAATCAGAAGCCGCGGGGCATATTCGGCCCCGAGCTTCATGTAAGAGATCAGGCGCGCGATCCGCCCGATGCTCGCCGCAAGACAAAGCTGCATAGACCGCACGCTCTGACGGTTAGCAGCGGCCGTGTGGCCACGTAGCGTGTTCTCGCCTGTTGGAGGATCTTTCAAAATTCAGGTGGTTATACCTACACTGCAGCGACATTGTCGCCGTGCCAGAGCGGTCGACGGCGAGGCGGTCCGGTTCGGCACTCTCTTAGTTTCTCTCGTCGGCACCATCATTCGAAACGCCCCCGCCGGTCGAAATCGACCGGACAACAGCGTCCGATCACCCGGAGACGAGGCCTGCAACCGCCAAAAATCGTGCGTAGGATCGCACAGCGCGGCTGATGATTGCATCTTTCCCGCGCTGCACTGATGGCCTCTCTGTCAGGTGGTCTGAGGTTCGCGCTTCGGGCCGAGCAAGAACACTGTCAGGGCGGCGAGGAACGAGGCAACGGCGCTGTACGCAAGGGCACTGGCGACGCCGGCATTGTCCATCAGCAGTCCGCCGAAAATCGCGCCCGCTGCGATGGCCACCTGGAACGTTGCGGCCATCAGCCCACCGGCGCTTTCGGCCTGTTCGGGAGCGGCGTGCAGCACCATCCATGTCTGCAGTCCCACCGGCACCGCGCCGAAGGCAAAGCCCCATACGGTAACCGCAATCGCCGTGGCCCAAGCCGATGCTCCCAGCGTCAGCAGCGAGACAGTGGCCATCGCTATGAGCAGGGGCGGCAGCGCCGCGGCTGCCTTGAGGCTGTGCTCGGCCAGGAATGCGCCGGCCAAATTGCCGAAGAAGCCGCCGATGCCAAAGGCGAGCAACACGAGCGAGATCGTCTCGATATCAAGCGCGGGAAACTTCTCAAGGAAGGCGCGGATATAGGTGAAGCTGGCGAAATGCCCGGAAGCGACCAACAGGACGACCAAGATCGCGACTTTGATCATCGGATTCTTGGCCACATCCAGCAGACTGCGGAAGCTCGTCACTCCAATCGGAGGCAGCCTCGGAATGGTTATGAGTTGCACTACCAGCGTAACGGCGCCGACGACTGCAGCGATCATGAAGGCGGTTCGCCATCCCCAGATGTCGCCGACATAGGCGCCGATTGGAGCCGCGCAAACGGTAGCGCCGGTAACGCCGGTGAGGATGATCGACATGGCGCGCCGCAGGAGGTGACTTGGAACGAGCCGCATCGCCAGCGCTGCCGAAATCGACCAGAACCCTCCGAGCGCTATGCCGAGCACGACGCGGGCGGCCAGGAGAACCGGCAGCGACCCCGCGACGGCCGATAGAACGTTCGACAGGATCAGCAGCAGCGTCATCGCCCATATGACAATCCTGCGGTCCAGGGGCCTTGTGATGACGGCCATCGTCGGCGCCGAGATCGCCCCCACGATGGCGGTCGTTGTCAGCGCCTGTCCAACTGCACCCTCGGTGATAGAGAGATCATGTGCGAGCGGCGTCAGCACGGAGGCAGGCAGAAACTCTGCCGTCACAAGCCCGAAGGTGCCTAAGGCAAGCGAAATGACTGCACCCCATGCGGGACCAGACCGTTGATCTGGCTGTTCTGGGTCATGCAGAACTCCGTCCATGAAGCCCGTAGCGGATTCGGTCATCAACAGGGTCTCCAGTTTGGATGTGCTGTAAACTCGGGTGGCTGCGTTGACCCGCATTAACGCCAGAAGCGCCATTCCCTGCGGCATTGCACGGACGAGGGGATGTTCATCGCTTCGCGATTTTTTGTGACGGTGCGGCGTGCAAATCGATCGCCCTTTCCTTGGGCCGGACGACGATGTCGTCGTCGGAAAGCACGTCATCTTGCGATTCGTCGGCGATTGTCGCCATGATCCGATGGCGGACAGCTTCGGGGGGACCGCGCGTCGCCACCTTGGGAGGACGCGCTCGCGACGGTGAAAAAATACTTCAGTTCGAACACTTCGCGGGGGGTCTGCATGTATGTGTTCGACGTCACCCGGCTTACCGTCGCCTGATGCACGTTGATCGCGTCGGCGACAGTCCTGAGACCGAGAGGCCGCACTTGGTCGACGCCGTGTTCCAAAAAGGCATCCTCCTGCCGGAGGCGGGTAAGCGACAATTGGGCGAGCGCCACGGCTCCGTCAGTCTCGAACCAGCCATCGCAAATCAGATACCGGAGCAGGGACGTCTGGAGGGGACGTTCGGCGCAAACGTGCACGGTCTCCTTGGGCGCTGGTATGGAACTTCGCGTTTTTGCCAGGGTTCTGTTCATCGCTTTCGACGTGCTTTGATGGGCTCTAACGGATAACAGCAAGCGCTATGCCATTTCATTTGGGGGCACCGAATCGGACTATCTTTTGCCGAAGCCCTGTCGGCTTGAGCAGGGCGCCGTGCCTTGACCGAGACGGCGCGCGCCGCACAATCGCTTGGTCACCCGGACCGCAAAGGTGCTATACTGTCGGAGTAGTCAGAACTTCCGCACCGGCTAGGGAAGACGAAAACCGTTCCGGACGGGCCGAGCCGATGCATTGCCGCACGCCGGCATCGACCGCGTAAGGCTTTGTCTCTAGCGTGTAATTGCGTGCGCAGGCTGCGATCTGCGAAGACGCGGCCGTCGCGCCTACGATCGCGCTGTTGCTGCTCCCCCTGTCGAGGAAGGCCTTTGACACCTTCGAGCTCTTCAGCACGGCGCGCCGGTCTCCACGCCGTGAGGATCGAGTCCGGCTGGGCGTCACGGCGTTTGCATGATTGAGATTCCTTGATTTGCCCCCTCGTGCGCGCCTATCCGAAAACATTGTTGTGTCCCGAAGGCTGACAAGAATGTCGCAAGCGCGACCAAAAGATCGCCACGGCCCACAGGGGCAATTGCGACCAGTGGCCTTCTTCGGAAATCGGGGGAGCAATACCCTTTCCTCGTCGACTTCGGACGCGGCTCAGCCGTGCCCGCCGCGCCGCTAGGAACGACCTAACCTTGGCGGATGGCGGCTGGCCGATCACCCGGGTATGTCCGCGTCGATAAAAGAAAAGCGTCTGGTCTCAGCCAGGCGGACCTCGCGAAGGCCATCGGTATCAATGTGGTCGAATTCCTCGATCACGCCGAGACGATCGGTTTCGCTCCAATGGAACCTGCTGGCGCGGATTCGACCAAGTTCCCAACCGAAAACACACGAAACGCGGCGGCTTCCGACCGCCGATCAATGGGCCAAGGCCCGGTCGCTGTTACCCTCGAATGAGTCCGCCATGCCGAGGCGGCTCGTCGATAGCCGCGGGTTGGCGCCTCTCCGGGGCGCGTTGGCTGCACGTTCCGCCCCTTGGACCCCCTTCCGGCAACAACATCCGGCCGCCAAAGCTCGCCCTTGTCAGTGCTCGATTACCACGCCGAGATGCCTGCTGGGGCTCCCGGTGCACGGGCACATTTATCGATTCGGCACGGTGTTGAGCGCGCGGAACCCGCCGCACGCGTTCCGATCGCTTGTTGTGCTCACCCGATCACGCGACCTGTCCCCACACGTCTTGAGGACCATTCCCCTGCGGCTGGCTCATTGACCTATGGGCGGTTCCAGCCCGCCCGAAACCCTCGCCACCAGCTTTTTTCCCCGCCGCATGACGCGGCTTCCTCGCGCGCGCTTCGCTTCAAAAAAGCTGCCCGCTCGGGTCCTTCGCTGCCGCTGCGGCCCTGCGGGGTTCGGGCGGTCCGGACGCGCCCATCACGGTCCGCCATCGCAGGGGAATGGTCCCCGGCGACAGCAAAAGGAGACAGGAAAATGACCGCGATCGGTTACGTCAACAAGCAGGAAAACGGCAGCTACAAAGGCCAGCTCAGGACACTCAGCGTCCGCGCCGACATCGACATCGTGCCCAATCGGAGCAAGTCCGCCGACAACCATCCCGACTTCCGGGTGCTGACGCAGGGCGTGGAGGTCGGCGCCGGCTGGATCCGAACCGGGGAGACTTCCGGCAACGACTATGTGAGCTTGTCCATCGCCGCACCGGAGTTCGGTCCGCGCAAGCTCTACGCCAATCTCGGCCGCGCCGCCGGCCAAGACGATCAAGACACCTACGCCGTCATCTGGAACCCGGCCGACTGACCGGCCGGCTCAAGCCCTCGCGCCGCAACTCGGCGCGGGGGTTTCCCGCCGACGCTCGCCCGAAGGGGCGGCGAAAACTCCCACCCGACTCTTCGCCCGTCCCCACGACGACCTCGTTCGCCGATCCTCGCGGTCGCTTGTCCGAAGCGAAACGAGGACCATCATGGACGACGAAAACGACCGCGCGGCCCGCGCCAAGAAGGGCAGTCCGTTTCTGAACACCGCGCAGGCTGCCTTCTATATCGGCCTGTCCCAGCGCACCCTGGAAAAGATGCGGCTGACCGGCGGCGGCCCGAAATACCGCAAGCACGGCCGCTATGTCCGCTACCACATCGACGAACTCGACGACTGGTCGAAAGGCCGCCCGCCAGAACCTGGCTCCGACGATGACAAGGGCGGTTCCGGCTCAGCCGACGAGGGAGACCGCTCATGAGCCGGCGGCCTTCCATCCATCTGATCGGCAGCCGTTTGCGGCGCGTTCGGGCGCGCAAGGCAATCGCCATCGCCGCGATTGGCCTGAGCCTGACAGGCTTCACGGCGCTCCCAAAGCCGTCTCCCTTGCTGGTCTGGAACGCCTCGGCTAGCGCGCCGGTCGGTCTCTATCGCGTTGGGTCTGGCACGCCTGCGCGCGGCGATCTTGTGCTCGCCCGCCCGCCTGGCTTCGTTGCCTATCTCGCCGACCAACGCGGCTATCTGCCTCGCAATATACCGCTGGTGAAGCGTCTCGCCGCGCTGCCGGACGAGCATGTCTGCGCCTTTAGTAATGCCATCATCATCGGCGGCGAGATCGTCGCCCGTCGGCTCAAAATCGACACGCAAGGCCGTCCGCTGCCCTGGTGGAACGGCTGCCGAGCGCTCGCCCATGACGAGGTTTTCCTGCTCGGCAACGAGAAAAATCACTCCTTCGACAGTCGATATTTCGGGCCGGTGCCGGCCGAAAACATCATCGGGAGGCTGGTGCCGCTATGGACCGAATGACCCTCCTGATGCTCGGCATGATCGCCGTCGCGCCATGCGCCTGTTCCGCCTCGACCGGCGCTGAGCCAGCCGTCATCTCCCAAAGTCCGCAGCTGCAACGATGGCAGCACTTCGTATCGGAAGCAAGCGCACGCTTCCACATTCCCCAGGCCTGGATTTGCGCCGTCATCGATGCCGAAAGCCGCGGCAAGACCGTCCTCGATGGCCGTCCCATCACCTCCCGCGCCGGCGCCATGGGCCTCATGCAGGTGATGCCCGGCACCTATCAGGAGATGCGCGTCGAGCACGGTCTGGGAGCCGACCCGCACGATCCGCGCGACAACATCTTGGCCGGAACCGCCTATCTCAGCGCCATGTATAAGCGTTTCGGATTCCCCGGCCTGTTTGCCGCCTACAACGCTGGACCCGAGCGCTATCAAGGCCATTTGAAGCTTCGAAGGCCGCTGCCGAAAGAGACCGTTGCCTATCTGAAACAGCTTGAGGCGACGGGGATTTCGGCGGCCGACATGAACGAATTCAAAGGCCAATCCACAACTTCAAAGGGGCGGAACGCTCCCTCCGGACGCTCTTTGTTCTTCCTTCGCGACGGTGTTCGCGCCGGTGAAACGAATGGCGGCCTTTTCGTGCCGCTCGGCAGGGATCGCGCGCGGCCAAGGAAGCACAATGGCTAGCGTTGTTGAGGGCATCCGGGAGGGGCCGGGGACGCTTAAGGCGAGGGGCGCGTAAGGCAAGATAAAGGCACCGCCTCCATGAGGCGGCGAGGCCTTTGTCTGCACATCGTTTTTGCCGGAGGCTGCCGGCGGCGCCAGGAGGGTGGGCCAGCGAGACTCAGGTTTCGCTTGAATTTGCCCGGAGGCTGATATGCAGGACGATGAGTTCAGGCCGAAGCTCGGCAAGATCGGCTCGCGCGGCTCGAATGCAGGCAAGCGCTATGCCGGCCAGGTCAAGGCAGCGATCAACCGAGCCGGCGGCCGCCTCCAGCACGGCGGTCGCTTCACGGGGAGCCGGACAGGCCGCGGCGGGGCGGCGGCCGCGCTGCTCAAGTCACGCGACCGGTATGCCGCCTTCCGGCAGCGGCGGGTGATGGTCAAGGCGCGGATTGTGAAGCTGGCCGGCAAGGGTGCGGACGGGGCGCGTGCGCATCTGCGCTACATCCAGCGCGATGGCGTCACCAGGGAAGGCGAACCCGGCAAACTCTATGGCCCCGGCAGTGATCGCATCGACAGTAAGGCCTTCGTCGATCGCGCGGATAGCGACCGGCATCAATTCCGCTTTATCGTCGCACCGGAAGACGGCATTGAGTATGACGACCTCAAGCCGCTGACGCGGCGGCTCATGGCGCAGATGGAGGAGGATCTCGGCACCAGGCTCGACTGGGTTGCCGTCGACCATTTCAACACCGGCCATCCGCACACCCATATCATTGTCCGCGGCAAGGATGATCGCGGCGAAAACCTCGTCATCGCGCGGGAGTATATTTCGAGCGGCATCCGCGAACGGGCGGCCGAACTGGTGAGCCTCGACCTCGGTCCCCGCACCGACCGCGAGATTGAACAGCGCTTGCGCCAGGAAATGGAGCAGGAACGCTTCACCAGCATCGACCGGCAGCTGCTGCGCATGCGCGATGAGGACCGACTTGTTTCTACGGACGGCCGCGACGCCTTTCGCCAGACGCTGCATCAAGGCCGTCTGCGCAAGCTCGAGCGGATGGGCTTAGCCGAGGAGGTCGACCCGGTCCGCTGGCGCCTGGATGATGAGCTGGAAGCCACGCTGCGCCGCACCGGCGAACGCGGCGACATCATCAAGACCATGCACCGCGAACTGACTGGCAAGGGGCTCGCTCGCAGTGCCGCCGATTACCTTGTCCACGATCGACGTGAAGAGCCCTCCCCACCGGTCGTCGGCCGCCTCGTCGCGCGCGGGCTCGCCGACGAAATCAACGATCGGCATTACCTCATCGTCGACGGCGTTGACGGCAAAAGCCATTGGATAGACATCGGCAAAGGCGAGTTGACAGAACCGACGCCCGACGGCTGCATCGTGCGTGTCACGTCGAGGGATACCAAGCCCAGGCAAGTCGACCGTACAATCGCCGACATCGCTACCGCACACGGCGGCCGTTACAGCGTCGATATGCACCTCAAGCATGATGCGTTCGCCACCGAAAGCTTTGCCGAGACGCATATCCGCCGGCTGGAGGCGATCCGGCGCTCCACCGGCGGCGTGGAGCGCGAGCCGAATGGCACCTGGATCATCGCGCCGGATCATCTCGATCGTGTCGCGGAATACGAGCGCCTGCGGGCCAGGGTCGAGCCTGTGATAGTCGAGAAGCTCTCATCAATGCCGCTGGAACGCCAAGTCAGCTTCGAAGGCGCCACCTGGCTCGACCGGAACCTGGTTGCCGAGAGACCGGAGCCGTTGCGCAACTCAGGCTTCGGGCATGAGGTGCGGGAGGCGCATGCCCGTCGGCGGCAGTGGCTGATCGCGCAAGGCCTCGCGCACGAAGAACAGGACCGGGTCGTCTATCGTGCCAACATGATTTCGATCCTGCGCCAGCGCGAGCTGAACCGTGTCGCCGGCCAGCTGTCGGATCAGCTCGGTCTCTCGTATGCCGAAGCGCAGCCTGGAGAACGAATAGAAGGCACGCTGCGCCGATCGGTCGAGCTTGCCAGCGGCAAATATGCCGTGATCGATAAGTCGCGCGAGTTCACGCTCGTGCCATGGAGGCCGGTGCTTGATCGGTACATCGGAAAGGAGGTGTCCGGGATCATGCGCGGGGAGGGGGTTTCATGGACCATCGGGCGGCAGAGGAGCGGGCCGAGTGTTTCGTGACATGGCTGCACGGAATCTTCGTCCGCGCAGCAGAAAGCGCGCTCCGTCGAGAGCTGCATGGTTAGCCGGCTTACTTAGAGGTATGGATATCGTGACGATTTAAACGGCTGATAATGCAAGATTATCATTCGTTTCGTCGGCATGACAGGTGCAGCGCTTTTTGTCCATTTTTGTTGCTAAAAGCGCCGCCGTGATTCATCGTGCTTTCGATGATTCTGCGCCCCAAATCTCTCTCGCGCCACCCCGGCACGCTTCTTGGCGCGGTAGCCGTTACTCCACCGGTCCCCGTCCCGACTTGGCTGCGCCGGTCCGTCCCTGATGCGCAAGGCCTTGCGGGAAAAGATGTTGACGACGTCGCGTTCGCCGCCGGCGCCGCCATCGCCGCGCTCGATGCTGTGGTCCGCCGGCAGGAGCGGTGGGCCGGCGCCTGGCGGCAGCGGCTGGCGCTTTCGGCCGCCGCGGCAACGGCAAAGCAGGCCGGCCGCGTCGAGGACGAAGCTGCCTTGCGCGATGCCGTATTGCTCACAAGACCGGGCGACAATGTCGGTCCCGCCGGCCTTTTCCTTCTTGCTTGGCGGCGGCTGGCATCTCGCCCAGCGGACGATCTGCTGACGGAGAAAAATGTCGCGGCGGTGCTGGAAGATCTAGGTCTCACGCTCAACGATGAGGCGGTCAGCGATCTGACGGACGATCTGCGACAGCTTGCCGCCAACACCGGCAAGGTCGAAACGCTGGTCGGGGCCTTCGCGGCCGCGGAGCGTTACGGCTTCCGGCGCGTTCTCGGAGCCTGGCTTGCCGATGTCTTGCTCGCGCAGCGGCTAGGCTGGACACATGCAATCCCTTTGTTGGGCGCCGAAGCGACCTTCGTTGTGGGTACGGGCCGGGCGCGTCGACCAGTGACTGCCGCTCTGGCTGCCGGCGCCGAAACGGAAGCCGATTGGGCCAAAAGCCTGCTGGCCGCGCAGGCGCGCGCTGCGCTGCGCGCCATTGATCTTTTCGCCGAACTCGAGCGCCGCGCGGACCGGCTGCTTGCGGTTGCGCCGAAACTCCGGGCCAAGGCGGCGGATAGTGTTGTCGAAAAGCTGCTCTCTGACGACGCGATCGTTGCCTCGGAAAACATCGCTGGCATGAGCGACCGCGGATTGCGCCGCCTGTTCGACCGGCTGGTCGAGCTCGGCGCCGTCCGCGAGCTGTCCGGCCGCGCCACCTTCCGCATCTACGGGCTGTGAAGACAATGGCGGAGAGTGCACGTAGGCGAGGAGGGAGCCGGCCAGATGACCGTCGATCAGCTGACCAGCTGTTTGACCGGGAACTGGATCATCTGCCGCCGGAAGCGCGTTGGCGTGAATGGATGCACCGGGTCGAAGCAACGATCTTCGCCGCTAGCGAGCCGGTCGACCGCGAAATGCTCGCCCGCATCGTCGGGAAAAGCTGCAGCATTGATCTTCTCATCGACGACATCCGCGAGGAGCTGCGCGGCCGCCCTTACGATCTGGTTTCGGTCGCCGGCGGCTGGAAACATTTGACCCGGCCTGCCTATGCAGACGCCATCCGCGCTGCTGTAGGTGGAAATGGGAAGACGGCCGACCTTACGCAGTCGGAGGTTTTGGTGCTGATGTGCATCGGCTACTTCCAGCCGATCACCCGCGCCGAACTGTCGTCTTTCTTCGGCAAGGAGATCAGTCGCGATTTTATTGGTCATCTGCGCGGTGCCGGCCTGATCGCTTCCGGTCCGCGTAGCCCGACGGCGGGCGCGCCCTACACCTATGTGACGACAAAAGAATTCCTGCTGGAGTTCGGGCTCGACACGCTGCGCGACCTGCCGGATTTCGAGGCGCTCGAGGATGCCGGATTGCTGAGCAAGGAGAAGCTGCTGGCGGGCGACATCATGCCAGAGTTTTCAATCCAGCAAAGCGGCGATGTCGAGACAGAAGACTAGCTGCGCAGCCGGCCTGAGGCTGCTGGACGGCCGCATCGCCGTACAACGGCAACATAGGCAACATAAAGGAGGAGTTTCGCATCAATCGAAGATGTGAGACTGCTGCGCTGCGGGGTATGATCAAAGGATGGATTCGCAGCGCATCGAAGATCTAAAGAGGTTTTATTCTGCAATCGACCGGCTCAGCACTTGCCCGGGCGGTGCAAGAACCCTTGCGAGCGGCAGCGGCAGGCTCGACTGGCCACAGCGCGGCGTGTATTTCTTCATGGAGGACGGCGAGGTCCGTTCGGATACCGGAGCGGGTCCGCGCGTCGTCAGGGTCGGCACGCATGCGCTCAGACCGAACTCAGGCACGAAGCTGTGGACGCGCCTTTCGCAGCATCGGGGCCAGGCGCAGAGCGGTGGCGGCAATCACCGCGGATCAATCTTCCGCCTGATCGTCGGGACGGCACTCATCGCCCGCAACGGGCATGCCTGCGCGACCTGGGATGTTGAGAAGTCGGCGAACCCTAAAATCCGGGCGGCCGAGCTTGCGCTCGAACGCGAGGTGAGTCGGTTCATCGGCGCGATGCCGCTCGTGTCGATGGGCGTCAATGACGAGCCGGGACCCGGTAGCCTCCGCGGCTATATCGAGCGCAACGCTATCGCGCTCCTCAGCAACTACGGGAGGCAGGCGGCTGACATGCCATCGGCAGGCTGGCTCGGGCATCATTGCGATAGGGAAAGGGTGAGGAAATCGGGCCTATGGAATTCCAATCACGTCGATGAGATGTATGACCGCAATTTCCTGAGCTGCCTCGAAGACCAGGTGCTGGTGATGGGACAGACTGCATGATCGTCGTGATCCAATGTGCGGCGCGCAAGAGGTCGGATGCTGGATACCTTAGGACCAGCGACGGACGGCGCGTCGTGTTCGTGGCCGACCCCGCGGCGGCGCCTGCTCTGGGCGGCGTGCTGTTTGCGCGGCCTGACGATGTAGCGAAGAGCGGGCGCACATGGCGGGAGGAGCTTGTCGCCTATAATCGGAACCCGAAGGGGAACCCGCTATGTCTGCTGCCGGCGTTCGAACTCTACCAGAACGAAGCCTACCGGAGGCTCGCGGCGAAGGTCGGCGTCTCGAACCTGTTCATCCTGTCGGCGGGATGGGGCCTTATCGCGGCGGCGTTTCTTACGCCCTGCTACGACATCACTTTCACGGCGCATGCGAATGCGTACAAGCGCAGGCGCAAAAGCGAACGCTGTCAGGATTTTTCGATGCTGCCGCAAGGCAAGACGGAGCCGGTCCTATTCTTCGGCGGCAAAGACTACCTTCCGCTGTTCGACCGTCTCACGGGCGGCAACCAGGGACCGCGCATTGTCTTCTACAATTCGGCGAGCGAGCCGCAGATCGGGAACGGGCGAGCCGTGCGGTTCATGACGAGCACCCGGACCAACTGGCACTATGAATGCGTTGACGCGTATCTTTTAGGCGCGCTCGACCGCGAGACTGGAGTTCCGGCATGACTGAGAAGCTCAGTTCGGGCAAACCTGGCAAGTTTACCCCGAAGCGCCGCGCCACCTTCACGCGCCTTGTGCACGAGGGTGGAGAAGTGGGCGAGGCTGTTGTCGCCAAAAACGTCAAGCAAGCGGAAGCGCTCGTTTTCGCAGGGCGGGGTCCCAAGGGCATCGCGGCGCTCAAGAATCCTCTCGCGAGTTACAGAGAGCGCATCAGCGAGAAGGCGGGGTTCAACATCGACGCGAAGGCATTTCCTTTCGAACTCGGCTATGTGTTCGTAACGCTGAAGGCGCAAGGCAAAGGCCTGTCCCACCAGTTGGTGGACGAAGCGATCCGTCTTGCAGCAGGCCGAGGCTTGTTCGCGACAGCACGTACCGACAATGCACGGATGCTGAGCACGCTTGAGAAGGCCGGGTTTGATAGGAAGGGCAAGCCGTATGGCGGGAGAAGCCCCAAGCGCCGGATACAAATTCTCGTCAGACCCGGTGAGAAAAGTGATGAGGCAACTGAACCATAGGCCAGCCGCCATCTCGGACCAGTGCAAACGTTTGCTTCGTGCTGGACCCTGGCTAGCAGGCGCAACGAATTTACGTGGCGACATGTAGATGTCTGGAAATTGCTGACCCGATCCCAGCTAATCCGCTGCCGACATCAATCGGATCGTACACCTGTGATCTCAGAAACGATTGCCTTGACCCGCTGCCACTCGTGCGGGGCCAGTCGCTCCCGAAATGCCTTGTACAGCAGCCCCATTGTATCCTCGATTGCCTGCCCGATCTCCTCGTCGCACGAGTGGGCAGGCACCTTGGCGTAAATTATCTCGAGCCGCCGCTGTAACTCACCGCGCCTCACAGCTAGCGCCTCGAGCGCGTTAATCTCTTCCGGTTCGGCGATCGTGATCGCGGATGCGATCCGTTTCCGAAGCAATGCTGTTTCCTCCATAAGGGGTTCGACAATTGCAGCAGTGGGAGCGTCCTCCACTTCGAGCAGAGCGACCGCTTCACCCAGCGCCGTTAGCGCCTTGGTGATGTTCTCGACGGAAAGCTGATTGGCTTTCGACGTCCGGTAGGCTTGCTTGCCTAGCGGCGTTGCAATCTTCTCATCGAGTTCGTTGCGCATACTCTCCCATGCCTGGTTCTCCTCAAACCCGTCTCGACGGGCGTTCGGAATCGCAGCCCTTGGGTCAACAAAGATCTCGCCGACATACCAGTCGGCGAATCTTGAGTAGGAGGAGCGCGGTGTGTCGACGAGATGTGACTCGGCAAAGATTTCCCGCATGACTTTGGTATCGTCGATTTGAATGTTGCGAATGCGCACACGGATGCCTTTCCAGGGATCCTTGACGGCACCCGATGCACGTTTCCTGCTCGTCCAACCCCACCACCGGCCTGTGGGAGAGACAGGGTAATCGACCCCGGTCATTGGAGCACGTGTGTGCTTCACGGCAAGCGTGTCGACGTAGGGCTTGAAAAGCTCGACTGGCAGTCCCTCGCCGTCCTTCACGAAAAGGCGAATGCTCTCGAGGTTGAAGCCCGCATCCCTTGCTCTCTGCTGGATCTGCTCCGCGAACTGAAATGCGGGGTCGTATGGAAGCGGCGCAACCTGACTAAGGTAGGTTCGCATGGCATCTACGTCCAGGCACTCGTCTGGCGGGTTATAGAGTCCCTCCAGCCGGACCTTAAAATAGTGCTTATTTGTGTCCTCCGCGTCGTGGCGTGTAGCGGTGACGCATTCTGCGAGCGTCTCGGCAGCGTCCTTCTCGTAGGTCCCATCCGGAGACAACTTTGCACGGAGCATCGCGGCGTCGAAGACGACCTTCGTATACTGCTTTTGACCCGGCGCCTTTGTTGTAAAGATCAGCTTGTCACAGAAGACGATGCCGGCGAGTCGGCCAATGCCGCGGAAACCCGCATTGTTGCGGTAGTCTTTGTTAGAGGCGCCGATCGCCGCAAGCACACTTGCAGCGTTCTCCGTCCGGAGGCCGCCGCCATTGTCAAGGATAGTAAGCCCCTTGCGGTCGGCGTCCATCTCCACATCCACACGGGCCTCGTCTGGTTGGATAAGCCCGTCTTCAATGGCTTGGCGAAGCGAATCGAAGCCGTTTTGAACATACTCGCGGATAGCGTTTCGACTCTCTCCATACATTCCGAAGGTCAGAGATTCGATCACGAAGGCCCCAAAGCGCGGCTCGAAGGGGACAATAGTTTCGGTCATTCTAGGTCCTCTCCGTCGGTCAGGTCATCGTTGTCAACGAGATCATCGTCCTCATCCGGCACTTCGTCGGTCTCGCCACCAGGATGTTTCGCGGTTGGCGGGCGGGCTGCGCGTGGAGCTTCGGCCGCTGAAACAGTTTCGACCGGCGCAACACCACCACCCGGATCAACGTCGATCGTGACTTCCGCCACGGGCTGGGCGTCTGCATTGGCCATGGGGGCGTTCTCGGGCAAGGGCTCGTCCTCAACTCGTTTGGGTTGTCTTAAGGGTTCGAACCGATCGACGCCGGTGCTAGAGAGGATGGTCCGCTCCTCGTCTCCTTCTGCATCAACAACTCGTAGTATGGAGAGCGGGATCCCGTGATGACGCCCAATCACTGAGACAAGCTCAGAAACAGTGGCCTTTTTTGCGCCGCCTAACATTTTGGAGAGCGCGAGTTCAGGCTGGATGGGAGGATCGGTAAGTACACCTTGCGGTCCCACGTAGATCTGGCCGACAGCTACGGGAGTTGTTGTGACAGACTCTGAGGCGTCGATGCGGACGTCGATCCAATCCGTGGAGGCGGATGGACGGTAGAGCGCCGGTGATCGCACGCGCTTGAGTTCGCGCGACACAGCGCCGATGGTTCGATCGACACCCTTGTCTACACGCCATTCCAGCAGTTCCTGAAGGAGCTGGCCGACGGGCGTGGCGCGTGCGACCCCTTCCTCGAAGTAGGCGGCCACGAGCATGCCTCCGACGATTGCCGATGCATGAAGTGAATTCACCTTATCGATTCCGTCGAGCAGGCGCCGAGCGAGGGTCGCTGCGGCCGAAGGCCCGAGGTGGGCGTTGTCGTAAAGTCGCTTCGCGAGCACAGTGAGGTCAGCCGGGTCCATTGCCGAGATGCTTTCGGCGGTGAAGCTGTCAATTGTGGCTTCGACTTCCGGCGCTTGGCCCTGGAGATCAGCGATGGTCTTAAGCACCGCCGCCCTATCCTCATCCGCTCGCGCGGCCTTGATTATACGGTTGGCCTCTAAAAGTCCGAGGGTGTCGACGGCATCGCGTTTCGCTGCCCTTTCGGCGATGCCTGGTGGAGGGCGGGTTGCTGCCTCTAGACGCGCAAGATCCATTCCAAACGTGACGGCTGCAAGCCGGCCGAAGCGGTTCTTGTCAGCCAGCCACATCACTCCGCCCATATACAGTTCGTCAAGTAGTATGAGGGCGGCGTTGGCAGTGGTACGCATCTCTAGGGTGAGCATGGGATGCGGGACGGGAACCGGATTCCACCTCCCCCTTAGTCGGCGAAGGTCCTCGGAAGGCTCTCGTTCTAGCCCCGAGGAGAACCAATCCTCCTTCCGGTCACGCGTCAGCACGACGACGGTGGCTGCCGCCCTTGTGCTGGCGTCGGCAATGACGTCCTCCCAGAAAATCAGGTCCCCGAAACGGTTGGTGACCTTATGCCCATCCTCGAAGCCTGGCGGCACCTCGTGGCCGTAGCGTGCACCACCGCGTTGCTTAAGGCTCGCGAATGCATCGAAGGCACGCGTCGCCGCCAATGCATGAGTGTTCATCCATTTGATAACCTCGAAAGCGGCTGCCTCGTAGTTCCAGCCTTGCGCGATCCTCATCGCGCTTTCGACATTTGCGGCCGCGGCTTCAAGGTCGCCGACAAAGGACATCTCTGGCTTGTCTGGCACCAGGGGTCCGTCGGCATATACGCGCATAAGGGATTTTAGGTCCTTCAGAGCTTTCTCGACGGCCGAGCACTTCTCGGCAATCTCGTTGACCTGTGTCTTGCGCTGGTGATGGCGGTAAAACTCGTGGACACTCCACGCCGGGACGTGGATGCGCCCGTTCAGCGTGGACGCCCAGTCAATGAACACCGCGCGCGATGAAGGGCCAACAGCCGCTAACCACATGAGCAGCGAGGTATCTACGTACACATGCGTCTTCGAATCGGCGAGCGCGACCTGCGCACGAGCGATGAAACCCTCAGCCGGTTCGACCTCGACCGGTATCAACATTGGTGCGCACGTTGGCGCGATTGGTAGATCGTCAGCATCCGCCCTCCCCGGCCGCCTTCTGGAAGCACCTCGTCATACGATCGACCAGCTGGCTTTCCAAGTAGAGGGCTGGCGAAAACTCAACGATTGGTTTCGGCTCGACCAGACGCGTCGAGATATTCTAACGCCGGTTGACCTATTTTCGTTAATCGAGGCCGACTTGACAGGTCTTTCCACCGCAGATCACCTTGTCAGCGCCCAGTGTCGTTAGGACACGAGAACGTGGAAGGCAAACAAGAGAACCAAGACATCCTTCGGGTCGAGCTCGACCGAGGGACGTAGCGCCTTCGAACTGGCGCCACCTAACTACTGATCAAGGCGCATCATCATTCGATCAATCAGAGACTTGGCTGCAACCCGATTTGCAGAGCATTCATACACTAGATCAAAAAAGTTCTGGTAAATTGCCCGCTGCTTCGGCGGGAGGCGCATCAGAGGACTGGCTACCGGGGAAAGGTCCTCCATCAGTTCGCCAAGTCGAGCACGAATTCTTCCAATCGCGGCAGCATGCGTATCCGCAGCGTCTTTTAGTATGTCCATGCTCGCTATCTTGGTAAGGCGCAACAGCATCTGATCGGTCAAGAGTGCGAGGCGTTCCCGTTCCGCCGCGCTGACACCGCCTTGGCTGATAACCGACAGCGTGTCCTCGGCTGATTGGGCCTGCAGGTCGAATTCCCGCGCCCATTTTCTGCGTACCGAACTCGTCCGACAGCGCCGAGCAATGTCTCGGGCAGTCGGTGTGAGATGGTTCAACAGATTGTGGTAGTGCGCGTTCTGTTCGAAATGATCACGCCGCCCGTTCGGGACGACCTTCCTGTCGAGCACGTGCACCTCGCCCACAGACCAGACGTTGAACCGCGGTTCCGGAAACAGATCTTCAAGAAGCGTGTGGTCACCGACCTGGACGTTGCCGGCGCGAAGCCGGAGACCTTTCACAAGCGTTCCGGTCGGCACCGCCCCTTCGTACTCGTGATGCAGCACCCAGCCGACGGCCGCGACGACGCCGTCGATGCCGGGTATTTCGATTAGGGTCACATCATCGAAGGTAATATCCGCCTTGTTGTCCAAAACAAATCGATCGCGGTGCGGACGACAAAGCGGCTCTTCGGCGCCGTCGATGCGAATGTCCAACACACCGAGACCCAAATGACGTGAAAGTGCGTCGGTGATTTGCCCGCCGAAACGGAAATCTGGTGAGAACGGCAGGGGAGCGACCTGGCTCAGATAGTCGCCAATCGCCGTCGGGCTCATCAAGCGATCGTTCCGCAGTCTGACAATGCCCCTCATTTCAACTTCGAAAAATCGCTCCGGTGCGTCGGAGATTTCGACGCGTTGCAGCGTGGTCACTTGGCGGATCAGCTCCGCGATACCTGTATCCTCTTCCAATGCGCGCAGAGCTACCTTCAGTTGGCGGCAATCCCAACGCAGTTCGGAAATTTTGGCCTCACCCGGAACGCGCGAACGGAAGATCAGCTCCTGCGCGTATGCGAGCCCTGCGAGCCGGCCTACGCCGCGAAATCCACGGGCCGGTGTCCCACGCTTGGCACTGCCACCAAGTGCGGTCAACTTGCGACCGAATTCCTGGAAAGGAACGCCGCAGCCGTTGTCTCGAATTCGGACCGTCCGGCTACCAGGCTCTACCGAAATCTCGACACGGCCAAGCTCGCTGGCAGCGAGCTGGCCAGCCGCGCGAGCCGCATCGACCGCGTCAGCTGCGTTCTGAATGTATTCGCGGTACACGGTCATAGGGTCGACGTACATCGCGCTCGAGACGAGCTCGAGAACATCCTTGCCGATCACGATCTCCGGCAACTCGTGGCGTTCGGCCGTCCCGCGACTTGTTGACGCCGCCCGGGCGAGCTTGATTGCAGCCGTCGCGTTCATGCGGCGATCCCTTCCTGCGTCTTCGATTTGCAGACCGGCGAGGGCTCCGGTTCTTCATGGTCAAGGCCTGCGTCCTCGACCCGTTCATCCTCCGCCAGACCTGTTTCGGCAGTTGGCTCGCCCCTGGTAAGCTCCTTCTGCTTCGCCCAAATTGCAAACAGTTCGTCTTTAGGCACTGGCACGTAGAAGCGAAGAACCCGCTTCAGTGCCGCCGTTGTGGCCTGCTCCGCCAGCCCCGCAAACTGTCGAGGATCGCACGACGACAGTAACTCCAGCAGCTCGCGTCGTTCATAGCCATCGAGCCTGTTGAACTCGGCCCGGTACGCAGCGAGCCGCTCCTCGGGATCGAAACGTTCGTACCAATCGCGATTGAAGATGAAGTCGTGCGGGAGAGCCAGGATACGCTCGTACTCCTCGAACGTGTTGCCGAAGGCCCGCTTAAAAAAGGTGGGTTCGCCGCTGACGATGCCGTGGGTCGCCTGCAGGATGAGCTGCATCGAGCGGAGCTGGTAACGGGTCCACTTGCTGCCGATGTGACCACGGTCGGGCCGGTCGGTCGGCTGGAAGCGCATTGGAAACGACCAGATGCGTACGCCTAACTCCTCGTTGAGAGTCACGTTGAGCCGCATCCGCTCAAACAAGTCCGCAGGGTTGTCATGGAAGTTATAGAGCATGTAGTTCGAGAGCTCGGTGAGGCCGTATTCGGCGGCGTACCGCACCGCCTGTTCGTACGGCTTCCTCACACCGAGATGGTCAAACGCGATCCTCAGCGGCTTGAGGCAGATGGTCGCCAGTTCGCGCAGGTACATGGGATCCTTGCAGAGGATCCGGGCATCAACACCCTGATTAAAGTCGACCCGGCGCTGGACAGGCACCCGCATCCCTTCGCGCTGGAGCTTGGCGCCTGGCGTGAACCCGAGATCGCGGATTTCGGCGATGATCTCCTTGAAGCGCGGGCTTGCGACGACATTGTTGTCCATAAGGGTCAGGTCCTTCTTCGGACCGTAGAGCGCGTCGATGGCCTTAATGAGCGCCGTCAGTGACTCCGTGTCCCGCTGCGCGCCCTCCAGTTTTGGCACTCCGCAGAAGTGACATTTTCGAATACAGCCGCGGGAGGTGTACGCGAAGTAGGCATCACGAACCGGATACTTGTAGTCGATCTGATCGAGGATGCCGTAGTCGGGGACCAGATCCTCGATCGGGCGGCCACCGGTGTCCTCGGCGTAAAGCTCCTCTGAGAACTCATCCAACTGGAGCGCAACGGCCGGCGGATCCGAAAGCAGCCCTTTGATGAAGCGTATGCCCTGCCAGCGTCTCTCCTCAATGAAGCGCTCGTGCATCAATGAGGCGGCAATCCCGCCGACGAAAACTTTGTCGGCTTGACCGTTGGCAACCTCCAGCGCGAAATCGATCGTCTGCGCAATCTTCGGGTACTCGAAAGAGAAAAGTGTCGTGATGTAAATTCGGTCCCACGCCTGGTTCAGAACTGAGCGATCTTCCCCTTTGATGAATCGGACGCGATCTCGTTTCCCTCGCGGTCCATGATATTGGGCAATTTTCATAAGGCCGAGCGGTGGATACTTATTCTTGTAGCCGGGCTCGATCAGCAGAATATTCTTGTTAGCCATTGACCACCTTATAACGAGCGCGCTTCCGAACTTCGCGAATAAATTCTACCGCCTGCTTGACGCCGCCTTGGCCGCCAAAGCCCTTGAGGGGGCCGGAGGTGGACCAATCGATCGTTCCGGCGAAATCAGAAAGTGCGGTGATGAACGCCCGCTTGTCACATGATCGTCCAGCGTCGCGGCATTCGTTGACAATATCCGCCGCGATGCGAAAAAGCGCATAGACCCCCACACCCTTTGTCAGCATATGCTTGCGTGGACTGGCCCACTCCTGCGGGAGCACCACGCCAACCGCACGCCAGAAATCCAGCACGATACGCAGCGCTTCCTCGACCGAGTCCTTCGAAGACAGTTTGGTCGCCTTCAGGAACGCGTGGATGGCTTGCTGCATCATTCGCAGCGAAACGATCCTTTTCAGTCCGGAGGTCGTCTTGCCGCCTAGGTTCAGGCGCCGATGCCACGGCGAGTCTTCTTGGTTGTTCAGCTTGAATGCAATGAAAAGCTCGGGACGTTCGAGGGCCAGATCCTCGGCAAGTTGTGCTTCGTGGTAGTCGAGCAGACTGGTGCTCAGTCCCTTGGCTTTGCTGTTGATGATGCTGAAGACCTCCATTTCCTCGCGCTCGGAAAGCTCGATAAAGCACATGAATGGGAGGGGAATCGGCAGGTCGCCCAGGTGACCGAGGCGGTGCTGGCAGTCGACCTGTGCCATGATCTTCTGGGCGCCGGCCGAGATCTCCAAGCGAATGCGACCGTCCGGAAGCTCTTCGATCCGCCATTCGTCATTTAAGGCCGGCCGCAGGTTCAGCGTCAGCGGGATCGTCGAACTTTCGGGTTCCTTGATGTAGCGCCGAAAGTCCTGGCTGTGACGGTCGTTGAAAGGACGTTGATACCCGCGGCGGCTATCCTCATCGAGGATGTCGGCAAAGCTCAAGCGATAAAGAACGTCTGCCGGCGCGAAGCCGAGCAACACAGGCCTATGCGCCGATTGGCCTTTCAGGCAGTCGATAACAATAGCGGTTGTCACTGTTCGAATCCGACGACAAATTGCAGTTCCAGACTGCACATTCTGCAGTCTGGAACTGCAGGTCAAGGCGGAATTTTGTCTGCACGGCAACTTTTGCGGGCAATCCAACAAGCCGTTTTGCTATTCCCCCTAAAAGTTCGCTCGCGC
The DNA here is from genome assembly GCF_002879535.1 of Mesorhizobium intechi. Lineage (GTDB taxonomy): Bacteria > Pseudomonadota > Alphaproteobacteria > Rhizobiales > Rhizobiaceae > Mesorhizobium > Mesorhizobium intechi. Next base: position 22,704 of record NZ_PNOT02000135.1, read on the forward strand.
TCAGTGCGGAGCAATGTTTTTGGGTCGAGGCTAAGGCACGGATTCGATCAGAGAAAAGGTTCGGCGCGATGCTGCACGATTGCGACAATACGATCCCGAATAAGATCTCCGTTGGGAGCCGCCTCCAGAGGTATAGCAACATGGGGAGCCGAGTCGAAGGTCCGTCGAGCGCAGTTTGCCATCAGTTGCGCGGCACGGGAAACCGGCAGTTCGATCGTCCGCGCAAGCGCGAGAAAATCATCGGGGGTCAAACGGTCGTCCTTGCCATTGAGCTTTAACGCCATCCGGTCGTGTTCGAGGCCCGGGAAAAGCCGGGTGGTTACCGCATCGTAGACGGGGGCGAACCGGACTTGCGTGAAGCCATCGGCGCCGTCTTCGGCAATTTTGAGCAGTGCCAAGTTTTTCAGATGCATGTCGCCATCAGCGATCAGCCAGGCGAAGACAGCACGTTGGAACAGGATTTCTATGTCGGCAACGGGATCGGTGGACAAGGGGCGCAGGCCGCGCGCCATTCGCTCCACGGTGCCATCGTATTTGCGGGCCGCCGGGAGTTCGAGGATCGAGCAGAAATCCTCAAGTGCAATTCGATGGATGTCGTTATGGGAACGGCGAATGTCGAACCGTTCGATCAGTAGGGCAGGTGGCATCTGGTCGGGCATGCGCACGAGGACCGCCTCCGGAACATCGAACGCGGCCTCGCGCGCCAGCATCAGGCAGATCCATTCCACGATGGGCAGGTCGTCAAAACCGCTCGTCCCGGCAGGCTTCAGGATATGGGTGAAAGGCTCGGTGATTGCTGGAACCAGATCACCGTCCTGCCTGAGGCACATCGGCGCCTTGATCTGTACGCCGGACAGCCGCGGTGTGTTTGCGTCCGCGAACAGGCGCGCAAGGTTATCCTGGAAGGTATCCTCGAGAGAACGTCGGGTCGGCCCTTTGTATTGGCCAGTGAAGAGTCCGCCAGCCTGGAAGTGAGCAAGACGCCCCTGCAGAACATCCTGCGGGACAGTTGCCAAGTCGACGGAACCGTCGACGATCGTTATGTTGGACATGTAGCGACGGCTCGTCCGGAGAGTTTCCCGTTCATCGCGATCATCGAGAACGTGTGCTAGCCAGCCTTCCGGAAGCAGCGATTCGATAAAAGGGGGTAGGCTGCCTGGGCGTGTCGGGCGGATCAATGGCGGCTGTCGACCCGCGGCCGCCGTCCAGCGCCATTCCACACCATCATGGATCAGTCGGCCGACAGGTTCCCCGTGCCAAGCTACGACGAGATCAATTTGCGCCCTGTTGACGGGTGCCTGGACCGGTCGAGCCGCGTTGAGAAAGGCTTCTGCGGCTTCGGCCTCGCGAGTCCATCTGTTGGCGCGCGCCAGAGCCCAAATGGCATCGGCCGCAGAGCTTGCATTCCCATACTCTTCGATCAACCGGTCTGCCATGCTTCGGCGCATAGCAGGGTCGATTGCACTTGCATGTTCGCTTCGTAGACGGAAAGCTTCCAGAAAACGCTGGCCGGGTGATGAGGCCGTGATATGGAACTCGCCCATGTCGTCGCCAACGATGACCGGTACCGTCGAGGGGTTGTCAGGCGCCTGGTTCTGTATGATTTCGAGACCCCGGATTCGGCTTCGCTGGTTACGACGCCCACTTAGGAAGAGGCGGCCGTCCACTGTAGGCGCGAGCTGGAATGCACTCGGGCCCGACAAAAAGGCGTGAGGGTAAAGGTAGGCAGCGATGCGGACGGCGTGGTCCATTACCGTCTTGTTTACGTCGTCGTTGGCGTCCACATAGACGCCGCGCAGCAAGCTCACGAGCGAGCCGGCCTGCGCGGCCATATAGGCTCGGTGCCTGTCGAGATTTTCACCGACGAGATGGAGCGGCATGACTTTCCCGTTTTTCAGATACGCGAAAGTTATACCGGATTCGCCCGTCTGTCAGCGAGAATGTTCCTGAAAAGCCCTCAAAGGTCTTATGATCGCGTAAAATCTCATTTCCTGATGGGACAGTTTGCGAATATTCGCGACTTGTGTCATCAAAGAGTGGAAAGGAGAAAGATCGTGGTCCACTCCATCCCAGCCGACGTGCTCAAACATGTTAGAGACGCCAGTGGCATGAGTCAGGCGACTCTCGCACGCGCGATGAACACTGTTCCCAGCGTGCTCTCCAAATTGGAGAAGGCAGATGAGGTCGAGCCGGAAATTGCTGAACGCTATTTGGCCGCAATCGGTACCCAGACCGCGACCGAAGTGAGCGAACACTACGCGCGAAACTGGCTGCGCGCAAAGCCACCATCCTTCCTGCATCCCGACCGAGAGGCGCTTTGGACGATCGATAGGGCCGCCCGAGACCTCCTTGCGTTCCAGGAACAAATGACGGACCCGATTCTGCGCGGACCGATCGATCTGCTTCGGAATGAACTTCAGATAACGGAAGCCTATCTGGACCGTCGTGACCACATTATGGCCTGGGTAGGGGATATCGGCGTCGGAAAAACCATGGCGCTTACCTATGCAGTTGGACTCCTGGTTGGCGATGGCCGCAGCGGACGCCGGCCTGCGTTCCCGGTGGGGCCTGGACGTACCACGGTCTGCGAAACGGCCATACGCGTCGCACCTACATTTGGTGTTCTTGTCGATACCGTTACGGAGGAGGAAGTCGTTAGACTGACGAAACAATTGGTCGCCAGTCTCGTGCCTGGGGCGAGTGGCGGCGGGCTGTCAGCCGAACTAGGCCGTCTGATCCGCAATATGGCTGGCATGAGGCCGGTCAGTCACATGGAAAATGATGAGCCGATTACCAAGGACCCAATCGTTGACCTTCTGAAAGAGGGCCTTGGCATCGACGAGGTTACCGATCGAATTGTGGGCGGAATGAGTCTGGCCGCTCGAAAGGAACGCCAGATGATTCTTCCGGAGGGGCGAGAGGATGGCCTGCTTTGGGTGTCAAATCTGGTATCGGCGATCAATAGTGGTGCGGAACCGCGCTTCAGTATCCCTCGACGCATCACCGTCCTGATGCCTTCGAACAATCTTAGTGCTGATGGTCAGACCCTATCCGTCATCGATACTCGCGGCGTGGAAGGCGTAACCCAGCGTCCTGATATCACCGCGTACGCAGAGGACTCCCGGACTCTCCTAGTACTCTGCACCAAATTCGCAGATGCCCCGAACACGACCGTCCAACGTCATCTTCAGGAATCGCAGGACGCGGCATCCGACGCGGCTGAGCGCTATCGGCAATGCATCCTTGTCTTGCCGCGCGGCGACGAAGCCCTTGAAATGCCTGGCCTTGATGGTCCTGTTATCTCCCGTCAGCAGGGCTACGGCCTTCGGCGCAAGGAGATTGAACAGGCTCTGGCCAATGTGGGCCTACCACCGACACCGGTTAACTTCTTCGATGCAAAAAACGACGACGCCGGCAAGATCTGGACGGCTCTTCGCGGTCAAATCGCTCGCATGCGGGCTGCCTATGCCGCTCGCGGCGTGAATGCGGCAGACGGCGTTCGAAACTTGATCGAGAATGTCGATGTCGTTCGCACGAGCGAAGCACGTCGGGAAATCGAGCAGGATCTGGCGCGCGTCCTGCACGCGGTCGGCGACCTTCCAGAAACAGTACGCCCCGCCTACCAGAACCTCATCGACCAGCTTGCGGTGGGGCATCACAGTTCAATTGCCGCCTCGATCTATCGGCGAGGCGATTGGGAGAATTTCCAGGTTGATCACATCTTGGGTACGGGGGTCCGGGTCGATGCCAATTTGCGTTCGCAAGCTCTCGTGCAACGTATCGAGCACAAGCTGATGGACCTCGAAAGCAAGTATGAGGATCTTGAAGCGATCGGCCAGAATCTGAGGGCACTTCGGGCGCGGCTAAGTGAGAGCCGACAGGAGTTTCTGGCGGCGGCGCGCACCATCGGCCGCGACGCCTATGGTGAACTGTTGTCGGACGCGGATATCTGGACACAGACGGCGGAACGTTACGGCCAAGGGGCCGGGTACAAACGCGACATCACGGCCGCGTGGCGCAATTGGTTTGAAACAACCGAGGGCGTGCGCCAGACGGCATCAAAGGTTAGTGAGCGCCTTCAAGATGCCTGGAGCGTCTGGGTACTCGAACCCCTCATGCGCGCAACGAGAGTTCAGCCTGACAGCGAGCCTGGCGGAGCCTAATTGCCCAACTCCATGCTGACAGCCAAATTCGAATATTGGTAAAACGCGTGACTGTTAGCCGGCGCTGTCACTTGAAGAATCGTCGAAGAGCAGCTGTTTGCGGCCGTCGACGGGCTCTCCCCCAAGGATGTGGCGCTTCACAAGTTCATGCACACGTCTCACATATTCGACCTTGTCCTTCGACAGCGGGCCTTTTTCTGCATGGTGCGTGACGGTGCGCGCCTTGTTGACTTTGCCGATCCACCGGACAAGCGTCGACTTGGCGCCTTTGCCGTAGAAATTGTAGCGATCCTTGAAAAGCTCCCAATTGCTGTCATGAAGCACAATGCCAAGATAGTCGATCAGATACAGATAGCGCCAACGCTCGTGCTCGCCATTGTCGTTGTTATAGTTCTTGTCGGCTTCAATCCGGATTGCCTTTGGCACGCCGGATAGCCACCACGCATCTTTCTCCTCACCAAACTTGGCCTTCAGCGTGGTCAGGACATCGTCGAAAAGAATTTGGTTGATCTCATCGATCATGATGCGAGCCTGTCGGGTTCCCTCGGCATCCTGGTTCTCCAGGTAGCGTTTGACCTCGGGGAGATCGAATGAGGGATCAGCGGTATGGATGATTGCCATCATCTGCAGGGCGTTTTGATCGACGCTGGCAAGCGAGCTGCCGCGGTTGCGAAAGCGGGCGATGTCAGATGGCGACGCATCATGAAAATAGGTGACTACGTGTTGCGCCAGCGGTCTGACGAGCTCGACGATATCGTCGGCTTCAAGCGACACCACGCGCGTTCCGTCGCGCTCGATGAAGACGATGAGCTTGCGGAGAAGAACAAGCAGTGCCCGCAGACCCAGGTTTGTGCAGAGATAGCCGCCCTTGGCATCGCCCAGTGCCCAGTGTTCCGGCACGCCATCCGCAAAAATGGCGAAGTAGCCCGACAAGGTGGAAGTCGCCTTTTTCATCATGGCGGCCGAGTCATCTGACAACGTACCCAGCGGGCCCGGGATCAGCCTGACACTACCCTTCTTGCCACCCGACTTGTGAACCGATCCGAGGAGACTGTTGCCCTCGATGCCATCCGCGAGAGAGGTGAGGGTCAGACACTGGAAATTGTCCTTCTGCTGACCGACTGTGAGTATGCGGTCACGGACCGGTGACTGCTTTTCCTCGTCCAACTTCAGCACGATGCGCGCGCACATCGCGTCCAGCCGCTTGCGGGGGTCCTCATCATCGATGTTGAGCGACGAGATGATTTCATTCACGAGATTGCGCTGAACCTTGACCTGCTGCGTATTGATGTCAACGAACATCTCTATTTCCTGCCGGACCGGCAGGTTCTGGTAAGCCAGAACGGAGACGACGGACCGATCCTCATCGGCATCGCGGCCTGCGTACGCGTAGCCATAGAGCCGATGCTGCCCATCGATGACCCATGCGGACCCGTATTGGCCGGGAAGATCGAGAGTGCCAGTCGCGGTATCTCCGAACGTTTCCTGGCTGTTGAAATTCAGGCCATCGAGCTTAACGTTGACGACGATGTTGGTTGGGAACGTGCCGCCGCGATCGAGATAGGCGCCGATTGATCGGAGCCGCGTAGGCTTCACCATGCGCTGGTACGTCTCGAGGTCTTCGTTGGATGTAGCGCCCATATGACTGATGTACGCGATGCGCAACAGGTCGTGGGGCGACATCAGGAAGCTGTAGAAGGTCGTATTGCCGACTTTGCCGCGGTTCGCCGGGACGCGCGTACGCAGGCCCTCAACTTTTTCACCCTTGAGATAACGGCCGAGAAACTGGTATCGCGCCGCCGATTTCAGAATGCTGGTGAGCTTAAAAAAATACGCGACGTCGGCCTCTGTGATAATCGGCACGCCTGCTGCCGCGGCACGTTGCCGGTCGGCAGTGCGGATGTCGACGTTTCGTGTTGCGATCGCGATTTTGACTTTCAGCTTTGGATCCCGGCCAAACGTCGAATGCACCGCGGTGACGACGTCTTCTCTGATCGCCCCAATCTTGTCGAGCAACTGCTTTACGGACTTGGTTGCAGTATCCTGTGCATGTGTGCATTCGACGACGAAAACCGTCTCATCGTCCTTCGCAAAAACATCGAGCTGCCGCCGTGACCCATCCTTCCCCATGATGTAGAAATTTCGATCAGGGTTTAGCGCCTTGAAGCCCATCCGGTAAAGCAGCGTCCAAACATCATCCTCGAGCTGCCGATCGATAGGCTTGGCACGCTCAAGGCGAAGCGACCGCTTGTTTCGCTTCGCGAGCGTCCACCCGTCCGCCTCTTCTGCCGCAAGCTTCATGTCTAGCGCGGCGGCTGAACCGGCCGACACCGTCTTCTCGTCCACCTTCTTCGCTCGCACGACGGACGCAACGCGCAGTTCGTCATCCGAAACCAACATCCCCAAAGAAGCCGCCATCGTCCTTCCCCGCATGCTTGCCGCATCAGTTTGACGCAAGTAATCCAATCCGACCCACCATTCACGTATTGCAGTAGAGTATCTACAGCACATATGCCCAAATCGTTGCGCTGTCTTTCTCGGCTCAGTAGAAGCGCTCCCACAAAAGTACCTGGAGCCGGCGGCACATGGCGCTCGGACAAAGACCCGCAATGTCGTTCGGCACATCGATCCGGCGCTATCTGGCGAAATTCCGCCGGATCATTTCTGAGGACTCGTCAAAAGAGGTACCCATGCCCGCCCTATTTGAAGACAAGAAAAGGGATAGGACGTCGCCAAAGAAAGCAGGTGAAGACGATTTTGCGTTTTACGACAGCTCAGCTCGCAAGCCTTTTGCCCTTTATCGTCAGCTCGTAAACGGATGGTTGGCGGAGTTCCCGCAAACGGAACAGGCCGACTTGGTCAAACGATTACGCGGCGGTTCGAACGTTCAATATCAAGCGACAATGGCCGAAATTGTTGTTCACGCAGCATTGCGCCGACTCGGGCATAACGTGGAAATTCATCCTTTCTGTCCGCATCCAACACGTAGACCAGACTTCTTGGTCAAGGATGCGAACGGAGGTCCTTTGGCCTTCGTAGAAGTCACGACATTCGGGCCGGACTTGGAGACAGTGGGCCGCGACAACCGTGAGGCAGCAATTTATAATGCTTTGGAAACGGTGAAGCTGCCAGCCGGATGGCTGATGGGTTACAGCGTCGAAAAGCACGGCAAATCATCACCCAGTCTTGGCAAGCTCAGGTCTGAAGTCGAAGCGTGGGGGGCACAGGAGTGTGGCGACAATGTTCAGCACATGCCCAGTCGCATTTTCGACGCTACTGACTGGAAGATCGAACTCACACTTCATGGTGGGTACGACAAGGAGAAGCTGTATGAGCGCAAGATTGCGGCTGCCATGAGCGGTGTGCGATCGGTTGCGCCGCATCTTGACCTCCGCCAGGCCCTTGAGATCAAGGGACAAAGGTACCGAATTTCCGAAACACCGTATCTAATCGTTGTTGCCGACTGCAAAGGATCGATTCCCGTAGGCGACCATGTTGCCGACGCACTGATTGACGCCTTGTTTGGAAGTCCCTGCGTTCATTTTCGCCGCCGGCCCGACGGCGGATTTGATACCGAAAATGACCGGACAAATGACGGCTACTGGGGACGCCACGGCGCTCCGCGCAATCGCAATGTGAGCGCCGTCGTCATATTTCCAGAGCCCAATCTTTGGAAACTGCGCGACGAACGTTGGCAACCACTCATCGCTTACAATCCGTTTGAAGCCAACCCGCTTTCTAGGGGACTGTTGCCGTTGCCTGGCTACGATCTCGATAGCGAAGCAGAATATGTGCGCAAAGGCGGCACGCAGCTTGCGGACATATTAGAACTTCCGGCGGCTTGGCCACCGGACGATTGAATGTTTATACCGCGAACACGATGTTCGCTTTTTGTGCTTCGAAAGTCGCATAAATGGCATTATCGAATTGGGAGTGATGTCCCGAATAATTGGCATCTCCAGTTGCCGCCCGGATAATCATTGGCGACGAACACCTCGAGATGGTCGACACCCTAAGCTTCATCGGTGAATCATATTTAAGCGGCAAGGGATCCTTCCCGAAATCGAGCGGCAGCGCGGGTCTTGCCGGCCGGCCGCATCGACTCGCCACGCCTCCGCTAGATCGAGCGGCGTAGCGCCTCCAACATTGAGTTCGCAGTGCCGCTGTCCTAGCCGGCGAAGATCGTGTTCGTCATCCCCGCGGTTCCGGCGGCGATGCACCCACCGCTGGCCCTCATCTGATGCGCGCTTCGCCCTGCGGACAGCAGACAGCGAAGCCGCCACGGCCGCGAAAATCTCGCAATGTCGGCTCGATTCCAGGTCCCGTCCGCCACTTTTGCGGGGTGATCCGTGCAGGTGCCTGGCGTGGATCGTGCCAACCATCCCCTGACCGCATCATTGCCAGCGTCCTCCTTCAGCCGGCCGAGCCTCGCGACGCCGGATCGATCATAACGATACTCTTCGAAGAACATTCTCTTTGTAGCAAGCGTGACGGTCTGCGCTGTCTTACCGAGTTTCAGCCTTTGCCATCGCCTCCTGTCCTCCCTGCCGCGCGTCACTCTAACCTGCTCTCATCACCTCACCTCACGCGGGAAAGAGTGTCGTTAACGTCATCCTGTGCGGGAAATGTCACAGCGATAAGACAGAACGCAGAAAAGCCGTAGTGGCGTCCTGCCAAGCAACCCTATTGCAGAGTCCACCGGGCCCGCCGGCGACATAATCAAGGAGCTCTCGCATAGGACAAGCCGGTGTTTGGTTCTCCCGGGTCATCTGCGATTTAAATCAAATCTGTCTGTGGATATTGACGATTGCGTGACCCTCACCTCGTAGACGGCTAACGCGGGCGGCAACTGAGAGGGTCATATGACAAGCGATTTTTCCGCCGCGCGAGTGCATCTAGATCGAGCATATCATTACCTGCGAGGCGATGACCCGATCAGCCAGAGAGGGCGCGAAGCCTTGGATCTGCTAATTGAGGCAGTTGCCGTCGAGGAGTTCAAGCAGCCGAGCCAAAACGCGGAGGTGCTAATGTTTCCGATTGGGCGCCGCTTCTGAGGCCGAATATTGCCCGTCAAGGCATGAGCCGAGTCGGCAATCGAATGGGAGTCCGAAGCCTGTCGCCCACAACCTTCTGAATTTCGCTGCGCCTATTGTCATCGGCGGCAGCTATTCCGGAATGGCCGCCGCCCGGCAGTTCCGCCGCGCCCGCGCCAGGTGCCGGGTTGTGGCGGAACGCTTTTTGCCAGCCATTCGCCTGCCTTCCTGTCCCAGGACGGCGTCGATCCGGCCGAGATCACGGAACGGTCGCCTGAGTAGCTTTCGCGCTACGCGACCCCCTGGTACGACGGAACGGCCGAACGGGTGAGAGGAGCCGCGACGGTTTCGGGTCCTACTGGCTGACGGCCCTCCGCGGAGGGCCGTCGAGTCTTTTTCGCTGCCGGCGTTTGAGATGCGCTGCCAAGGGTCAATGAGCTGGCGGAGATATGGGGGAACAGCATTCCACGACCCTGATGTATGGCTGTGAACTCTAACGGGACGGCTCGGCGTGATTGGTGCCGATCCTGCTCGGCTCACCAGGCACCTCGCTTGTCCGAATGAGGAGGTCTTTGCCCTGCGGAGCGAATGCTCATTTTTCCATAATCATTGCATATATCAGTGCTAGGAAGGTCCGAATTGGAAACGAAAACAATGGGGCGAGGCTTATGATGTTGAGCTGTAGCCGAGGCAAATCGCCTGCACAGCTTTTCCGCTATCTATCGGCCAAGTGGCCTGCGGCGTTCAATCCGAAAGCGCCCAGGCCGCTCAAGATCGGCATCCATCATGACATTCGGGTGCTCGACGGCGAACTGTCCGATGATGAATTGAGGAGAGCCCTGCTGGCGTATACCAAGATGGCCAAATACTTGGCGAGACTGGATGCCGGCGCCGCACGGGTCAATCTCGATGGCAAACCGGCCGGCGTGGTCTCGGATGCGGACGCGGCGACCGCCAAGGCTTTGCTTTGCTCCCGCAAGGACAAACAAAAGGGCAAGCAAACGCCGGAGCCAAGGGTAGAGCCTCAAGCGCCACCCAAACCAAAACCGAAGCGAACCGCCGTGTCCAAGGCGAAGAATACGGCCGACAGCCCGACCGGCATAATCGTTGAGACGAAGCGTCGCCGGTCATTCCGAAAGCCGATGACTTGATCGCCGCTGAGCGATAGCTCGCGCCGACCGGGACAGCCCTCAGGGTCGGAGCACATGGCGCCCGCGCCAATCCGAATTGCCGCGATCGCAATGGAGCTGCCGCATTCGCGCGCGAAAAACGGACTGGTCGGTCATCCCTTCTTCGGGATGAACGAAGGCCGGAGGCTATTCCGATGGTCGTTCTGGCTACCGCTGCGACCGTGATATTTCGGGATGGCAGTCAGATCGATGCCGGCCCAGATTGACTGTGGCCATACTGCTGCTCAACCTCCTCTCAGTTGATGACGTTGGAAAGAATGGGAAGCAGATTGGGAAATTCAGCGCGCAGGCCTGACGGCGCCAGCTTCTGCCGGGCGATCGCTTCAGGCGTGGCGGCAGGTGAACCCGAGCAGGCGGCAAAAAGCGACGCCAACGGCGCTCTGGCCATGGCTGTCGAATATTGGCCCTGAATCTCCACGTTGGTGCAGCGTCGCAGCACGCCCTTGATCATCGCGGCGACCTCCGAAGACGAACAGCGCTCGAGTTGCGAGAAAATGCAGGTCGAGCCCTTTTCGACATGCCAGTAGGTCATCACGCCGCGACCGCCATAGCGGACATGCCATTCCGTCATCAGGTTGCCGTCCCAAGCGCCGAACTTCTTGGACTCCGACGCGCAGGCCGTCCCGGCTTCGCCCCAGATGGCGGTGTTGCGGATAGCCAAAGTGTTGCATTGGCAACGCGCCCGCAAGCCGCCTCGAACGCGCCCCTAAGCAAGCACGTGAACCCCTGAGCCAACCTCCTATGGGTCAATAGGGTCAGGTGGCCTGCCATCATTCCAGGACAGGACAACTGACAAAGAAGGTGTCGCCTATCCGACACTCTTCTGTCGTCTTTGTTGGGTCCGCGACACCGGCCTATTTCGCCGAGCTCTTGTCTGGCCTCAGGCTAATCCGCTGAAAAGTAATCACAATGTTTTTCTTCTGCTGGGTCGGCCAAATTGGCACGAGTTTTGAAACTCCTTCGTTGGGAGCCGGGAGCCGCCGACCGACCTTCATTTCGTGGATGAC
>NZ_PNOT02000215.1 GCF_002879535.1 Mesorhizobium intechi
GGTCAAGGCGTGGCTTCAAAAGCTGAAAAAAGCTGAAGGGGAATAACATGAAAAAGGCGCTCAAGAGTTTGTTCCTGGCCGGCACGATGCTGGCCGTTTCGTTGGGATCGGCCGCCGCACAGGCCAAGGTTTCAGTGGCCGCCATCTCGGGATATTTCGCACAGGGCTTTGGCGTTTCGATCGTCAACGGCCTCAACAAGGCCAAGGCCGATTTCGGCATCGACCTCAAGCTGGTCGATACCGGCAATCGCGCCCTGGACTATCAGGAGCAGTTCGAAAACCTGGCCAAGGGCAAGCAGTACGACCTCATCTTCGTCATGGGCTGGGAGCTGGTGGATTCGCTGCAGAAGGTCAGCAAGGAATATCCCGACCAACGCTTCGTCTTCATCGACGGCGTGCTCGACAATCCCAAGATGATCTACGCCAATTTCGCAGAGGAACAGGGCTCCTTCGTCGCAGGCGCGCTGGCCAGCATGATCGAGGCCAAGGGCAGTGAATTTCCCAAGATCGGCGACGGCAAGGCTATCGGCTTCGTCGGCGGCCGCGACATCCCGGTCATCCGCAACTTCCTAGGCGGCTACGAGCAGGGCGCCAAATATGCCGCGCCCGATGTGAAGGTGAACTCCGTCTTCGCCGGCACGTTCGATGATCCGGCCAAGGGCAGCGAGCTCGCCCAGGCGTTGTACGGCCAGGGCTCCGACATCGTCTACAACGTCGCCGGCCCGACCGGCGAAGGCGTGATGCAGGCAAGTGCCGCCGCCGACAAATATTCGATCGGCGTCGATATCGACATGTGCGGCTCTGCCCCCGGAAATGTGCTCGGCAGCATGCTGAAGCGCGGCGACATCGCCGTCTATACGCTGATCAAGGACGAGGTCGGAGGGAACAAGGTCACCGCCGGCACCCGCACCTTCGACCTCGCGTCGGGCGGCGTCGAGTTCAAGGTCTGCGACGACATCGCCCCGAAGATCCCGGCCGACGTGACCACCAAGCTCGACGAGATCAAGAAGGGCATCCTCGACGGCAAGATCGTGATAGCCAAGGCGAAATAAGCCGGCAACAGCGCATTCCTCCCAAGAAAGCGCTACACTGATCCGTCGCGGCATGCCGTGGCGGATCAGTGTCCAATCTGCGAGAGCCCCCCAATCTGCGAGAGCATCGTGTCGAACGCGCCGGGGTCCCCGCCCCTCCTCAGCACAGCCGCGATGGCCGTCGAGTTGACAGGCATCACCAAGCGTTTTGGCGCCTTCATTGCCAATGACGGCATCGACCTTGCCGTGCGCCGGGGCGAGATCCACGCGATTATCGGCGAGAACGGCGCCGGCAAGACGACGTTGATGAACATCCTGTTCGGGCTGCTGCAGCCGGACGAAGGCTCGATCCGGCTGAACGGCGAGGCGACGGTGGTCGCCGACCCGGCCGCCGCCATCAAGGCAGGGCTGGGCATGGTGCACCAGCACTTCAAGCTGGTTCCCTCGCTCTCGGTCGCCGACAATGTCTTTCTCGGCATGGAAGTCCGTCGCCACGGGCTGATCGACCATGCCGCGCAGATCGCACGCACGCAGGAACTGTCGAAGCGTTTCGGCCTGCATGTCGATGCGACCGAGCGGGTCGGGCTGCTCTCGGTCGGCATCGAGCAGCGCATCGAAATCCTGAAAGTCCTGGTGCGCGGCGCCCGCACCATCATTCTCGACGAGCCGACCGCCGTGCTGACGCCGCAGGAGAGCCGCGAACTGTTTCAGACGCTGCGCAGCTTCGTGGCCGAGGGCATGACAGTGATCTTCATCTCGCACCATCTGGAAGAGGTGATGGAGGTTTCCGACACGGTGACGGTTCTGCGCAACGGCAGGAAGGTTGCGACGCGCCCGACATCCGAACTCAACAAGGACGAGTTGGTGCGCATGATGGTCGGCCGCGAGGTCAGTTTCGACCGGCGGCCGCGCGCGGCGCTGCACGGCGACATCGTGCTGGACGTGAAGGATCTGTGGGCGCGCGACGATCGCCGGCTGCCGGCCGTTCGTGGCGCCAGCTTTGCCGTTCGCTCCGGCGAGGTGGTGGGAATAGCCGGCGTCGCCGGCAATGGGCAGACGGAACTGGCGGAAGTGCTTTCAGGCCTGCGGCCGGCAAGCCATGGCGCAGCCTGGCTGAAAGGCCAGGACCTCACCACGCTCTCTCCCGCCGCGATCCGCCAGGCGGGCCTTGCCCATGTCCCCGGCGATCGCATGGTGCGCGGAGTCGATCGCAATGCATCGATCGCGGCAAACACGCTGATGGGCCGCCAGCATCGCGCGCCGTGGAGCCAAAATGGCGTGCTCGACTGGAAAGCGATCGCGCAAAATGCCGGGGCGCTGATCAAGAGTTTCGACATTCGCGCCCAAGGAGCCGGCGACGCCGTCAAGCGGCTCTCCGGCGGCAACATCCAGAAAGTGGTGCTGGCGCGCGAGTTCACCAACGGTGCCGACTTCCTGCTGATCGACCAGCCGACGCGCGGCGTCGACATCGGCGCCCAGGAGGCCATCCATGACGAGATCATGCGCCAGCGCGCGGCCGGTCAGGCCATCCTCTTGATTTCCGTGCAGCTTGACGAACTGGCGGCACTCGCCGACCGCATCCTGGTGATGTTCAATGGGCGGATCATGGGTGAAGTCGCCGGCGACGATGCCGACGAAGACAGGATCGGCATGATGATGGCGGGCGTATCGCAGCAGTTGGAGCCCGCATGAGCGACCGTTTGCGCGCCTTTTCCGGCCAGATCATCGCAGTCGGCGTAGCTCTGCTGTTGGGAGCGATCATCATCATCCTGGTCGGCGAAAGCCCGGTGCATGTCTTGATGACGCTGCTGCGCGGCGCCTTTGGCGACCAGGAGAAGATTGCCGGCACCCTGCTGCAGACGACGCCGATCCTGATCTGCGGCGTCGCGGCCTGCATCGGCCTGCGCGGCGGCATGTTCAATGTCGGCATCGAGGGCCAGCTGTTCCTCGGTGGATTTGCCGCCGCCTGGGTCGGCTTCACGTTCTCCCTGCCCGCGGGCATCCATACGCTGGCGGCTCTGGCGCTCGCAGTCGTCGCGGGCGCGGCCTGGGTCGCCATCCCTGCTTTTTTCCGCGCTCGCTACAACACCAACGAAGTCGTCTCGACCATCTTGTCGAACTACATCGCCGTGCTGCTCACTTCCTATTTCACCATCTTCCTGTTCAAACGGCCCGGCGGCTGGTCGGAGACGCCGCCGATCCTGGCGACAGCCTATCTGCCCGAGATCTTCGCCTTCTCGCGGTTGAACTGGGGACTGGTGATCGGCTTGCTGCTGGCGGTCGGCGTGGCGCTGATCTTCCGCTACACCAGCTGGGGCTACGGCGTGACCATGGTCGGATCGGCGCCGAAATTCGCCGAATATGGCGGCGTCGACGTCAAGCGGCAGGGCTTTGTCGTGCTGCTGCTTTCAGGCGCCGTCGGCGGCCTCGCCGGCGGTGTCGAGACGCTCGGCGTGCATCACCGCTTCATGGAGGGCTTTGCACCGGGCTTCGGCTTCGACGGGCTGATCGCCGCCCTGCTCGCCAACGGCTCGCCGGTCGCCACCATCGTCACGGCGCTGTTCTTCGGCGCCCTGCGCAGCGGGTCGCTGCTGCTCGAGGTCGATACCAGCGCGTCGCGCGAAATCATCACCGTGATCCAGGCACTGATCATCCTGAGCGTATCGGCGCAGGTCCTGATCAAACGCCGTGGCGACAGCCAGGCCGGGGAGCGGCGATGGAAATTCTAGACAAGCTGATCAACGTCGCGCTGATCGCGGCGACGCTTCGCACAACCGCGCCGATCCTCCTGGTCGCGCTTGGCGGGTCGTTCACCACCAAGGCCGGCATCTTCAACATCGGCCTCGAGGGGCAGATGCTGGCCGGCGCCTTTTTCGCCGTCATCGGCTCGATCTGGACGGGTTCGGCATTCGCGGGCGTCGCCTGCGGCGTCGCCGCGGCCCTTGCCTTCGCGCTTGCCTTTGCCGTGCTGGTGGTAACGTTCCGGGCCAATGAGGTGGTGGTCGGCCTGGCGCTCAACATCCTGGCCGGCGGCACGACGATCTCGCTGATGAAAGCGATCTTCGGCACGCGCGGATCGATCGTCGGTCACGGCATTGTCGGCCTGCCCAAGGTGCAGATACCAGGCGCCCAGGCGCTGCTCGGCTCATGGGCGCCGCTGATCTCCGGCTTCACACCGATCGTCTATATAGCGTTCATCGCCGTGCCGCTGCTGGTGCTGTTCTACAAGCGCACCCAGCTCGGCCTCTACATCCGCGTCGTCGGCGAAAAGCCTGAAGCCGCGGAGGCGCTCGGCATCTCGATTACCCGTGTCCGCTACATCGCCTCGCTGCTGTGCGGATTGCTGGCGGGACTGGCCGGCGCGCATCTGTCGCTCGGCTACATCACCATGTTCACCGAGAACATGTCCTCGGGCCGCGGTTTCATGGCGGTGGCGATCCTGATCTTCTCCAATGGCGATCCGCTGAAAGTGCTGGCCGGCTGCCTGCTGTTCGGCTTCGCCGATGCCTTCTCGCTGCGCCTGCAGACATTCGGATTTCCGTCCTATCTGGTTCTTACCGTACCCTATGTCGTCGCCCTGACTGCATTGTTCGCGCTCTCATACCGGGCACGACCAAAAGTCATCAGGGAGACGCTGGCGTCGATGCAGAAACTTCTGTCGGTGGACAGGAACAGCGCCCCGGTCGACAAGAATCCGCAATGAAGGAAATCTCATGGAACGCATAATCCTCGACGTGGATTCTGCCGGCGACGATATTCTGGCAGTGCTGTTTGCCGCGGCGAATCCGAATCTCCGGCTCGAAGGCGTGACCTCCGTCACCGGTGCCGCCGGCCCGATCGAACAGGTCACCAATGTCGTGCTCAACACGCTGACGCTTGCCGGGCGCGACGACATACCGGTCCACGCCGGCGCGTGGCGGCCGATCGTCGGCAACGCCAAGGCCGACATGGAGGCGCCGGTGCATTTCGAGAAGCGGCTCGTCGCCCGTTTCGGTGACCGGCTGAAGAAATTCAACCCGCCGGCGCCGCCTCCCTCCCGCCCGGCAACGCCGGGGCACGCGGTTGATTTCATCATCGATACGGTCCTGGCCAATCCGGGCGAGATCACGCTGGTAACGACGGGACCGCTGACCAATGCGGCGATGGCGCTGCTGCAGGAACCGCGCCTGACGGGCGCGCTCAAGCGGCTGTTGGTGCTGGGCGGCAATTTCCAGACGCCCGGCAACATCACGCCGCTGTCGGAGTACAACATCTGGGCCGATCCGGAGGCATCGCGCATCGTGCTCAATGCCGATGTCGAGAAGATCCTGGTGCCGCTCGACGTCTGCGAGGACAACCGCGTCGCCGCCTCGATGCTGACGCGCGACGACATCGCCGACATGCAGGCCGTTGCCCGCAAGAACGCCGTCTTCGACATGATTGCCGACAGCTTCCCGATCTACGTCGATATCTGGCGCGAGTTCTTCGACCTGGTCGGCTTCCCGATGGACGACGTCATCACCGTGGCTCTGGCCTTCGACCCCGGCCTTGCGACGATGACCGAACCGCTCTTCGTCGATGTCGTGCTGGACGGGCGCCTTGCGCGTGGGCAGACGGTTGCCCATCGCGGCCGGCAATTGCTGCCCGGCGGCGGAGCGAAGACCACGCGCATCTGCACCGATCTCGACGGCCGCCGCTTCCTGAACATCTTCAAGCAAACCATCGCGCGCTACGAACAAGCGGCGTGAGGATCGAGAAAATGACCATTGCAACTCCCATTCTGTTCGACTGCGACCCCGGCCACGACGACGCAATTGCGCTGGTCATGGCGCATCGTTCGCCAGCGATAAAGCTGCTTGGCGTCACCACCACCTGCGGCAATGCCGAGGTCGAAAAGACGACGGCCAACGCGCTGCGCATCCTCGAATATATCGGCGCCGGCGACGTGCCAGTCGCGCAGGGGTGTCACCGCCCTCTGGCACGGCCCTTGGTGCTCGGTACCGCCGATGGTCCGAGCGGCCTCGAGGGCTCACCCTATCTGCCACAGGCCACGATCAAGCCGGTCGACAGGCACGCTGTCGATTTCCTGGCCGACAAGCTGCGTGCCGCGCCCGAACCGATCCTGGTCGTCGCCACCGGCCCCCTGTCCAATATCGGCCTCCTGATCCTCAAGCACCGTGACGTGCTGCCCAAGATCAAGGAACTGATCTGGATGGGCGGCGTCTTCTACCGCAAGAGCGAGATCATAACGCCGACCGAGTTCAATGCCTTCTGCGATCCGGAGGCGCTGAAGATCGTGCTGGACAGCGGCGTGCCGATCCTGATGGTCGGGCTCGACGTCACCATGCAGGTGTTGATCGAGGCGCCGCAATATGCCGAACTCGCCACCATCGACACGCCGCTCGGCAAGCTCGTCAATGACTGGCTGCTGTTCTACGAGAAGCTGCACCGCAACTCGATGGGCGTCGGCGGCGCCATGCATGATCCGCTCGCGCTGGCGCTGGCCATCGATCCGACTTTGGTACGCACGCGTCCCGCCCATATCGGCGTCGATCTGTCCGGCACCTATGCTTTCGGGGCGACGGTTGCCGATTTCTGGGGCGAGCGCGGCGAGAAGGACAATGCGCGTATCGCTACCGAAGTCGATGCCGACCGCTTCTTCAAGCTGATGTTCGACCTGCTGCGGGATTAGCCCGCTCGGGGATATTCGCTTGTGTCAGCGTGGCCCGGTGCCAGGTACCGGGTCAGACAATCTTTCGGCGTGCCATCTCAGATGGTCGTCCATGAATGTCGAAATGAAGAAATACGAGTGGTCGTAGCCGTCCTGCATGCGCAGGATCAGCGCAATGCCGGCCTTGGCGCAGGCCGCTTCCAGAAGCCAGGGCCTCAGCCCGTCCTTGAGAAAGCCGTCAGACGTTCCCTGATCGACGAAAAGCTCGGGGAAACGGTGGCCATCCTCGATGAGCAAAGTGGCATCGTAGCCCCGCCATGACGCGTCGTCGGCGCCGAGATATTTTTCGAGGGCGGGCCGTGACCAGCCGGCGGTGCTTGGCTGCACGATCGGCGCGAAGGCCGAGCAGCTCTTGAAGCGCTCGGGATTTTTGAGCGCGATCGTCAGCGCGCCATGCCCGCCCATCGAGTGGCCGAAGATCGCCTGGCGCGTCATATCGGCTGGAAACTCCTTGGCGATCAACGCCGGCAATTCCTCGGTGACATAGGAATACATGCGGTAGTTCGTGGCATAAGGCGCCTGCGTGGCGTCGAGGTAGAAGCCGGCACCGCTGCCGAACTGCCAATTGTCCTTCTCGTCGGGAATATCGGCGCCGCGTGGGCTGGTATCGGGACAGACGACGATCAGGCCAAGCTCCGCGGCCATGCGCCTGTACTCACCCTTGTCCATGACATTGGCATGGGTGCAGGTGAGGCCGGAGAGATACCACACGATCGGGCAAGGCTTTTCACGGGCCTGCGGCGGCACGAAGACGGCGAAAATCATGTCGCAGGCGCAGGCATCCGAAGCATGGGAATAGACGCCCTGCACGCCGCCATGCGATTTGGCCAAGGAGATGGTCTTCATCCGGTCCGACATCTTCTTCCTTCTCCGCCAAGCGTCCTTAACCGCCGCCTGTCTACGGCATGGGCCGGGACGGCGGCAACCCTGATGGATTGGACCATGGTCGCGAGGGCAGCTCCAGCCTGTTCCGCCGTGATCGATCGCCCGACGCCCCTGACGAAACGTCGGGGGCAAAAGGTTGCTTTCTCGCCGACAATATCGGAAGCGCCCGGACGTCTGTCCCTTAAATGTCGATGCGCTGCTCGCTGCCGGGGTTGAACAGGTTGACGCTGGCCGGATCGACGGCCAGGAATATCGACTCGTTTCGCCGACCTGCAAACCTCGGCGGCAGGCGGGCGACGATCGACTGTTCGCCAACCTGCACCGTCACCATGGTTTCCGGCCCTGTAGGCTCCACGACATCGATCACCCCCTCGACCGAAGCTTCATCGCGCCCGACCACCTTTAGTTCTTCAGGCCGTATACCCAGGACCACCGGGCGCTCGGAATCAACCGGCTGCTTGGAAGCCTGCAATGCGACCGATACGCCGCCCGCTGCGAAACGCACGCCATTCGCGTCCGAGACCAGGCGCCCGGGCAGGAAGTTCATTGCCGGCGATCCGATGAAACTTGCGACGAATACATTGGCGGGCCGTTCATAGATGGTGCGAGGATCGGCAAATTGCTGGATGTGGCCGCCCTTCATCACCGCAACCTTGGTGGCCAGCGTCATCGCCTCGATCTGATCGTGTGTCACATAGACTATGCTGGTGCCGAGACGCTCGTGCAGGCGCTTAATCTCCGTGCGCATCTCCACCCGAAGCTTTGCATCGAGATTGGAAAGCGGCTCGTCGAAAAGGAACAGCTCCGGGTCGCGCACGATGGCCCGCCCCATTGCAACGCGCTGCCGCTGCCCCCCAGAAAGATTGGCGGGGCGTCGGTCGAGCAGATGCGAAATCTGCAGCAGCCGCGCGGCGTCGTCGACGGCGCGCTTGCGCTGGTCGGCGTCCACACCGCGCATTTCCAATCCGAAGCCGATATTTCTCTCCACGGACATGGTGGGGTAAAGTGCGTAGGACTGGAACACCATCGCGATGTTGCGATCCTTTGGCGCGAGATCCACGACCGAGCGTCCGCCGATCAGGATATCGCCGCCGGACGTGTCGTCGAGGCCAGCAATCATGTTGAGCAGGGTCGACTTGCCGCATCCCGACGGCCCGAGCAGAACCAGAAAGCCTCCGTCCTCGAGCTCGATATCGACCCCGTGAAGGACCTGCACGGAGCCATAGGACTTGCGCACATCCTTGATGGAAAGTGTCGCCATGCGAATACTCCTAACCTTTGATGGCGCCCGCGGTCAGCCCCTGAACCATGGTTCGCTGGACGATGGCGAAGAGGGCTATGACAGGCAGGATGCTGAGAATACCGCCTGCCGCCAGGACACCCCATGGAAGCTGGAACTCGCCGACCATCAACTGCAGGCCCACGGGCCAGGTGCGGGATCCCTGCCCTGTCGTCAGCATCAAGGCGAACAGGAACTCGTTCCAGGCGGCGATGGCAATGAACACCGAACTTGCCACCAGGCCGTTGCGCGCCAGCGGCATGACGATACGGACCATGGCGCCAAGCCTTGTCGAGCCATCGATGCGCGCCGCGCTCTCAAGTTCCTTGGGTGCGGAATCAAAGAAACCTTTCAGCATCCACACGAACAGCGGCAGAAGGAAACTCGTATAGGCAAGCGCAAGTCCGAAACGGCTGTCGACAAGACCGACGCCGCGCATGACGACATAAAGCGGAATGATCATCATTACGGCGGGGAACATGCGCATGACGAGATAACCGAGCATGAGCTTCGTTCGGCCGCGAAATGCGAAGCGTGAAAATGTATAGGCGGCAAGCGTACCCGTGGCGACGCAGATCGTCACCGTCAGGAAGGTGACGACCAGGCTGTTGGCGATCAGCCGCGGGAAGCCGGACTGGGTCCAGATCGCCACGTAATTGTCTAAAGTGACGCGCCTCGGGATGTACTGCATGGTTTGGGTGACAATGTCGGCCTCATATTTGAGCGATGTCAGAAACATCCAGATCATCGGACCGATGCAGAACGTCGACAGGGTCGCGAGGACGAAGTAGGTGGCGATGTTGGCGATCACCCGCCGGCGGCGCTTGCTTTCAATCATCGCCCTCTCCCTTGGAGATTCTGGACAAGCGGATATATGCCGCCGCGAAGATCATCAGGATCACGAACATCACCACCGAAAGCGCGGATGCGTAGCCGAAATTGAATTCCTTGTAGGCGGTCTGGAAGGCGTATAGCGACAGGACCTGCGTGGCGTCTCCCGGTCCGCCACCGGTGAGAATGAGGAGTAGATCGGGCGAATTGACCAACCCTATGACGCGCAGGATCACCGCCGCCGCAATCACGGTCTTGAGCATGGGCAAGGTGATCAGCCTGAGCTGCGCCGAGACACCCGCGCCATCCACCGCCGCTGCCTTGTAGAGGTCTTCGGGAATGCTCTTCAGGCCGGCAAGCAACAGCAGCGCGAAGAATGGAAATCCGTGCCACGCTTCTACAAGGATGGTCGCCGCAAGCGCGGTATTGGGGTCCGCGAACCATGCCTTGTAGGTCTGCAGGACGCCCATGCGAACAAGAAGATCGTTGATGACCCCAAGCCTCGGATCGAGCAGCAGGGCCCACATATGACCCGCCACGACGTTGGGCAGGAAATAGGGAAGCAGGATCAGCACGGCAAAGATCTTCGTGCCTGGCAGATCCCTGTTGAGGGCCGTCGCGGCGAGAAGGCCGAGCGCCAGTTCCAGCACGACGGCCGCGGTGACCCACACGACTGTATTCTTCAGCGCGATCCAGAAGACAGGATCGGACCACATTCCCGCATAATGTTTGAAGCCGACCCAGCCACCCAGCCCGGGACGCGTCAGACGCATCTCGCGAAAACTGATGGCCATGCCGTAAAGCGTCGGATAGGCGATCACCAGCAGGATCATGACGAGGCTGGGAAGAAGCAGCAAATACATCCAGTACCGGGTCTCGGACAGTTCGCCGAGAGCCCGCAAAGGCCGATATCCGCTCGAGCTTGATGTCATGGATCCGCGATGCGAAAGCATCGTCCCGTTGCATTCAAAGCATGGCCGCACGCCGGAGCAGGCCGTGCAGGCACGTATCAGCGAAGGGCAGCCTCGAGCCCTTGGATCATCCGGTCCACAGCCTGTTCCGGTGTCGACTGACCGGTGAGCACCGATTGGAAAGCCGGGTTGACGACATTTTCGGACCAACCCGCCGCGCCCACGAAATTGTTCGGCAGACGTCCGAACTCCAGCGTTTCGACCGCCGCGTGATAGATTGGATTGCCGGTGATCCGCGGATCTTGCAGGACAGCGGCCGAGGCCGGGAAATAGCCTGTGCCTTCGAGCAAGGCCAGGGCAGCATCGGTCTCGCCCCAGAAGCTCACCCAGCGCCAGGCGGCCTCTATATTGTCTTCCTTCATGATGCCATTGCCGGCGTAGGCAACGCGAGCGACATGCGCCTTCGGACCGGCCGGCATGGGTGCGGTCGAGAACTGTTTGCCCTGCTTCATCGCGGCCGAGATTTCATTCAGCGAGCCGGTGTGGTGCCACACCATTGCCGTCTGCCCGGTGCGGAAGCCCTCCATGATCTGGCGGTAGCTGTCGTTGGGCGCGCTCGGCGGCACGACCTTTTCCTTCAGGAAGAGATCGGAATAGAACGTTATCGCCTCGATCGCCGCGGCCCTGTCGATGGCCGGCTGACCATTCTTGACGATCGGCGAGCCGAACGCCTCCATGACGTCGATGACATATTTGAAACCGCCGGCGCCGGCGCGCATGCCGAAGGCATATCTACCCTTCGACGGATCGGTCAGCTTGCGGCAAGCGCTCAGGAATTCGTCGAAATTCCGGGGCGGCCCCGCCAACCCGGCTTCCTCGAAATAGTCGGCGCGGTAGTACATCCAATCGACAAAGGCGAAGGCGGGAACCGCGTAGATGGCGCCGTTGCTGGAAAGCCCGGCCCAGCGATTCTCGGGGAAATTGGCCTTGCCCTTCCAGCCGTTCACCCGCTCGGTAAGATCAATCAACCCCTCCATCGCGGTAAGATCGGCGAAACGCTCGGCGATCACCATGGCGGTATCCGGACGGCCGCCGGCCAGCACGGCCGAAGAGACCTTCGCCATATATTCGGAATTCGGGATGTTCTCCTGCGTCACCGCCACATCGGCATTCGCCGCCTGAAACAACGCGATGATCTTCAGCAGGCTGGCCATTTCCGACTGGCTGGTGAAATGGTGCCAGTAACTGATGGCGCTAGCAGCGCGGGCGCCACCGACATGCCCTGCCATCGCCAGGGCCGCCGAACCCATGAGAAACTGCCTCTTGTTCAACTGCATGCGACCTCCTCCACGATATCAGATCATCAATCTGATCTATCAGTTGAAGTTTGGGTAGCATCCTTTCCCACGCCATGCAACCGCCCGGCGCGCTGCTGGGCGCAGCGACGGATCACGGTTGACCTGTCAGACGAGACCCAGGCTTCGCTGCATCGCCGCCTGGAAATGCGCCTGCAGTTTTGCCTCGGCGGCGTCGGCATTCCTTGTGCCGCAAGCTTCGAGGATATCGAGGTGCTCCTTGAGCGTCCGGACCATGATGGGTGTCGTGATCTTCCTGTCGAGCCGCAGCAGGCGCAGGTAATTGTGCATGCGCCGGTAGGTGCTGTCGATCAGGGGATTGCGCAGCGCGGCGATGACCGCGCCGTGCAACTCTCCTTCAAGCGCGTCCATCTCCTCCAGCTGTTCCTGTCCCAGACCATCGCGCTCGACGCGTCGAAGCAGCCTGGAATGCCGGATTTCCAAGGCGTTCATGACGGCTTCGTCGCCCTGTTCCGCAAAGACACGGACCGCCGCGCGCTCGACGATGGAGCGGAATTGGTAGGTGGCGCGCGTAAGCTCCAGTCCGGGCCTGATGAACTGGATGCCGGAGCGCGGGTGGATGGTCAGGATCCCTTCCGCTTCAAGAACGCGCAGGGCGTCGCGAAGTGGGGCAACAGGCACGTCGACGATCGCGGACAACTCGTTTTGCGAAATGAACGCCCCTGCCGGAACGCGCCGATCGAACAAGCCCTCCAGGATTCGTTCATAGGCGACATCGCTCATGCGGGCGGCGGCCACGAGGGGAGAAGAGTCGGTTTTTGCCTTACCCGCCACTTGCGGCCCCTCCATTGGTCCGGTAGTACGATGCCATCTGATAGATCAGTTTGATATAGTAACCGATCAGAAAGCCCCTGTGATGAGCCTTTCGCATTTTCGTATAACCCGATTTCAGTTCGCCCGCGACCGGGTAATCGGGGACAGTCAGGTTCGGGCGGACGATGTCAACGTCGCCGCGCTGGAACTCGTTTCCGAAAGTGGCGAGGTGGGGCTGGGATTCATCCAGACGCTCTTCAACCCACTGCCTGATCAGCAGGAGATCGAGAGCGTTTTCGAACATGAGGTTTGGCCGAGCCTGAAGGGAAACAAGGCGATCGCCCTGGTCCACCGTGTGCACCGCCCGCGCGGCGGCAATCAGCGGGCTTACTCCCTGCCCTTTCACGAAGCGGTTCAGGTGGCGCTTTGGGATCTTGCGGCCAAAGAAGCTGGCCTGCCCCTTCATGTCTTGCTTGGCAGTCGCCGCGACCGGGTGAAGGCCTATGCCAGCGGCCTCGATTTTCACCTCGACGACGAGGCCTTCGTCTCGCTGTTCTCCCACGCGGCGTCGATTGGCTACTCGGCTTTCAAGATCAAGGTCGGCCACCGGGATTTCGACCGCGATCTGCGGCGTCTGGAACTGTTGAAGACCTGTGTCCCGGCCGGGTCCAAAATCATGATCGATCCGAACGAGGCCTGGAGCTCGAAGGAGGCGCTCACGAAATTGGTGGCGATCCGCGAGGCCGGCCACGAACTTCTGTGGGTCGAGGATCCGATCCTGCGTCACGACCATGAAGGGTTGCGAACACTCAGGCATGCCGTCACATGGACCCAGATCAACAGCGGCGAGTACCTGGATTTGCAAGGCAAGCGGCTGCTCCTGGAAGCCAATGCGGCCGATATCCTGAATGTCCACGGCCAGGTGACGGACGTCATGCGCATCGGCTGGCTGGCCGCCGAACTCGGGATACCGATCAGCATCGGCAACACGTTTCTGGAGGTCGGCGTGCATATGGCGGCCGCGCTACCCGAGGTCGAATGGCTGGAATATTCATTTCAGAACTTCGATCACCTGGTGGAACAGCCTATCGAAATCCGGGACGGCTACGCCTACGCGCCCGATCGGCCAGGCCATGGATTGGTCCTATCGGAAAAAGCGCGCGTCGAATGGACCAGGCCAAGGCGCCTGGCACGGTCGGAGCTCGGCGCCGCGCCGGAAAATCCACGCCTTCTGGCGAAGTAGTAGAGAGCTGAAGACCGGGGCACGTGCCATCAGGCGGCGCGAACTCCGGCTGATCGTTGCGCTTGCAAGTAGCACCATCTACGAAATGGAAAGTCGCGGCGAGTTCCCTCGCCGCTTCAATCTCACCCCGCGATGCGTGGTGTGAGAAGGAGCATCGCCGTCGGTCATCCACGGAAGGCCTCGCGACGGTCCCGCCTGCCCTGACGTCCGTCCGCGTCGCACCCGGCCGGCAATGGGAGTGACTGGCCAAGGAGACTTCGTCCACTATGGGCCGAAAGCAAAGTTGGGGTGCCTGGAAAGGAGACACGAAAATGGTTGATCACACGACTGTGCTCCGACCAGAACGCAACTGAGCGCTAATGCGATCCATCCGCTTAGACCGACGCAAACTCGCCTCAGGGCCGGATGACAAGCTTGCTGCGCCACGCGCGTCCGTGGCGCCACAGTTCATGAACCAGCGAAGCCAAATGCAGGAGCAGACGCCTCAGATGTTGGCCAGCGTAGCCAGGATCGCGGTAGTCCGTAATGTAAGTGCTGACGCGAGCGGGCGTGGGCGCCGCTTCCACCTCATGGCCCTTGCTTTGCAACTTCTTGACGGTGCTCGCTCTGATGTAATGTGAGCCACCAATGACCACAATTTTCATATCGGGTCTCCTTGCTAGCGTTAAAATCTGGAATGCTCGCTGTCAGCGGCAGCCTTTCACGGGCGCAGGGCGCGAGCGTCTCAACCCCGATAGAGCCGGGCATCGACGTGCCGCCAGCCGGGGCACGCCACAGGTCGCCGACGTCGGCGTCGGCGACAGCGCCGCGGCTATTTCGAACTCGAAAGCATCGCAGTCATAGTCTTCGCACTCTCCTCCTCAGCCGGGCCGCCCAGCACAGGTCGAGTGTCTGGCACATCCAGGTTCAGAACGTCCTCGATTTGTCTGCGCAGAAATTCGGGACGCAATCCATCGCCCCGCTTGGCAGCGATTGGATGAAGTGCCCGGAACAATCCAAGCATGGCTTACCCTCCTCGTTGAATTCCCGCTCGCCCGGCGCCGTTAGAGGAGCCCCTCATCGGTCATGGCGACCCGTACCGCCGGCCGAGCGTCCATCCGGTTGCGCAGGGCGTTCAAGGAGGCCGGAACGGGAACATGAAAGCGCGCTGCCCAAAGCAGCATCACGTACAGATAGCAGTCGGCGACGCTGGGTCGATCGCCAAACAAATAGTCTGTCTTCAGCCCGTGAGCGATGAGCTCGAACTGGGCCGCCAACGTCGCTCTGGCGCCGGCTTTCTCGTCGTCCCGGCCGGGATGCCACATGGGCTTGAAGCTCCGGTGGATCTCGGACGAAATGTAGCTCAACACTTCCAGGACGCGCGTGCGGCCCAATGGCCCCGCTACAGCGACTGCAGGGTACTGCGATGCGATCCAATCGAGAACGGCGACGTTCTCGGTCAGCGTTTCGCCGCTATCCAACACCAGGGCCGGAACATAGCCCTTTGCCGAGACCGTGCGAAAATCACGCCCGGATGCGGTTCGTTTCGTCTCGAGATCCACCGCCTCGCGCTCGAAGGAAGCGCCCGCCTCCTCAAGCGCGATGTGGTCGGCGAGGCTGCAGGCGAAAGGGCTGTAGTAGAGTTTCACGATTTTTCTCTTGTCTGAACGCAGGTGAGGTTTCGCAAATGGCGGGACGGCAGCCCGCTCGACGATGCGCAAGCCATCTTGCAAAGCGCACCCGAAGCTCGCATTTTGGCAGGGAGGACAGCTACGACGCCGACAGCTAGGCATGCCTATGCCAAGGTGTGAGCAGGCCGAGACAATTGTCCTTGGACTGCCGCGCGCATCAAGCCCGACATGGGGAATGGCCGCTGGAAGTGTCCTGTCGCCGCATGGCGTTCTCGGTTGTCAGGCCAATCCTTCGCTCAGGAAATCATAATCGAAAGTATCGAACGCACGTGCCATTGGCACGATGGCTTACATCCCGCCGCGGCCTGCATGGTTCGACTCGAGCAAGGGGATGATGACGGCCGCAGCCTTGCCTAGTCGATTGCCGCCGTCGCGATGAAGAAGCTTCTCCAGCAACAGGAACCGTCATCATGACCAATCCTCGCAAACCCGAAAGACGGGCCGCCGAACTGGCGTCCCCTGTTGAAGCATTTGCCTCGGTCGAGGTCGACGTCTCTTCGCTGATGCCGGGCACCTCGGTGGTCTTGCAATGGCGCGGCAAGCCGGTGGTGGTGCGTCACCGCACAAGGCAGGAAATGGAGGATGGCGAAGCCGCCAGTCTTGCTGTCCTCAAGGATCCGATCGCCCGCAACGCCAATCTTCCCGCCGACGCGCCCGCCACCGACGCCAATCGCACCATACCCGGGCAGAAGGCCTTGCTGGTGATGGTGCAGGTCTGCACTCACCTTGGATGTATCCCGCTCGGCCAGGACGGCGATTTCGGCGGCTGGCTCTGTCCATGCCATGGCTCGCAATACGACAGCGCAGGACGCATCCGCAAAGGTCCGGCGCCGGAGAACATGGCGGTGCCGGTGTTCCAGTTCGTTTCCGATACCAGGATTCGTATCGGCTGAGGGAAAGGACAGTTCAATGAGCGACGGACATTCGACCTACAAGCCCACGACCGGTATCGGCCGCTGGTTCGACACCCGGCTGCCATTGCCGCGGCTGGTGCATAGTTCATTCATCGTCTATCCCGTCCCACGCAACCTGAACTACGCTTATACGTTCGGCGGCATTCTCACGATCATGCTGGCCTCGCAGATCATAAGCGGTGTCGTGCTGGCGATGCATTACGCTCCCGATACGGGACTGGCCTTCAATTCGGTCGAGACAATCACGCGCGATGTGAATTCAGGCTGGCTGCTTCGCTCCCTGCACGCCAACGGTGCATCATTCTTCTTCATCGCCGTCTACATCCACATCTGTCGTGGGCTCTATTACGGCTCGTACAAGTCGCCGCGCGAGTTTCTCTGGGTGCTCGGCTGCACCAATTTGCTGGTGATGATGGCCACAGCCTTCATCGGCTATGTGTTGCCCTGGGGCCAGATGAGTTTTTGGGGCGCCACCGTCATCACCAGCTTCTTCAGTGCCATTCCAGTGGTTGGCGACTGGATCCAGCACCTGCTGCTCGGTGGTTTCGGCGTCAGCAACCCGACGCTGAACCGCTTCTTTGCGCTTCACTACCTCCTGCCGTTCTTGCTTGTCGGAGTGGTAACCCTGCACATCTGGGCGCTTCACGTTGTTGGCCAGAACAATCCGACCGGCATCGAGGTGAAGTCGAAAACCGATGTCGTCGACTTTACGCCCTACGCTACCGTCAAGGACGCGGTGGGCATCGTGGCGTTCCTGTTTTTCTTTGCCTATTTCGTCTTCTATCTGCCGAACTTTCTTGGCCATCCGGACAACTACACAGTCGCAAACCCGCTGAAGACCCCCGCGCATATCGTGCCCGAATGGTACTTCCTGCCCTTCTACGCAATCCTGCGCGCCATCACCTTCAATGTGGGACCGATCGACTCTAAACTCGGCGGCGTGCTCGCCATGTTCAGCTCGATCGCCGTGCTGTTCCTGGTGCCTTGGCTCGACAGTTCCAAGGTGCGCTCGGCCGTCTACAGGCCATGGTACCGAGTATTCTTCTGGATCTTCGTGGCCAACGCGCTCTTTCTCGGCTGGCTCGGCTCACAGCCCGCGGAAGGCACCTACGTCACGATGTCCCAGTTGGCCACGTTCTACTATTTCGCTTTCTTCCTGATCGTGATGCCCTTGCTTGGGCTGATCGAGACGCCGAGGCCATTGCCACGTTCGATAACCGAGGCCGTGCTGGAAAAGAACGCGTCCCGCTCAAAGGCAGATACCCATGACTGACCAGCAAAGCAGCATCGCTGGCATCGACACCGTCATCCTCCCGATGGCCCTTCGCCGGACAGATGGATTCAAGGTCCGGCGGGTACTGCCATTGCTGAATCGACGCACGGTCGGCCCCTTCATTCAGTTCTATCATTTTGGTCCCGAAGAGTTCGATGCCGGCCAAGGCTTCGACATGCGGCCACACACCCATGACGGTCTCGCTGCCCTGACCTATCTGGTCGATGGAGAGATCATTCTCCGCAACACTCTCGGAAGAATGCAAACCATCCTTCCGGGCGAGGTTAACTGGATGACAACCGGGTCGGAAATGGCCCAACGTCCGTCGACAGAATTCCGAGCGTCGGGGAGCAATCTTCTCGGCGTCCAGGCGTGTGTCGCCCTGCCCCTCCAACACGAGGACGTCGCCTCCGAATTCGCGCACTTTGCCTCGTCTGAAATACCCAGGATCTGCGCCGACGGCGTTGAATTCACCTTGATCGCCGGGACCTCCGATGGGCTGATCTCGCCGGTCAGGGTCTTTTCGGAGACGATCCTTGCCGAAATTGTGCTCACGGGCAGCGCGCGATATCAGTTGAAACCCGAACACCGCGATCGTGCGATCTATGTGATCGCCGGCGAGGTCGGGGTTGTGGGCCAGTCGGGCACATTCGGAGAGGGCGCACTGATCGTGTTGACACCCGGCATCGAAATTGTGCTCCAGGCGCCTGCCTTTCACGCAGCGAGACTGATGCTTTTTGGCGGCGGGCCGCTCGCCGATGCGCCCCACGTTTGACCCTACCGGCCCAATCGATCCCAGAATCTGGAAATAACTTTGCTCGTGGCCGCGTCCCGGGACAAGGGGTCGCGAGCTCGCGCGGCCTCTATGAACCCAGATTGAGTTCGTTCATCGTGTCCTCATCGAGCAAACCGTCGAACCAAACGTCAAACATGGTCTGAAGCAGAAACTCGTCGTTACTGGCTTCGGAAAACAATGTCAGCGACGCGTGCAATTTCTTCGAATCATGATCCCCGAATATCGCGCCAGCACCCCAACCTGACAGCCGTTGCAGGACGCCGATGCATTCTCGATAACGGCCGCCCAATATAGGCGACGAGAGGTAGGCGCGCGCTTCGTCGAGCGATGCGATGGCATAGGGATCAGTCGCGGTGTTGCTTCGTCTGGCCCGCAACCTTGGGAAGATGATTTTCAGATAGGGGGTCCACATCATCCCTTGGCGTAGAATTCCGAGCGCGTCGTCGTAGACCGGATCCTGAGCCGCGATGAACCTCTGTAAGTCATACTCGTCGTTCATCTTAGCACCGGCCTTTTCCCGAGCATCGACAATCGTGCCCGCAACTATCCGTCGACGACATCGGCATACTCTGGATGCTTTTCGACAAACCAGCTCATGAATGGGCATTTCAGGATTGCCTTGCGGCCAGTTTTGCGCAGCAGATCAAACGTTCCTTGCGCCAGTCGCGAAGCGATGCCTTGCCCGGAAAACTCCGACGGAACTTCAGTGTGGATCAGAACCACCTTCCCGCTCTCGACCCGGTAATAGGCCGCGGCCATTGTTTCGACGGCGATCGGCAGCTCGAAGCGACACAGCCGAATGTTTTCAAAGACCTCTGCATGCATCTTCTGGTACTCGCGATTGTGCGCCAGGCTCGCCCACCTGAGGTGTCGTTTGGCTATCGCATTGCCGGCAATCGCAGCGTCACGGCTGTGCCAGCCCCCAGCGTGCTCTGCACAATGACGCTTCCGCCGGCCTCCTCGGCAAAGCTCTTCACCATCGGCAAGCCGACGCCGCCGAGGCCTTCGCCTTTCGTGGTGAAAAACGGATCAAATGCGCGGCCCATGGTCTCGCGGCTCATCCCAATTCCATTGTCCTCGACACGAATATGGACCTGACCGTCTGCCGACCGTTCCGGGACAAGGGCGACGTCAACCGAGATCAGGCCGCCGTCAGGCATGGCGTCGCGCGCATTGAACAGAAGGTTCAAAACCGCATTTTGCAATCCGGTCCGATCGCACCTTATCAAAGGCAAATTGGACTCAAGCCTGACCTTAAGACGAATACTGGCATCCCAAGCGCCGCGAATGAGGGTCTCGATCTCCGCGAGGCACTCGCCCACGTTCGCCTGCTGGATGTCCGAGCAAATCCCCCCAGCTGCGCCGATGGTCTGCCTGACCAGGCCGCCTGCTCGCTCCAGGGCCGTCTTGGCGCCTGCAATTACGGGCCCAAGAGCGGGAGCGGCTGAGACGGTGGGGTCACGGGCCAAATGATTCAAGGCCGACGAGGCGACCTGGATGAGATTGCCCAGGTCGTGAACGATACCGGCGGCGGATATCTGTCCGGGACGTTCATCCGATGGAGGGGCTGCCATACTGCCGAAGACATCCTCTTTCGATTCCAGGCGTGACATTTCCATTTCCCCGCTCGCTGTCGGCATTGCGGGAGAGAGTGCGCCGAACCGACCCGCCAAGCCTATTGTGCGAAGGGGTCTGGCATATGATGCCAAAGTGCAGGATCGGTTGGCTTGACGACCATGATGGCAGCGACTGGGCTGTGCTGTCGCATTGTGGGTCAAGCTGCCGGATGGAGCCCTGGCGGTGGGCTCCGGTCCCCAGGCAAGGGTGGACGCGCAGGCACCCAAAACCTCTTGAAATGGTCAGCATCCCCTGGCTTTCGGCCTGCGCGGCACAATGCCCTCGTATGGGTCATCCCGGCTACCAGTCTGATCGTATCGCAGATGCCAGGCCCGTATCTTCCCGGGGTGAATGCCATCACAGATCAACACGGAGTCACCAAGATGAAAATGATCCTTGTTACCGCCGCTCTCCTCGCTTCAGTGGGCGGTGCCTTGGCCGGAAGCGACCACTATGGATCCAGCGCCGATCCGCGGGTGCCGGCTCCCGCTTCGGATACGATGCATACCGGATCGACCAGCAAGGCAGACAACCATGACAGCGCGCCGAATACCGTGCGCAAGCCGATTGTTCCCGACTGGGAATCCGGCCAGGGCATCTGGGGTCACTGATCTCGACGGCCGAAATATCGAGGGCCGGGGCGAAAGGCTCCGGTCCTTGCGACGTCTCAACCGGCGAGGCTCGCCTCCAATCCTGTCTACAACCGCGACGGACGGCCGGTCAAAACGCCGGCGTGTTCGCATGCCGCGTCCACGTTGTGGTGCCGGCGTCTATGTGACCGCCTCGCAAGCTGGATTTCACGCATGGCTGACCAAGCGAGTGACAGGTCGCATGCCGAGATTCCCGCCGTGGCAGCTGAGCTCAGCAGCCTGCGCGACCAACTGGCAACGATCAAGTGTGGGCTGGCGGCATCGCCGGTCCGCAACTGGCTGGCCTGGACGTCGGTCGGCATTGTCGGCGTGATCATCGCCACATCGGTCGGACAGGTGCTGCTTAACCGTTGGAACCAGCCTTTCTATGATGCGCTGGCCCGGCGCGACATGGCGGCGTTCCTGCATCAGCTTATGGTCTTTGCGATGATTGCCGGCGGGCTGCTGGTGCTCAGCATCAGCCAGACCTGGCTCAACCAGATGACCCGGCTGAAGCTGCGCGAGGCGCTGACGCTCGACCTGATCGACCAGTGGATGCGGCCGGCGCGCGCCTTCCGGCTGGCCAATGCCGGCGCCATCGGCATCAATCCCGATCAGCGCATACAGCAGGATGCCGCTCACTTGTCGGACCTGACGACGGATCTCGGCGTCGGCTTGCTGCAGTCGTTCATCCTGCTCGCCTCGTTTGTCGGCGTGTTGTGGGAACTGTCTTCCGGCTTCGTGTTCCACATCGGTAGCTGGTCGCTGGCGATCCCAGGCTACATGGTCTGGGCCGCATTCCTTTATGCGGGCATCGCATCGTGGCTGAGCTGGGTGGTAGGGCGTCCGCTCATAAAGCTCGACGGCGATCGCTACGCCCGCGACGCGGAACTGCGTTCTTCGATCGTGCGCGTCAACGAGAACGTCGATGCCATTGCGCTAGGTCATGGTGAAGCCGACGCCAGGCGGCGGCTGGAGCTCGCCCTCGGCACCGTGCTGGACGCAACGCGGCGCATCTATGTGGCCCAGCTCAACCTGTCCTGGGTCACCGAAACCTATGGCTGGATCACCGTCGTGGCGCCGATCCTGGTTGCCTCGCCAGTTTATTTTTCAGGCGATGTCAGCTTTGGCGGAATGATGATGGCGGTGGGCGCCTTCAACCAGGTGCATTCGTCGCTGCGCTGGTTCATCAACAATATCGGCAGCATCGCCGACTGGCGCGCCACGCTGACGCGCGTCGCCGATTTTCGCATTGCTCTGAACAAAACCGATATGCCGCATGACAAGGAAATGCGCATCGAGTCCGGCGACGATGCCGATGACGGCCTGGCCTTCGACAAACGCGAGGCCAGCTATCACGAATAGAATGGGCCGCGGCGTCTTCGGCTACCTGAAAGCCAGGGGCCGGAGGTTGTTGGTCGTATTCCGCAATCGCGCCGTAACCCAAGCGCTTCGGTATGTCCCACCATCACCGTGCCCGAACCGTCCTAGACCTTAGCATCGCGGGATCGGTGCCTGTGTAGAATTGGCCGGTGCGCCGGACAGGCCCACTCTCCTTGCACCGGCCACTCCCGTGGCGCGGCTGACATAGGAGATGAAGATGAGAAGTGAAGTACCGAGCAAGGGATTGGAGTGGACCAACCTGATACTCGGCGCAGGCTTGGCCTTCGCCGCTATCACATTCGCCGGGCTGCCTGCCGCGGCCTGGAACGCCGGGGTCGTCGGCACGCTGATCGTGTGCGGTTCCGCCGTGGCCCTCTATCGCTACGGGGATTGGGCGGAATGGTCCAACCTCATTTTAGGATGCTGGGCGGTGGCGGCTCCGTTTGCGCTCGGCTTCGGGTCGGCGCAGGGGCCGATGTGGACGCATGTCTTGATCGGGCTTTGCGTGGCGACATTCGCTACCTTGCAGCTTTTGGCAAGTCGCCGAGCGCAGGCTCATTCGAGCACCAACTGACATCGACTACCGGAGGTCGTCGCGGCGCAGCATGTTATCGGCTTGCTTCCCGTCGCGACGCCTCCAATGGCGCCGACGCCAC
This sequence comes from Mesorhizobium intechi, assembly GCF_002879535.1. GTDB lineage: Bacteria > Pseudomonadota > Alphaproteobacteria > Rhizobiales > Rhizobiaceae > Mesorhizobium > Mesorhizobium intechi. The sequence goes on from NZ_PNOT02000215.1 coordinate 22,958, forward strand.
TCCGCTGCAGTCCTCTAGCAGAGCGTACGCGTTCGAACCGCAACGAAGGCAGCCTATACCCAAGTCTAGGGTGCCTAAACAAATCACTAGGCCCTGGTCGCCCATTGTCGTGTTGCGCCGCCCTCAATCCTTCCTTTACGTCAGGCATCGAGGGAAGATGCATATCCGGGTCTATCCTGCGACCATCCGGGGTGCCCAAGACGAGTTTCTCAAGGCAGTGCATGTGCGGTTCAGTTGACGTGCGATGGACGGGCGGCTGATAATGGTCAACCCGAACACGGTCAATTCGTGTCCAGATCGCCCCGAAAGAGGATTATGGGCGTGGCAAATTCGGAAACTGCAGACAGCCCCATGGCAATTCTGGTCGACGATGATGCGGAGGTCCGCGACTCGTTACAGGAGCTGCTCAGATCGGTTGGGATCGAGTCAATGTCGTTTTCCTCAGCCCAGGACGTGCTCAGCGCGAAGCTTCCAAGCCGCCCGGGTTGTATCGTTCTCGATGTGCGAATGCCGGGTCTGAGCGGGATTGATCTCCAGCAGCTCCTTGCAGCCAAAGACATACAGACGCCCATCATCTTCCTGACGGGTCATGGCGACATCGCCATGAGCGTCGAAGCCATGAAGGCCGGCGCGCTCGATTTCCTCACGAAACCGGTGCGCGACCAAGCGTTCCTGGACGCCGTGTCGACGGCCATTGCGACCGACATCGCCAGAAGAGCGGCCTTAGCCGTGGCCCAGAAGAACTCGGCCCTTTACGAGTCGCTCACGCCGCGCGAGCGGGAAGTTCTGAGTTTTGTGGTCTCTGGCGCGATGAACAAGGAGATCGCATTCGGTCTTGGTATCAGCGAAATCACCGTGAAGCTCCATCGGAGCAACATGATGAAGAAGATGAACGCGCGGTCCGTCTCTCATCTGTTCAACGTCTGCCAATCGCTTCCAGCCGATATCCAGTGCCGGTTGAGGATAGCTTCCGCCGCTGGGAAACCTATCGCGCGACCGGGAGCAAGAGGGCATTTTGCCAACTGAGTGAACGGGGCCGCGACGATAGGTTGGCCGCGGAAGCGGCATCCAGAGGGTCTCAGATGGAACTAACCTCATCGCGGCAACGTCGCGCCGTGGCTGCGGGAATAAGTGTTGCGTGCCTCTTGGTTACGCTGTTGACCCGCGACCCATCTGGCCTGCTGGTCGTGGTTGCAATCGTGTGCATCTGCCTGGACTGGAGGGCCGGATTGGTGGCCGTGGCAGCCACAAGCTTGATGTCGGCGGCTATGTTGCTGTCCCCGCTGGACGTGACGGCGAGCAGTTCGGCTCGGTTCGCCGCGTACGTATTCGGGGCTCTTGCGGTATGGCTCGTGGTAAAGATCTTCAGGACCACCAGCTTTTACGACCGGGTTTACCAGGGCGCTGGAGCAGGTACCGCCCACACCCCCGGCCTCGGCTGGTCCGCCTATCCCGACGGACGCCTTCGGTTCCTCAATCGGGCAGCCCTCGAGTACGTTGGCATTACAGCCGAAGAAATGCGCGAGGTCATGGATGCCGACGACTTTTCCTGGTGGCGGAGATTTGTCCATCCCGACGATGCAGAGACGAGCATGACGCAGTGGCGCCACAGCCTGAAGACGGGCGAGCCGATGATCGCTGAAAAGCGTTTGCGCAGGCTCGATGGCTCCTATCGATGGTTTCGCGATACCGGTGTTGCCTCTCGCGATGAGCGAGGTCGAATCGTCGGGTGGTATGGCCATACCGAGGACATAGACGACCGACGCAAAGCCGAAGCCGCTTTACGGAAGAGCGAGAGGGAGCTCAGGCTGCTGGTCGATACGGTTCCCACCATGATATGGCTGATGACGCCGGCGGGATTACCCTACTATTTCAACAAACGGTTCGTCGACTGGGCGGGGATCGACCCCGCCCAGGAAGAACCGCGAGGCACACGGCGATTCGCCTCGCATGTGGAGTTGTTCCATCCCGACGACAAGGCGGGCGTCAAGGCCGTCTTCCAGAAGTCATTTGCTCGCGGAGAGCCGCTGCAGCACAAAGGCCGGCTGTGCCGCAAGGACGGCGAATATCGCTGGATCGATTCGCGCTTCGAACCGCTGCGCGACGAAGACGGCACGATCCTGCGTTGGTACGGTGTCAACTTCGATATTGACGACGAGGTCCGCGCCCAGGAATCCCTGCGCCTGGCAGACGAGCGCCTCGCGCGCGCCCTGCGCGCCGCCAGTCTGTCCGAGCTGTCGGTGTCCATTGCGCACGAACTCAACCAGCCGCTCCAGGCTGTCGTGGCCAACGCCGGCGCATTCCAGAGATGGCTCAACGCCGACCCGCCCAACTTCAATCATGCCAGCCGGGTCGCCCAGAAGATCATCAGAAACGCCGACGCGGCAGCGCAGGTGATCAGCCGCATCCGGACCCTGTTCAGCAAGGCCGAAAGCGAACCGCAGGCGGTCGATCTGAATGCGGTGATCGGCGAGGTGTGTGACCTTCTGGGTGACAGGCTGGCCTCGGCCAACGTCGAGCTTGACCTCCACCTCGATCCTGATCTTCCAGCGACAGTCGCCGATCACGTGCAGATGGAGCAGGTCGTCCTGAACCTCGTCCGCAACGGCATCGAAGCGATGCAGGACGTCGACATCGACGTGCGAAGCTTGCGCATCGTGTCTCGGCATCGGAATGACGGAACTGTCGAGGTCGAAGTGCGAGATCGCGGCAATGGGCTTAGCAATCCCGACCGGATCTTCGACGCGTTCTACACGACCAAGCCGGATGGAATGGGAATGGGCCTGGCGATCTGCCGCTCGATCGTCGAGGCTCACCGCGGACGCATTTGGGCGGAAAATGTCGAGACAGGAGGAGCATCCATAGCCTTCAGCCTCCCTGTCCGCACCGGCGACTCCACCAAGACACTGCCGCGACAGCAAGCGTCCGAGTGAACTCGTCAGAGGTTGATTCGGGGGTCGGCCATCGATTGCCCGATTTCTATGAGCGTGTTGACCAGGATGTACAAGATTCCGAAGACGATGGCGACGCCCAGCACCGCCGGAAGATCGGCGCTGGCAAAAGCCTGGACCGTGTAAAGACCAAGGCCCGGCCACCCGAAAACGCGCTCGACGATAAGCAGATTGCCGAAGAGAAGGCGGACCTGCAGACCGAGCATGGACAGTGGGGCCGTGGCGGCATTGCGCAAACCGTGGCGCAACAGCACCTTTGTCTCGCTGAGACCTTTGCCACGTGCCGTGCGAACATATGGCTCACTCATAACTTCATGCAGCGCGCCGTTCAGGCTTCGACCAACCGCGATGCCGATAGGCAGCGCCAAAGCAAGCGCTGGCAAGAGCAGGTGGCGTAGCGCGTCCACGCTGACCTCGGGGCGCCCGAGCAGTATTCCATCGATGACATTCAATCCCGTTGGGCCCGCGAAGTCGCGGTAGCCAAGCCTACCCGCGCCGGGAAGCCAATCGAACCGGAACCAGAAGAAGTAACTGAGAAGCAAGGCCGACAGAAAGATCGGCGTGGAGCCCACGCCCACCATGAGGAGCCTTATGCCGCCTGATCCCGGTATCAGAAACTGAAGCACGGCCATGACGAGCGCAAGCGCCACTCCCAAAGCGATCGACGCCAGTCCGAGTTCAAGCGTGGCGGGAAGATATTGCCGTATGTCGTCGGACACTGGCCGACGTGTCCTGACCGAGGTTCCAAGATCCGCATGGGCGAGGCGCGATAAAAAGCGCCCGTACTGAATGATAGCCGGGTCATCCAGCCCGAGTTCCTTGCGCACCGCCTCGACCGTTTCCGGCGGAGCGTTTGGCCCGGCAATGGCCCGCGCTGGATCGGCAGGAATCACGCTTTGCAGGCCGAAGACGATCAAGCTCATCATGAGAAGAACGACGACGGCGCCGACGATGCTTTTGGCGAGATATGCCAGCATCTACACCCCCCTTAGCGCGGCGCGAATTCCGTCACCCGCAAGGTTGGCGAGAAGGCACAGCAGAAAGATAACCGCGGCCGGCAGGATCGGCAGCCACCAATGGACGGTGAGACTGTCGAGCGTGCGCGACGTCATTGCTCCGAGTTCAGGCGCCGGTGCAGGCAGTCCAAGGCCAAGGAACGACATAAGCGATAGCGTCATAATGACGTTGGCGACGTCCAGCGACGCTCCGATGAGCAGGGCCGGAGCCACTCCCGGCAACAAGTAACGCAGCAGCAGACGCGGACCGCGCACCCCGGCCATGCGCGCTGCCTCGACGTGAGGACGGGCCTTGAGACGGCGAATTTCGTCGCGGGATATGCGCGCGTACCAAGGCCACCAGAAAATGGCGAGCGCGATCATCGTGTTGACGAGGCCGGGGCCAACTGCTGCCACGAAAGCGAGCGCGATCAAAGTTGATGGAAGGACGATGAAGAGATCGACGATGCGCCCGATAACCAGATCGATCTTGCCCCCCATCAGACCCGAAATCAGTCCGACCAGGGAGCCCACAATGAGCGTAAAAGCGATAATGGCGAGCCCCGACAGCCACGTGTACTGAATGCCGAGGATAACCCGCGAGAACAAGTCGCGGCCGATCTCGTCGGTGCCGAACCAATGTCCAGTTGAGGGCGGCAGGTAGGCCGCGGCGACACGCAGCAGGGGGTCAAACGGCGTGATCCACGGCGCCAGCGCTGCCAAGATGGTGACCACAGGCAAGCCGACAATACCGACACTTTCCAGCCAGCCGGCACGCCGGAAGAAATCGCGCCAGTTGAACCGAGGCCGCACGGGCGACGTGTCCCGGCTTGACCGGCCAGTCATCGGCGGCCTCCCCCCTGTGGGCCAGGCATCGCTGCAATGAGAGACCGCGTGTAGGCGGACTGTGGTGCGGCAACGATGGCATCTGGATCGGCCACCTCGACCAACTCGCCGTCCTTCAGCACCGCGATACGGTCGGCGATGATCCTGGCGGCCGCCAGATCGTGCGTCACGAACAGCATCGCCATGTCGAGCCGCCGGCGCAGATCACTCAGGAGGTTCAAGGTGGTGGCCGCCAGCGACACGTCCATGGCGCTGATTGGCTCGTCGCAGAGCAGAAGCCTCGGGGGGACGATTACCGCGCGAGCCAAAACGGCGCGCTGGCATTGGCCAACCGACATCTCGGCCGGGAGGGTATCCATCAGGACCGGATCGAGGCCGACAAGCTTCATTGCCTCTCCGACGCGACGGCGGGCGTAGTCGCTGTCCCGCGAAACGCCCCGCAGGCGCTCGCCGATCTGCTCGCCGATCGTGAGCCAGGGCGTCAACGCCGCCACGGGGTCTTGGAACACGACTTGCGGGAGCGCCTTGTCGAAGCGGGTCACCGTGCCGCCCTCGGGCATCACCAGTCCGGCGGCAATCCTTAGAAGGGTCGATTTGCCGGCGCCACTCTCGCCCACGAGGGCCACGCACTCGCCGAGCTTGATCGTGAGGCTGACAGATCTGAGAACAGGCTGCGATTGACGTCCCCAAAACGAGCGGTTGCCTGTTGGATATGTCTTGCTGACATTGTGTAGCCTCAAGGCGGCGGTTGCCTGGATCGCCGGAGCCGGCCAAGGCTTCGCGTCGACGCGTTGCGCTGAAACAAAGCGGGTTTGTCCCTGATGGAGGCAGGCAGCTGCGCCGCCGTGGGCGGAAGCAGCCGCCAGCGAGGGACGGATTGCAGTGCAATCAAGCTGGGCGATCGGGCAGCGCTGCGCATAGGCGCAGGCGCTCGCAAGATTGACAGGGGGCACGTGCTCGAACGGAAGTGTGATAAGCGGCCGCCGCCGATCAGAGTCCAGATCGTATCGGGCGGCGAGCAGGCCGATTGAATAGGGGTGCGCGGCATTACGGGCCACGTCCTGCATCCGACCCATTTCAACGATGCGTCCGGCGTAGAGGATCAGGACGCGGTCGGCCAGCGAGGCTGCGACGTTCAGATCATGCGTAACGAACAGAATGGCGGTCTGCTGCTCGCGGGTGAGGGCGCGCAAGAGGTCGAGGATCTGCGCCTGCACGGTGACGTCGAGCGCAGTGGTGGGTTCATCGGCAATAAGCAGCTTCGGTCTCGCCATCATCGCCATGGCAATAAGCACGCGCTGACGCTGCCCACCCGACAGGCGATGTGGAAGCGCGTCCGCGATGCGGCCCGGGTCAGGCAGTCCGGTTCGGCTGAGCCAGCCCTCGATCGATCCCCCGTTGGATTCCCGCATCTGGTGACGAATGGTCATTGTCGGGTTGAGCGCGCCCATTGGATCTTGCGGGATGGCGCGGACGAGGCGGCGACGGACCGACCGCCATGTGCGGCTTGCCGCACCGACGAGCTCTATCCCCGCGAGCCGGATCGAGCCACCAACCAACGGCTGGTAGTCCCTCGGCAGCAGCCCCTGAAGGGTAAGCCCGATGCTCGTCTTGCCGGAACCGCTTTCCCCGACCAGCGCGACGACCTCGCCAGGAAGCATGTCGAAGGTGATGCCATCGATGACACGGGAAGGCCGGCCTTCACGGCTGAGGGTGACTGTAAGGTCTCTGACGGCGAGGAAAGGCTCGGTCACGGAACTGGACATTCGGTGCGAGTGCTTGACCATCTGCGGTGCGAGCCTGACCTTTGAGAACTAACCGGATGGCCGATGTTCAGGGCCCCCAACGAACGGTGGCGAAGTCGATGTTGCCGGGCGGGTAAACCGGACGGAGTCCAAGATCCTTCAGACCCTTGGCGTGGACAACCACATCGTTGACATTGACCAGCGGGATGACGATGCCGGCATCGAAGTACATCTGCCCCGCTCTCTCGTAGAGCGCGTTGCGCTCTTTGACATCCGTCAACTGCCCGGCCTGGTTCACGACAGCATCGGCTTCCGGCAGCACCCGGCCAAAAAAGTTGAGGGGTGCGTCTTTTGTGAAAAACACCTTGGCCTGGTTCTCCGGATGAGCGGCGTCCGGGCCTGCGATCGTGAGCAGCAAGTCGGGAGGGCTAGGGTCGTCCTTCAACGCATAAGCAGCACCGGAGGGCAGGACGTATGCCGTCGCCTTTACGCCGATCAATGCCAGTTGCGCGATCATCAGGTCGGCGATGCGGGCGTAGCTCGGGGCCGCGCTGTGGAGGCCAATGACCAGATGGACCTCGCCATGCTTGGCGATTGCGGCTTTCGCCGCCTCGAAGTCGGTCGGGAACCGTATTGGATTTACCGGGTCGAGCATCACGTTCGGATACACCGACCTCGACAGGCTTGCGAACCCGCCAAAGGCGTCCCTTACCCACAGCGCAGGGTTGATTGCCGTCAGAACGGCCTTGCGTACCTCGGCCTCGTCAAGCGGCGAGTTTGGCTTAACGAACAGGTCGTACGGTATCATGCTCGGGGCGGTGGTGATTTCCAGAGTTCCCGGCAGGCTGGTTAGTTGGGCGAACGGATAATTGATTGGCACGGCATCGATCGCACCCGCCTGCAATTGCAGTATCTGCTGGCTGATATCGGGAACGACCGAAATCTGGACCTGCTGGAAGAACGGTTTGTTCCCCCAATAGGCGTCGTTGCGTTCGAGCACATAGCGCTGTCCGCGTTTGAATTCAGCCAGTTTGAACGGACCTGTGCCAACCGCATGCTCATTGAGCCAAGTCGCCGCGAAATCGCCGTTGTCATGCTCGGCGAGCGCTGACGGACTGATGACCTTAGGCCCCCATGGACTGGCAAGGGCATCGAGGAACGAAGGCTGGGGATGCCCGAGGGTAAGCACGACCGTCGAATCGTCGGGCGCCTTCATGTCCTTCACGTTGGCCAGGAAGTAGCTCAGGATCATTCGATGATCGCGGCGGCGCTCGAACGACTTTATGACCGCCGCCGCATTGAATGGCGTGCCATCGTGGAACTTGACACCGTGGACCAAGTGGAAGGTGTAGGTCAGGCCATCGTCGGAAATGTCCCAACTCCTGGCGAGCAAGCCAACGATCCTGGTCGAACCGGGCTGGTATTGGACCAGACCCTGGTAGACGTTGTCGATTGCACTCATCGCTCCTGTCTCAAAGCCGTTGTCCGGATCAAACGATCCAATATCGGCCACGTACGGTATGCGCAGCACCCCGTCGGCATAGACTGGCTGTACCGCAAGCAGCAAACCGATCAAAAGCGGCAGCATCCGTAGACAGAGGCTTCGCTTGCCAAGTCGTGTGGTTGGGTAAGCGTATCTCTGCATGGGCATTCCAGTTGAGCTCGGCCCTCTCAGCGAGTGCAGCAAAACAGTCCCACAATCGACGCAGCAGCCAGAAAGCCCATCACTGGTTCTTGTGAGATCGAAGCGCGCCGATCCCTTGATGGTTTCTCGATCGTCGATCGCTGTCCTCGCGGCGTAACCAGGCGGTGTACCGCTCAGACGGTACTACTGCTGGTCTGTCGGGGTCTATAGAGTCCTCGGGACTGGTTACCCTATGCTTAGGCATAGGATGCGGGCACATCGCCGGCCGGCCACGGCCCATCAATGAGGATTGGTTGCCAGTTCGCGCAGGGCTACGCGAATCCACATACGGCTTGTTCGGAAGGGACTTCCTGCATCAGTGCTCCGTCTTCCCGGATGGTCTATCCGCCATTCCGCTTCAGCCGCCCCGGCGCTTCACCCAGCACGCGAGTTCGATGGCGCAGTGGTCCGGTTCGACAATCCGGGACATTAGCCGACAGAACCAGCAATCGGGCCGTCGTTCAGCAATGCGAGCGCACAGCGTTTGCCCTCGCGGGCCGCCCGAGATGCGATTCAATATACGCGAAAGGTTGCCAAGAACGGTTATCGTATGGCCCCAGAAATTGGGAGAGCCAATGGAGAAGAGTCCATCCCGATTCATCGCATCCATCCGTGACGTGGCCATTGAAAATCCAGCTAGCCATTACGACCGCCCACGCGACGAAATTCGCTAAATGGAAGGCGAAGAAACGATCGAAGCTCGACGCTCGTGATGGCTTAAGGAGGATGCACCGATCCGGGCCGCGAACCTATTCTACGGAAGGATCTCTCATCCAATGCCAAGGTTCAGGACGGGCAAGCCGACATGTCTGCAGGGCTTCGCGGTGAGTTGGCCATGCCTATAGGGCTGGGTATCGGGCAACCGCAACGCTCACGGACCGAGCCCGATAGCGGTGAAAATTACGCAAGTAAGGCGAGCGCGACCTATGGCTACAGGCGCCGGTTCCGATGGCCGGCGTCAGCACTGACGGTGCCGGCAACCTGGAGGCTGCAGCACGTTCCGGCCGCTCAACCATTCGTCCGATGACACGGCAATCGTTTTGCGTCCAGGATTGAACAGGCTCGTATCAAGTATCTAGGTCGCGCCATCCTCGCGCATCGACGCGGGCAGCGTTTCCCATGCCCGGATCAGTTCGCCAATGGACGCGGCCTCCATCTTGCGCATGACATTGCCGCGGTGCAGCTTGACCGTCACCTCACTGATGCCGAGGTCGAAAGCGATCTGCTTGTTGACTCGCCCGCGCGCCACTTCACGCAGAACCTCGCGCTCGCGCGGCGTGAGGGTCTCGCGACGTTCGATGTTGCGCTTGACGATTACCGCTTCCGCCCGGCGCGCGGCATCCGCCGCAACGCCTGTAGTCACGGCATCAAGCAGTGTTTGGTCCCGGACCGGCTTGGTCAGAAAGTCCACGGCGCCAGCCTTCATCGCCTGGACGCTCATCGGAATATCTCCATGGCCAGTCAGGAAGATCAATGGCTTGGGATTTCCGGTTTGGGCCAGGTGATGTTGAAGATCGAGTCCGCTTGCTCCTGGCATCCGCACGTCGACGATCAGGCAGCCCGGGTTGTCCAACACATCGGCATCAAGCAATTCGTGTGTCGAAGCGAAGGAAATCGGCCGGAAACCCGCCGACAGGATCAATTCCGATAGTGCCTCCCGGACCGATGCATCATCATCGACAATGATGACGAGCGGCTGCTCCGTCTCATCTTTCCGCTGCACAAACGGCGCCGATCTCCGCAAGAGCGGCTGGTCAACTCTCATGTCCATCCTCCTTGTCATGGTTGCGCAAAGTCTCGCCGACGGCCGCGAGCAGGGCGTGAGCATCGAAAGGTTTTCGGAAAAACCCTCTGATCCCTTTCGCGCGGTCCTGATCGGCTATCTCGTGGCGTCCCGTGATCAGGAAAACCGGCAACTCCGGGCGGGCCCTGTTCACCAGGTCACGAAGTTCAAAGCCGTCCATGCCAGGCATCCCGATATCGGTGATCAGAACGTCCAGTCCCGATAGTCCGCTGATCAACAATTGTTGCGCCGACGAGAAACTGCGGGCCGCATAGCCTGCGGACTCAAGGAGTTCCTCCATCGATTCCAGCAGCCTTGGATCGTCGTCAACAACCGCCACTACAGTTTTATGCTTACTCACGCTCATTCCCCTCTTGCCCGGCGCGAGTGGGTTATCGGTATTTCCAGTCGCTCCGCGATACGCACGAGATCGGCAAGAGACGCCGCCATCATCTTTTGCATGACGTTCCTTCGATGGATTTGCAAAGTGACCTCGCTGATCCCCAGCTCGGCGGCGGCTTGCTTGTTGAGCAAGCCACTCACCACCAGCGGCAGCACGTCCCGTTCGCGCGGCGTGAGCGCTTGATAGCGCTGCCTCAACCCACCAAGTTCGGCACGTTCCGATCGGGCCTGCCGATCCCGGGCGATCGCCACCCGGATTGCAGCCATGAGATCGGAGTCACTGAAAGGCTTGGTGAGGAAGTCCACCGCGCCGTCCTTGATTGCTCGGACGGATGACGGAATGTCGCCATGCCCTGTTATGAAAACGATCGGCGGATGCTCGCCCTGCGCAATCTGCTTTTGCAGATCGAGGCCGTTGATATCCGGCAACTCGACGTCGAGGATGAGGCAGGCTGGGACGTCTGGCTTGTCGGCGCTGACAAATTCGCCAGCCGATCCGAAGGCGACAGCGTGCATGCCATATGTGGCAAGCAGTTCGCTGAGAGCTTCCCGAATGCGTGCATCGTCGTCCACCACGAAGACAATATGGTCACCTGTCGTCATAGCGCGGACCTCCCGTCGGGGGATTGTTGGCGCTTCGTACAGCATTTGCTCTCAACAGTTGAATCTGGACTGATGCACTCACCTCACCAACTTAGTCCCAATAGGCTGCGACCGCACCTCATGGAAATCCATGCATTCTATTACGACCTTGCGGTGGGTGTGTTGGGCAAATTCCTGTGAGCTCGAGCCAGTGCGCACCTGAGCGCCCAATCCACGGTTGAGCCGCTCCAGGACGCTGTGTGTTTCAACGTCAAACCCCTGCGGTCCGTTGGCGTCACGATGCCGCTTTCGTTTCAATTGGCAATGTGAAGACGAATTTCGCCCCTCGCGGTTCGTTCGCTTCCGCCCACAACCGCCCGCCGTGAGACTCTACGATCGAGCGGCAGATCGCGAGGCCCATTCCCATCCCCTGCTCTTTCGTCGTGAAGAACGGCTGGAATATCTTGTCGGGAAACTCGATACCTGATCCACGATCGCTGATTTCGGTCTGGACCACATCCGTCATTCGGCGCACACGCATCCGGAGAATCCTGTCCGTGGCAACCGTGTCCATGGCCTCCATGCCATTACGCATGAGGTTGACCAGAACCTGCTGGATCTGGACGCGCCCAAGCGCGACAGGCGGAAGATTGTTTTCAACATCAATGCTCAAGCTGACCCGTCGCCGCGTCGCCTCCTCGGCCATGAGGTCACGCGCTTCGGCAATGACCTCGGAAAGCGCCGCGGTTACGCCCGTCCCCATGGATTGCTTGAACAAGGCACGGATGTGACCGACGACGTCCGCCGCGGCGTTGGCGTCCCGGATGACGCGTTCCACGGTCTTTTGTGCTCGTTCAAGATTTGGCGGTTCAGCGTTAAGCCAGCGCTGGCAGGCGTGTGAGTTCGCCACCACGGCAGCCAGCGGCTGGTTAACCTCATGGGCGATGGACGCGCAGAGCTCGGCCAGGCTGGCGGCCTGACTCTGACGCGCGAGGTTCTCCTGGGCGAGACGCAGTTGTTCCTGCATAAGGACCTCACCATCAATGTCCAGGCAGATCACGTTCCACTGCACGATGGCGCCTTCGGCGTTGCGCATCGGGGCGGCGCGCGTCTCGACCCAGCGATATTCGCCGTCGAAACGCCGCAGACGATGCCTTCGCGCGTAAGGCTCACCGGTAGCGAGCGAATGAGCGTATCTTTGCTTTACTCCCTCGACGTCGTCGGGGTGAACACCGGCATCGAGCGTGCCGACCAAACGGGACTTTCCCGTGCCGTCCAGTGTTTCAAGCTCATACCCGAGGAATTCGCGCAGCTGCTGGCTGCGATAAACCGGCTCGCCATCGGGCGCGGCACAATCGATCATCGCCGGCAGCGTTTCAACGAGCTGCCAAAGGAAGCGTTCCCTCTCAATGAGAGTCTCCTGCGCGTGCACCTGATCGTCGATGTCGATGGAAACCTGGTACCACTGCACGATCGTTCCGTCGTGATCACGCAGAGGCTCGCAACGCCCTTCCATCCAGCGATAGCTGCCGTCTTTCCAGCGCCGGCGATAGCGCATCATGAAGGGGTCGCCGGTCTTGAGGCAATTGAGCGACGTACGCAGCACCCCGGCAGCATCGTCCGGATGAATCAGCTGTTGCGCCACCCTGGCGCATTCCTCGAAGTTCGCGCCGGAGAGGCCGAGTTCCTCCAAGGATCGCTTGTTGAGATAGGCAAGCCTGCCATCGGGCGTCCAGCTCCAGACGTGGACCGGCAGGGCGTCGACAAGCTGCTGCAATTCGCGCTCGCGGACCCGCAACGCCGCTTCCGCGCGCTTGAGCTCGGTCAAATCGAGAATGTAGGCGACGCCTTGCTTGGTCTGCCCCTCGAAAAATGCGCCACCGATCAGGACAGGCACCCGACTGCCATCCTTCCTGAAGTACTCCTTCTCGCGGGCCTGCATCTTGCCCGTCGCCATAAGCTCTTCGGCTTCCTCCCGGGCGTGCACATCCCGCCATTCGGGGGGCGTCATTGCCAGCCAATCAAGCCCGGCCTTCAGTTCATCGCGATCGTGCTGGACCATGCGAAGAAACGCGTCATTGGCATCGATGAGCGTTCCGTCCAAATCCCAGAAGACGATCCCGATGATGTCCGAATCGACGAGTCGCCGAATCCTGGCTTCTCGTTCCTCGAGGTCGCTGTAAAGGCGCACCTGCTCGTCTATGTCGTGCGTGAGGCCGAACCACTGGACAATACGTCCGCTGTTGTCCCGCATTGGCTCGGCGCGGCCCGACATCCAGCGGTATGCGCCGTCGGCGCCACGTAGCCGGTACCGCATGGCGAAGCTTTCGCCAGTGGCAAGGCTATGGCGAAGGGTCTCTTCGTACTGCGGCGCATCATCGGGATGGACGGTCTCGATTATCGCCTGCAGCCGGCTCATGCCCGGCCTGTCCGTGTCCGCAACCTTCAGACCGAGGAAATCGACCATCTGCTTGTTGAAGAATCTGGGTTCGCCGTCCGGGCTCAGCCGCCAAACATGGCTCGGTATCATGTCGACGAGCTGAGAGAGCTCACGTTCGCTGTCCCGCAATGCCTCCTGCGCGCGCATTTCATCGTCGATGTCGAGAGAAACGCCGTACCATTGCGCTATCGTTCCATCCGGGTCGCGCCGCGGCCCCACCCTGCATTCGGCCCAGCGGTAGGTGCCGTCTTTCTCGCGCCAACGAAATCGCATGGCGGACGAGCCGCCAGATTCGAAACAGCTCTGCATCGTGCGCTCGATCTGGGGAGCATCGTCTGGATGAACCAGCTCCTGCAGCAAATTCTCGATGCGAGATTTGTCGATCGTCTCGAAGTTCGGGATTACGGCGCGGAAATGATCCTGGTATCGCTTGTTGAAGTACACCATCCCGCCCGTTGGCGTCGCGCTCCAGATGCGGACCGGCACGGCGTCGACCATCTCCTGAAGCTGCCGCTCGCTTCGCCGCAGCGCCTCTTCGGCGTGCACTTGATCGTCTATGTCATGGCAGAGGCCGTACCACTGGACGATGCGCCCGGCCTGATCCCGCATCGGGTCGGCACGGCTCGACATCCAGTGGTAGGCGCCGTCGGCGCGGCGCAGTCGATATCGCATCGCGAAGCTCTCGCCGGTGTCGAGCGAGCCATGCAGCGAATTCCTGAAGCCGGCGGCATCGTCTGGATGGACTGTCTCTATGATTGCGTCGAGCTTGCTCATTCCGGGCTTGCCCAAATCCGCGATATTCAGGCCGAGGAAATCAACCATCCGCTTGTTGAAGAAGGTCGGCTCCCCGTCGGGCCTCAATCGCCAAACATGGCTCGGAACCATGTCAACCAGCTGCGAAAGCTCGCGCTCACGGTCGCGCAGCGCCTCCACGCTTTGATGCAATGTGAGCAGCGCTACCTGGTGCTGCCGGGATATGGCGGCGACGATGAGCGCTGAAAATGCCGAGATCCCCAGGAAAAGCTGCAGCATGATCTGTTTGTGCTTCAGCGCGTCCGGACCACCGGCAAATTCGCCAGCGCCGAATACCGTGAAGAATGCTGTGATCAGGGCAAGGAGGGTCAAGGCAACGGCAGCGCCCTTGAACTCGAAACGCACGGCAGCCCAAAGAAGAGGCGGCATGATCATGTAGGCGAATGGGAGGTAGCCGCTCAAGGAAAGGGCGGCGATACCCAGAAAGATCAATCCCAGGACGCAAACCTCCGCCCATCGGGCGGCCGAGAGGTGGGGCCGGCGTCTCCAGTTCTGAAACACAACCAGCGCCAGCGGTGCTACGATCAAAACCCCGGTGGCATCTCCGATCCACCATAGAGGCCAAGCCCCCGTGAAGGTTTGCGACTGCATGCCAAACCAGGCTAGTGTTGCGCTTCCCACCGTCGCGCTTACGAGTGGCGCGATCCCCGCGGCAAGCACGACGAATGCGAGCACTTCCCGCAGGGTTTCCAGTTCGCCTGGCCGCTTGCTGGTCCGGTTCACGAGCCAGGCACCACAAGTCGCTTCAAGAGCGTTGCCGACATAAATCAGCAAGGCCGCAGGCCACGGGCTGTGGAACCATACGAGATTGCTGAACATTTCGGCCAGACAGCCTGCCACCACCCACCATGGCCAGCTGCGTCTGGAGGCAAGCACAAGCGTGGCAATAAACAGCCCACTCGGAGGCCAGACCGAAATGCCCGTTCCAGGTACGATTGCGAGCAGCTGGGCAAATCCGCAGCCCAACACGTATGCCGCGAAAAATAGTCCTAGATGTAAGTATCTGGGACGGTGCGACCAGACGCGCATCATGAGCTCCTCCTGCCTGACATGAACGGCGTGAGAATCGTCAGCGCTTGGCGCAGCACCTATCTGGGCTCGCGAATTCACACTGCATCCTAGTGCGGCCATGCCAAAGCCGCATCCTATGGAAATCCATGCATTGCGCCTACTGTCCCTGGAGCTCCAACCAGCAAATTGATGTCCGCTGGCGTTCCCGGCTCCCCCACAGTAGATCAGTGGGCGCCGCCGGCTGTTAGACGTTCAGGCTTCTTCAGCAACAGGGCGGCCGCTAACGCGATCGTCAAGCTGACGCCAAGCAGGAAGAAAGTGTCGTTGAAGGCCATCACATAGGCCTGCTGGCGGACCCTCAGGGCGATCGCAACGATCGCCTTTTGTGCTGCGAGTGCCCGGTCGTTGATGCCATGCGAGAGGAAATAAGCAGCGAGCCGCGCGATGCGGGCGCGGGTTGCCTCCTCAAACACCGACACCGACTGAACCAGCACGTTTGAATGGTACTGCTCGCGCTTGGTAAGAAAGGTCTGCAGCAGTGCGATGCCAACGGCCCCGCCGAGGTTTCGGGTCATGTTGAACAGTGCCGAGGCCGAGCCGGCATTCTCATTCTCGATGCCTGATGTGGCGATCGCCGAAAGCGGGGCCAATATAAGGGCCTGCCCGATGGCGCGGACGATGTTCGGCAAGAACAGTTGGTCGCTGGCATATGCTGCGCTCATATGGATGTTCATGAAATTAGAGGCTGCAAAGAGGGCAAAGCCGACCGCAATGACGAGGCGAATGTCGAAGCGCTGCATAAGGCCGGGCACGAGCGGGATCAGGAGGAGTTGCGGCAGGCCGGTCCAGGCAAGCACCATGCCGATCTGCTCGGCATTGTAGCCCTGAATGCGGGCGAGATAGACAGGCACGATGAAGACCGAGCCGTAGAGTGCGATGCCAAGCAGGAAATTCGCGAGGACACCGAAGCCGAAGTTGCGGCGGACGAGCAGCCTGAGGTTCAGCAGCGGATGGCTCGACGCCAGCTCGATACAGACGAACAGGGTCAGCGACGCGGCCGCCACGACCGCCAGCCGCGCGATAAGGGGCGAGCCGAACCAGTCGTCCTTGTTGCCTTCTTCGAGCACGGTCTGAAGAGCGGCGAGTCCGATGGCCATGGTGACGATGCCCGGCCAGTCTCCTTTGGCGAGCAGGCCAAGCCGCATCGGCTGGCGGTCGAGTGAAAACCACAGCATGCCGACCATCAAAGCGCCCGGCACGAGGTTGACGTAGAAGATGTACTGCCAGCCCCAGTTTTCGGTGAGATAGCCGCCGATGGTCGGGCCTATCGCTGGCGCGAAGGTGGCCGACAGCGCAAACAGGGCCAGGCCGATCGGCTGCTTGGCTTTCGGCAACAGTGTGATGACAATGGTGAAGGCGAGCGGGATGAGCACGCCGCCCGTGAAACCCTGGATCGCTCTTAGGGCAATCATCTGACCTAGATTGGCGGCGAAGGCGCAGGCGACCGAGAAGACGAGGAACAGCACCGCATTGGTGATCAGATAGGTGCGCAGCGAAAAGACCTGGGACAGCCAGCCGGTGAGCGGGATCACGACAATCTCCGCTATGAGGTAGGACGTCGAGATCCAGCCACCGTCATCGATGCCAGCCCCAATTGCCCCCTGGATGTCCGCCAGCGAGGCATTGACGATCTGGATGTTGAGCACGGCCATGAATGCGCCGAGAGCAGAGCCGACCACCGCCACCCACACCCGCAATGAACTGGCGGTCCCAGCAGATCCGGCCGCGTTTTGGGCGGCGCCAGCCGACGTCGGAAGCGAGGAGACGGCGTTTGTCATTGCTGCAACTCCTCGAGCGCCGGGAAGAACGGCGCAGCGTCGATCATCGCGAAACGGTGGAACGACCGTCGGCCAGCACGGCCGCTTTGGTGTCGATAGTTGGCTCGACAGACATGCCGGACCTGAGCAGCCCGCCGAGCTGGTGATCGTCGATGGCGATCCTCACTGGGATACGCTGCACGATCTTGGTGAAGTTGCCGGTCGCGTTGTCGGGCGGCAGCAGCGCGAATTCCAGGCCGCTCGCCGGCGACAGGCTGTCGACGTGGCCAGTAAGCTCGACACCGGGGAAGCCGTCGACGGCGACGTGCACCGGCTGACCGGGGCGTACATGAGCCAGTTGCGTCTCCTTGAAGTTGGCGACGACATAAACGGCATCAAGCGGCACCACAGCCATCAACTGCGTGCCTGCCCCCACATACTGCCCGACCCTGAGCGTGCGTGCGCCGACGGTGCCGTCGACCGGTGCCGTGATCGTGGCATAGGAGAGGCTCAGCCGGGCCTGCTCGGCGGCTGCCTTGGCGCGATCCTTTTGGGCAATGGCACTGTCGCGCTCGGTGGCGAGTACGTCGATCTTGGCCTGTGCCGCGGCTAAGGAGGCCTGGTCGCGGTGCAACCCGGCGACGAGCTGATCGGCCTGGGCGCGGCTTGCTTCGGCTTTCTGCGCAGTACCGGTGCCGCTTCTCGCCAGCGTCGCATAGCGGTCGGCGTCGGTGCTGGCGAACGTCAGCGAAGCTTGCGTTGCGGCGACCGTTGCCTTTGCCTGCAAGATCAGCGACTGCTGCAGCGCGATCTGTGCGTCGAGATTGCGGACGGCCGCCTCGGCGGCTTCGACCTCGGCATCAGCCTGGGCGAGAGCGGCGCGGAAGTCGCGGTCATCGATGCGGGCGAGAACTTGCCCGGCCTCGACGGCCTGGTTGTCATGCACGAACACCTCGGCAATGTAGCCCGAGATCTTCGGCGCCACCGTCGTGTAGTCGGCTTTCAAATAGGCGTCGTCGGTAGACTCCAGATACTGGCCTGCGGTCCAGTAGCCATAGCCCCAATAACCGCCGCCAGTCGCGCAGGCCAGAAGCGCGGCCGCGAATGCGATGCGCTTGAGGCGGCGGCGCCTGGAGACCGGCGCAATGATGCCACCGGGAGCAACCTCCGTGGTCACTGGCAAGAGGCCCGGCTGTTCCGCCGAGGGCCGCGCCGGATGCTCGACGAACGCCGCTGGCTGCTGCTGAGGTCCCGCCGCCCCGGGTGCGTTGGAGAAGGTGGTGGTTGCAGGCATCTCGGACATCTCATTCGTCCTGTCGTTCGTGGCGCTCAGCGCGAGAGCGGAATGCCCCTGCGCTCAAAAATCGGAAGCCGGACAGGTAAGACGCTCGCCTGCCTCTTCGTTGGCTGCAGAGAGAAACCGGAAAAACCCCTGCATTCGTCATCCCTGTCTCGTCCGGTTGACACGGCTCGGATTACATTTTGAAACATCATGGCGATAAATCATCTATTCTAACGTACATGATATGCAATCTAAACATTTGATTGTCCTGATTTACTTGGATAC